>NZ_LOHS01000062.1 GCF_001642995.1 Streptomyces jeddahensis
TCCGCCGTGGTGACCGCTGCCTCCGCGGCCTTGCGGGTGCGGCGCTTCGGTTTGGCCTCCGCCTCCTCGGCGGTTGCCGTGCCGTCCGCCGTGGTGACCGCTGCCTCCGCGGCCTTGCGGGTGCGGCGCTTCGGTTTGGTCTCGTTCGCCTCGGCAGCCGTGGCGCCTTCGGCCGTGGCCACCGTGGCTTCGGCGGCCGCGACGCTCTTGCGGGTGCGGCGCTTCGGCTTGGCCTCCGCCTCCTCGGCGGTTGCCGTGCCGTCCGTCGTGGTCACCGCTGCTTCCGCCGCCTTGCGGGTGCGACGGCGCGACTTCGGCTGGGGCTCGTCCGTCGCCTGGGCGGGGATTCCGGCCTCGACCGTCGCAACCGCATCCGCCGCCGGGGCGGCCTCGGACGCCGTCGCGGTCGCCGGTGCCGTGCCCGCGGCCTTGCGGGTGCGGCGGCGCCGCGGCGTCTCGGTGCTCTCAGACGTCGGCGCGACAGTAGCCGCCGTCGCATCCGACGCAGTGGACTCGGCCGGAGCGGTCGTGTCCACAACCGGCGCCGTCTGCTCGTGCAGCGGCGTGACCGGGGAATCCGCCGCGTCGACACCGACCGCGGCAGCCGACGCCTCGGCCTTCACACCACCGCGGGTACGGCGACGACGGCGCGGCGTACGCGCCACACCCGACGTCGGCTCAGACTCGGTCGCGGAAACCGAAGCGGGAGCCGTCAGGGACGGCTCGGCCGCCTCCGCAGCCGTGGTAGTCGCGGCAGCCGTGGCATCGACCGTGCCGGCAGAAGCGCCGTCCACCGCTGCTCCGCCACGCGTACGGCGGCGCCGCCGCGGCGTACGTGCCGGGCGCTCCCGCTCCCGCTCCCGCTCGGGCTCGCGGTCCGCGGACTGTGCGACTCGGCCGCCGCGCCCTCCGCGCCCACGCGCCCCGCGGCCGCCGGTCTCGCCGAGGTCCTCGATCTCCTCGGCCGCCAGCCCGGCGCGGGTGCGCTCGGAGCGGGGGAGGACACCCTTCGTACCCTCGGGGATCCGCAGCTCCTCGAAGAGGTGCGGCGAGGTCGAGTACGTCTCGGGCGGGTCGTTGAAAGGCAGGTCAAGGGCCTTGTTGATCAGCTGCCAGCGCGGGATGTCGTCCCAGTCGACCAGCGTGATCGCCGTACCGGAGTTGCCCGCGCGGCCCGTGCGGCCGATGCGGTGCAGGTACGTTTTCTCTTCTTCCGGCGACTGGTAGTTGATGACGTGCGTGACGCCCTCGACGTCGATGCCGCGGGCGGCGACGTCGGTGCAGACGAGCACGTCCACCTTGCCGTTGCGGAAGGCGCGCAGCGCCTGCTCGCGGGCGCCCTGTCCGAGGTCGCCGTGCACGGCGCCGGAGGCGAACCCGCGGCGCTGGAGCTGCTCTGCGATGTCGGCCGCCGTCCGCTTCGTACGGCAGAAGATCATGGCGAGGCCACGGCCTTCGGCCTGCAGTATGCGCGCGACCATCTCCGGCTTGTCCATGGAGTGCGCGCGGTACACGTGCTGCGAGATGTTGGCGACCGTCGCGCCCTCGTCGTCCGGCGCGGTGGCGCGGATGTGCGTGGGCTGCGACATGTAGCGGCGGGCGAGGCCGATGACGGCGCCCGGCATGGTCGCGGAGAAGAGCATCGTCTGGCGGCGGGCCGGCAGCATGTTGATGATCTTCTCGACGTCGGGCAGGAAGCCCAGGTCGAGCATCTCGTCGGCCTCGTCGAGGACCAGGCACTTGACGTGGCCCAGGTTGAGCTTCTTCTGGCCTGCGAGGTCGAGGAGCCGTCCCGGGGTTCCGACGACGACGTCGACGCCCTTCTTCAGGGCGTCGACCTGCGGTTCGTAGGCCCGGCCGCCGTAGATCGCGAGGACGCGGACGTTGCGGACCTTGCCCGCGGTAAGCAGGTCGTTGGTGACCTGCGTGCACAGCTCGCGGGTGGGGACGACGACGAGCGCCTGCGGGGCGTCGGTCAGCTGCTCGGGCTGTGCCCGGCCGGCCTCGACGTCCGCCGGAACGGTGACGCGCTCGAGGAGGGGGAGACCGAAGCCCAGCGTCTTGCCGGTACCGGTCTTGGCCTGGCCGATGACGTCGGTGCCGGAGAGCGCGACAGGGAGCGTCATCTCCTGGATGGGGAAGGGGTTGATGATGCCGACGGCCTCGAGGGCTTCGGCGGTCTCGGGAAGGATTCCGAGCTCTCGGAAAGTCGTACGCTGCGTAGTCAGGGTGTTGCCTCTTCTGTGTGGTGCGGTGCGAGGCGAACGCGGGGGTCGTGACCGTGCCGTCTGACGCCGGCCGCCTTTGTGTCGCGGGGCGGACGGCGCGGGACCACTGCCGACGCTCTAGCGCTCGAACCGCTGAGGGCCCCTCCATGGGAAGCCGTACGCACTCTGGCGTACGGCTTGGAGGGCTGTCGGGTCGGAGCCGATCGGGCCACCGACCGGGCATCCTCATGCGTGCAGCCCGTCTGTTTACCGTCAAGATGCGGCGATGAACTCGACGAGCGCATTACCACCATACCCCGGAACGGCGCACACTCGATGGCCGAATTCGTCACGTAGTCGTCATCACAGTGATTGACCAGGGACTTCCGCGCGACGGAAGGCGGACTATTGTGCGCTGCATGACCACGCCTGACAACGCCTCTGACAAAGCCGCCGACGCAGCCGCCGAGCCGACCGGAATCGCAGCCCAGGACTGGGCCCAGGCCTCCGCCGACCCCCAGTACCGCGCCGCGGTCGTCGACCTGCTCGGCGCCCTCGCGTACGGCGAGCTGGCGGCCTTCGAGCGGCTCGCGGAGGACGCGAAGCTGGCGCCGACGCTCGCCGACAAGGCGGAGCTGGCGAAGATGGCATCGGCCGAGTTCCACCACTTCGAGCAGCTCAGGGACCGGCTCGCGTCCATCGGCGAGGAGCCGACCGGGGCGATGGAGCCGTTCGTGGCCGCGTACGAGGGCTTCCACAAGCAGACGGCGCCGTCGGACTGGCTGGAGGGCCTGGTCAAGGCCTATGTCGGCGACTCGATCGCGAGCGACTTCTACCGCGAGGTGGCCGCGCGTCTGGACTCTGACACGCGTGCCCTGGTGCTGGGCGTCCTCGACGACACCGGGCATGCGACCTTCGCCGTGGAGAAGGTGCGCGCCGCCATCGAGGCCGACCCGCGCGTGGGCGGGCGGCTCGCGCTGTGGGCGCGGCGGCTGATGGGCGAGGCCCTCTCGCAGTCCCAGCGGGTGGTCGCGGAGCGCGACGCGCTGTCGACGATGCTGGTGGGCGGCGTCGCGGACGGGTTCGACCTCGCGGAGGTCGGGCGGATGTTCTCGCGTATCACCGAGGCGCACACGAAGCGGATGGCTGCGCTGGGGCTGGCGGCGTAGTCGGTTTCCGGCGCCTAGGGACCGGTCGCTACCGCGCCGGTCCCTAGGCCCTGTCGTCAAACTCCCGTCGTCCGCCCGAAGGGCGGGCCCCGGGAGTTTGACGACAGGGCCTAGGCCGTGGCTGATCGGCGCAGTCCCGACGGGCGGATCAACAGGGAGAGCAGGGCCCCCGCGACGGCCAGTGCGCCGAGGAGCGTGAGCGGCGTGTGGCCCGGGCCCAGGGCGCTGTGCGTGACGAACGCACCGAACAGCGCGGCCACGACACCCGTCGGCAGGACGAGAGTGCGGGCGGGGAGGCGGTGCGGCAGGAGCCGTGTCGCCGCCCAGGCGAGTGCAAGACCGATGACTGCGGAGCCGAGCGCTTCCAACACCATCTGTGGTTCCCTCCCGCGCAGCCATGTCGTGTCGGTCGTAGCCCGTCCTACCCGGGGCGTCCGGAACGCAATCCTCCGCTGAGATGAACATATGGCGCAACCGTGAAGGCGTCGTCGCATATCCGCCGCGCACGCGGCTGCACCCACGGGTGAATCCGTACTCCGTCCGCAGTGTGCGCACCACGAGTCTGCAGCGCACATGACCGAGCGGCCCTCAGTGCAGGCGACACAGGGGTCAGTGCACGCAACACAGGGGTGCGGCCCGGCAGTTGACTGCCGGGCCGCACCCCTGAACTGGTCGCGTTCGCGCCTGTTCGCGCCTAGAGGGCGCTGAAGCCGACCCTGCGGGCGGTCGGCTCGCCGATCTCCACGTACGCGAGGCGGTCGGCCGGCACCAGGACCTTGCGGCCGTGGTCGTCCACGAGGGTCAGCAGCTGGGACTTCCCGGACAGCGCCTCGGACACCGCCTTCTCGACCTCCTCGGCGGTCTGACCGCTCTCCAGAACGATCTCGCGGGGCGCGTACTGCACGCCGATCTTGACCTCCACGGCTATGTCCCTCCGACGGTCAGTGATGTGCGCGGCCGTCCGCGCCGTACCAGCACACATTAGCCCGGTGAGGGGAAGGTCAGCCGCCGGGCGTGCACGCCGGTAGCGAACAGCGGACGGGAACAAAAGCGCGGGCCGGTCGGCGGCGCCGTCAGGAGCGGTCGGCGGGCGGTGCCGTCAGTGGTGCTCGCTGCCGTGCAGCGGGAAACCCGCGATGCCGCGCCACGCCAGCGAGGTCAGCAGCTGCACCGCCTGGTCGCGCGACACGCTGCGGTCGCTGTGCAGCCAGTACCGCGCGACGACCTGCGCCAGGCCACCGAGGCCGGACGCCAGGAGCATGGACTCTCCCCTGGACAAGCCGGTGTCCTCCGCGATGACGTCGGAGATCGCCTCCGCGCACTGCAGCGTGACCCTGTCCACGCGCTCGCGTACCGCGGCCTCGTTCGTCAGATCGGACTCGAAGACGAGCCGGAACGCGCCGCCCTCGTCCTCGACGTAGGCGAAATAGGCGTCCATCGTGGCCGCAACGCGCTGCTTGTTGTCGGTCGTCGACGCGAGCGCGGTGCGCACCGACTCCAGCAGGGACTCGCAGTGCTGGTCCAGCAGCGCCAGATACAGGTCCAGCTTGCCGGGGAAGTGCTGGTAGAGGACGGGCTTGCTGACGCCCGCGCGCTCGGCGATGTCGTCCATCGCCGCCGCGTGGTAGCCCTGCGCGACGAAGACCTCCTGTGCCGCGCCCAGCAGCTGGTTCCGTCGGGCACGGCGCGGCAGGCGCGTACCCCGCGGGCGTGCCGCCTCTGTCTGCTCGATGGCTGTCACGCCGCCTCCCAAGATCGTCCAAGTGCGGTGTGCGCCGCGCCCGCCATCGTACTTTTCGGTAACCCTGGTGTGCGCGGTGCGCGTGCAGAATTTCACGGACCGGACAGGGTCGGAACGGAACATAAACGGCCGGACGGGGGCAAGATCCCCAGAGGACCGGACGCCGGGGGTCTGTCAGCGGCTGTCCGACGGCCGTACCGGTACCGGTCCATGGGCACCGGTCATCGGTAGTCGTCCTCGTCGAGGGCGACCACGCGTGCCTGTTCCACCCGGTCCGCCTCGTTGGCCTGGGCCGGGTCCGAGCCCTGCAGTGAGTCGTCGCGTTCCGGCGCGAGATCCGCGTGCTGCTCGGCGGCGTCCGCCTCCGGAGCCTCGACGTCGATCTCGGGCACGGGTTCCGCGGC
This sequence comes from Streptomyces jeddahensis, assembly GCF_001642995.1. GTDB lineage: Bacteria > Actinomycetota > Actinomycetes > Streptomycetales > Streptomycetaceae > Streptomyces > Streptomyces jeddahensis. The sequence goes on from NZ_LOHS01000062.1 coordinate 5,522, forward strand.
GTCCTCGAACGTCTCGGGGTCGGTGGGGTCGACGGTCATGTGTCCTCTTCCCGAGCGGTGCGAGCGCGCTCGTTGTCCGAGTGCTCTCCCTAAGAGCGTAGGAAACACCCGATCTCAGCGCTACGCGATCTGTGACGGCGAACACACAAACAGGTGCGTGATCGTCTCGTAACATTGCCGCATGTCTTCGACCGAGCTGCCGCCTGCCCTCGCCGCCACTGTCACACCGAGAGTGGGCGCTGTCAGGGTCGCGGCCGGCGAGCGGCTCCGCTCGGTGGCTCTCTCGGGGCTCACGCTGAACGTACGCTCGCGGCCGCCGGCCCGCGAGGGACTGCCGCCGGCGCTGTACGTCCACGGACTGGGCGGCTCCTCGCAGAACTGGTCCGACCTGATGCCGCTCCTCGAGGACGTCGTGGACAGCGAAGCCGTCGACCTGCCCGGCTTCGGGGACTCCCCGCCGCCGGACGACGGCGACTACTCGGTCACCGGGCACGCCCGCGCCGTCATCCGCTACCTCGACGCGCAGGCGCGCGGGCCCGTCCATCTCTTCGGGAACTCGCTGGGCGGCGCCGTCGCCACGCGCGTCGCCGCCGTCCGTCCCGACCTGGTGCGGACGCTGACGCTGATCTCGCCCGCCCTGCCGGAGCTCCGGGTGCAGCGCGGCGCGGTGCCGACGGCCCTGCTCGCGCTGCCCGGGATCAGCCTGTTGTTCACCCGGATGACGCGGGACTGGACGGCGGAGCAGCGGGTCCGCGGCGTCATGGAGCTCTGTTACGGCGACCCCGGGCAGGTCTCGGAGGAGGGGTTCCGGGCGGCGGTGGAGGAGATGGAGCGCCGACTCCAGCTCCCCTACTTCTGGGACGCCATGGCGCGTTCGGCGCGCGGCATCGTCAACGCCTACACGCTGGGCGGCCAGCACGGGCTGTGGCGCCAGGCCGAGCGTGTGCTCGCGCCGACCCAGCTCATCTACGGCGGGCGCGACCAGCTGGTCGCGTACCGCATGGCGCAGCGGGCGGCGCGGGCCTTCCGCGACTCCCGGCTGCTGACCCTCCCGGACGCCGGGCACGTCGCGATGATGGAGTACCCCGAGGCGGTCGCGAAGGCCTTCCGGGAACTGCTCGCGGAAACGGACGGGCGGGCCAACGTGAGCGCGGGGAGCTGAGACGGCGCGTGGGACGTCATAGCCGCCGGGGTCCGGTGGACAACCGCCGCGGCCCGGCCGAGACCGGCGGCACCGCCGAGCCACGGACAGCAGACCTCCGGGCAGGCGTCGCCGCGCCGCCGGAGACGGGGCCGCAGACCCGCACGGCTCCCTCGTCGGCTCCCGGCCCGGCGTACCCGACCGTGCCGCAGCGGACGCAGGTGCCGGGGCAGGCCCCGGCACCCTGGCCGGAGGGGACTCCGGCCCAGGGCGTTCCGCCGATATGGGACGGAACGCCCGCACAGGGACTTCCGAGAACGCCCCGGGACGGCACCCCTGGGGGTACCGCCCCGCGGACGGACGACGGCACCACTGGGCGTGGTGTTCCGCGGATGTGGGACGGGACTCCGGCTCGTGGGGTTCCTCGGGTGCCTGAGGGCACGCCGGCGCATGGTGTGCCCCGGATAGCCGACGGCACGACCGCCGCCCATGGCGTCCCAGGCCTGCATGACGGCACGTCGGCCCATGGGTTTCCCCGGGTGCCGGATGGCACTCCGGCTCGTGGGGCTCCGCGGGTGCCTGACGGGACTCCGGCCGGAGGTGGTCCCAGGATGTGGGACGGGACTCCGGCTCGTGGGGTCCCGCGTATGCCTGACGGCACGCCGGCTCGCGGTGTGCCGCGTATGCCTGATGGGACTCCGGTCCATGGGGGGCCTCGGCTTCCGAACGGCGCTCCCGGCCAGGGGGTTCGGGGAGTGCCCGATGGGATACGGGCTCAAGGCGCTCACAGGGCGCCCGGTGGGACCCCGCACCATGGGGTCCCACGGCCGCATGACGGTACGCCCGCGCATGGTGGGCCTAGGCCCCCTGAGGGGACGCCGGCCCACGGCGTTCCGCGGATGTGGGACGGCACGCCGGCGCGCGGGGTGCCCCGGATAGCCGACGGCACGCCCGCCCACGGCGTACCGCACGTGCGCGGTGGGCACCCCCAGGAGGCGGGGGCCGGTGGTGGTGCCCCGAGGGCGGGCGGTGCGTACGCCGGTCCGGTGGCGTCTGCCGGGCCCCGGATCCCGGGGCCGCGCCAGGAGTACCTCGACGCGTTCGACGACGTGGACGTGTTCGCCCCGCGCAACGCCCCCATAGCAGATCCGGCGGCCGGTCCGACGGTGCCCGTCGGCCCCTACACGCCCGTCACCGAGCGGCGCACGCCCGGCGGCGGCGATGAGCCGGCGACGGCCCCGCCAGGCGAACCGGAGGACCCCGACGGCTTCGACGGACCGAAGCGCGCCAAGGAGACCAAGAGCGGCAAGAGCCGTGCCCTGACCGGTGTCGCGGCCGCCGCCGTCACGACCGTCCTCGCCGTGGTCGTCGCCGGACAGGTGGCCGGCGGCCACGACAGCGCCGACACGCAGACGCAGGCCGCTGAGGCCGACCGGAACACCGACGCCCAGGCCTCCCGCTCCGACGGCCGGGCCACGCCGTCCGAGACGGCCACCGCGGTCCAGCTGACGACGTACGCCCAGAAGATGAGCAAGAAGTACGCCCTCGATCCGCAGCTGAAGGGCTCGGGTAAGTTCGAGGTCGTCCCCGGATTCGACAAGGCGCCCGGAAAGGGTCAGCTGTTCCGGTACCGCGTGGACGTCGAGCAGGGCCTCGGCCTGGACGGCGAACTCTTCGCGGAGGCCGTGCAGAAGACCCTGAACGACGACCGGAGTTGGGCCCACAACGGCGGCCGTACCTTCGAGCGCGTCTCATCGGGCAAGGCCGACTTCGTCATCACGCTGGCGAGCCCCGGCACGACAGGGGTCTGGTGCGCCAAGTCCGGACTGGACACGACCGTCGACAACGTGTCCTGCGACTCGGCCGCCACGGATCGCGTCATGATCAACGCCTACCGCTGGGCGCAGGGCGCGAAGACCTACGGCGACCGCATCTACGCCTACCGGCAGATGCTCATCAACCACGAGGTCGGCCACCGCCTCGGCTTCAACCACGTGACCTGCAGCAGGAACGGGACGCTCGCACCGGTCATGCAGCAGCAGACGAAGTTCCTGACGTACGGCGGAATCACCTGCAGGCCCAACCCATGGCCCTACCCCAGCAGTTGAACCGTCCGAGGAGACGGCGGATGTGCAGCGGGAGATGACCGTCACGGCATGTTCCTCTGCCGGCCCGCGATGTGTGGTGCAACGGCCTCCCACGCGGCGGGAATTGGCCATCGTATGACGACGTGTAACCGCATGATCTCCTAGCGCGACGAAACGCGCCCCGTGCGGGAAAGTTACGTCCGTTCACCCCTTTTGGTGGCGCGATGGACAACCGTCCATCGCGCCACCGGCATGTCCGCATACGTTCGTCCTGCTGCGGGCCGCCCGGCCGACGGCGGCCGCCTACGGGAGATCGGGGGTGTACTCGTGCGCATCGGACTACTTACGGAGGGTGGCTATCCGTACATGAGCGGTGATGCCAGGCTCTGGTGCGACCGGCTCGTGCGCGGGCTCGGGCAGCACGAATTCGACGTCTACGCGTTCAGCCGCAGCCGGCAGCAGGAGGACGAAGGCTGGATCGCGCTGCCACCGCAGGTCAACCGGGTGCGGACGGCGTCGCTGTGGTCCGCGGACGGCGAAGGCGTGGCGTACGGGCGGCGCGCGCGGCGGCGGTTCGCCGAGGCTTACGGAGAATTGGCGGCGGCGCTGTGTGCGGGCGGGGCCGGCGCCGCGGGCGCACGTGCGGGTGGCGTGGGGAGCGCGGGGGGCGCACAGGGCGCACGGGGCGCGCGTGGTCACGGCGGGGCCGGGGTGTCGGCTGACGGGTCTGCTGACGGGACCCCCAAGGTTCCGGCGCCGCGTTCGGGGCGCGGATCCGTGGACGCGTCCGAGGGTGCCGACATGTGCGTCGGTGCCGAGGAGGACCGTTTCTGCAGTGCGCTGTACGGACTCGCCGAACTGGCCCGAGACGAGGGCGGACTGGCCACCGCTCTGCGCTCCGAGACGGCGGTGCAGGCCCTCGAGCGCGCCTGCCGGGCGCCCGGCGCACCACGCGCCGCGCAACTCGCCCGGGTGCCCGACCTGCTCGCCGTCACCGCGTACCTGGAACGCGCACTGCGCCCGCTCTCCCTCGACTGGTACGAGGACGACGGGCTCGGCTCGGTCGACCTGTGCCACGCCACGTCCGGCGGCGCGGCCGCCCTGGCCGGACTGCTGGCCAAGGAGTTCGCCGGGGTGCCCCTGCTCGTCACCGAGTACGGCGTGCAGCTGCGGGCGAACTACCTCGCGGCCGCCGAGGAGTACCCGAGTGCGCCGGTGCGCACGCTGCTCGCCGCGTTCCACGGGCGGCTCGCGGCCGAGGTCTACCGGAAGGCCACGCTCATCACGCCCGGCAACACGCACGCCCGGCGCTGGCAGGAGCGGTGCGGCGCCGACCGCGCCAAACTGCGCACCGTCTACCCCGGCATGGAGGCGTCCCAGTTCGCGGAGGTTGGCGAGAGCACCGAGTGCGCCGATCCCGGCACGCTCGTGTGGGTCGGCCGCATCGAGCCCGGCAAGGATCTGGTCTCGCTGCTGCACGCGTTCGCCGAGATCCGCAAGGACGAGCCGAAGGCACGGCTCCGGATCGTCGGCGCGCCCGCCGACGGCGCGGAGGCCGCCACGTATCTCGCACAGTGCCGCGCCCTGGCCGCGCAGCTCTTCCCGGACGAGGCGGAGGGCGTGCACGCGGTCGGCGACAACCCGGTGTCGTTCGAGGAGCTGGGCGCGCCCGAGGTGCCGGATCTCGCGGAGGCGTACGCGGCGGGGAGCGTTGTCGTGCTGTCGAGTGTCGTGGAGGGCTTCCCGATCGGCCTCGTCGAGGCGATGTTCTGCGGGCGCGCCACCGTGTCCACCGACGTCGGCGCCGTTGTCGAGGTCATCGGCGGCACCGGGCTCGTCGTACCACCGCGCAATCCGCGCGCGCTCGCCGAGGCGTGCCTCGCGCTGCTCCGTGATCCCGAGCGACGCGCGCGGCTGGGTGCGGCGGCGCGTGCGCGGGCGCTCGAACTGTTCACGGTCGAGCAGAACATCGCGGCGTTCGGCTCCCTCTATCTGGAGATCGTCTCCCACTGCCCCGTACGCCGTGAGGCCGTGGACGACACCGGAGAACCACTGCCCTTCGGCGTGCCGCCCGAGGCCCATGTGCCGGGCACCTGGACGGCGGCGTCCGAGACCACGACGGGGCGGTCCGGAGAACGACGGGCCGTGGAGCCGGCGTCCGCACGGACGGCGCCGCGCTGGGTGACGCCGACGAAGGCAGGGGCCGGCGCCGGGGCCGGGTCCGCTGCCGGCGCCAGGGCCGCCTTCGTCCCGGGGGAGGGGGCACTGTGAGGACGCAGGGCACGGAAGAGGCCAGGACGCAGGGCACGGAAGATGCGCGGGAGGTCGTCGACGAGGCGGGCGGCTCGGGCTCGTCGGTCGAAGTCAGCGCCCGTACCGAGGTCCGCGCAACCCAGCGCGACGGACGTCAGGACCGGCGCGAGCGGCGGCCCGATGGCGCCCGGCGCCGGGCCGTCGATCCCGTCAAGGGGCTGATGCACCAGCACCGCGAGCTCTGCGAGCGCGCCATTGACCCGCTGGAGATCGCCGCCGGGCTCGAGGCACACGGCGTGACCGACCGGACGGCCGCACGATTCCGGCACAGGGACGTCTTCTCGCTCGCCGAGGAGATGTACGCGCGCGTGCCCCGCGCCGGCGAGCCCGCCGAGCCGCCCGAGACGCGTGGCACCCCCGAGCCGCGCGCCGCGTGGGTCGCGACGGCGCTGCTGCCCGGCGCCGTGTGCGGCCTCGCGGTCGCCGGAATGCACGCCCTCGGCGGCAATCTCCGGCTGGTTGCCGGCATCTTCGGCGCCATCGCCGTCACGGCCGCCCTGTGCGTCGCACTCCGCCATGGACCACTGCACACCCCGGGACGTACGGGAACCGCCACGCGCGCGTGGACGGGCTGGCTCATCCTCTACGCCGTGTGCGGCGATGGGCTGCTGGCGGCCGCCCTCGCGGGCGGGCCCGACGGGCCGTGGCCGCTTGCGACGGCGCCCGCCCTCGGCCTCGCGCTCGCCGTGGCGCCCGCCGCCTGGTGCGCGTATCTCTTCGCTACCAAGGCCCGGAGCAGACTGGCTGTCAGCCGGGGCCTGGCCGAGCTCCGCGCGGCCGTACGGCCCCTGCTGCTCGGCGTCTTCGCCATGTTCCTGACTGTCCTGGCCATTCTGCTCGGGCTGTCGGGGGCGGTTCTCGGCGAGGACGCCGCATACGCGGGAGCCGGTGCCCTAGGGGCGCTGCTGCTGCTCGGGCGCCTCCTCGCCGCGCATGGCGCCGGCCACGTTCAGGCTGCCGTGCTCGGCGCGGCTGCGGGCGCGGAGATGCTGGCCCTGGCGTCGGCGTTCGCGGGGCGCCTCCCCGGCTTCTCGGTCCTGGCCGTGCCCGTCGAGGCCGCCGTCGACGCGGGAGGGCCCGGCCTGGTCCCGGCCGCCGCGTGCGGGGCCGCGGCTCTGGTCCTGCTGGTCCACGCGGTCCGCAGGCTGGCGTGCGCTTCCGCCCATGCGACCCCCGAGGACGCGTCATGAGCCGCCCGCGCGCGATCAAGCCCGCTGCCGAGCCCGCTCTGCGCAGCGCCGGAGGCCGCACCGTCACCGCCGGACGCACCCGCGCCCGCAGCGCCGCCGTTCCGCCGGTGGCCTCGCGGCGCGGGGCACCCGTCGCCCTCGTGCCCTCGGCAGCGCGCGAGGGCCCTGCGCACCGCGAGGCCGTCGACCGGCCCGGTGCCCGGCCTCCGCGCCAGGCCCGCTGCGGCCCGCGGGATCGAGCCCGCTGCGGAGCCCGCTCTGCGCAGCGCCGGAGGCCGCACCGTCACCGTCGGATGCACCCGCGCCCGCAGCGCCGCCGTTCCGCCGGTGGCCTCTCGCGGCGCAGGGCACCCGCCGCCCCCTCGCCTTCCTTTCCGCCCGCGGTGTCCGCACCGCGCGGAACCCGCCCTTGACCCACGGCAAGACCCCGAAGGAGAACACCAGATGACCACCACTCTCCCCGGAGAGTCCGTCCCAGGAGCGGCCCGATGAGGGTGTTGCTGATCGGAGCCAACGGATACCTCGGACGGTTCGTCGCCGACCGGCTGGTCGCCGACCCGGCCGTCCAGCTCACCACCCTCGGCCGCGGCGACGACGCAGACGTGCGGTTCGACCTCGCCAGCGGCAGCCCCGGCGCGCTCACCCGGTTCCTGGACGCCGTGCACCCCGGGGTCGTCATCAACTGCGCAGGCACCACCAGAGGCGGCGCCCGGGAACTGACCCGGCACAACACCGTCGCCGTCGCCACCGTCTGCGAGGCCATGCGCCGCAGCGGCTGCGCGGCGCGGCTCGTGCAGATCGGCTGCGCAGCCGAGTACGGGCCGAGCCAGCCCGGATCCTCCACCGCCGAGGACGCCGTGCCGCGCCCGGGCGGCCCGTACGGCGTCAGCAAGCTCGCCGCGACCGAGCTGGTCCTCGGGTCGGGGCTCGACGCGGTGGTGCTGCGCGTGTTCTCGCCCGCCGGGCCCGGCACGCCCGCCGGATCCCCGCTCGGCCGGCTCGCCGAGGCCATGCGGCGCGCCATGCAGGCCGGCGACGGCGAGCTCAAGCTCGGCGGACTCGGCGTACAACGCGACTTCGTCGACGTACGCGACGTGGCGCGCGCCGTGCACGCTGCCTCGCTGTCCGCCGCGCAGGGCGTTGTCAACATCGGCTCGGGGCGTGCCGTGCGGCTCCGGGACGCCGCCGCGGTCCTCGCGCGGGTGGCCGGTTACGGCGGCGCGCTGCACGAGCTCGACTCGCCCCCGGGTCCGGTGCGACCGGTCCTCGGGCACCCCCGCCCCGACTCCGACCACCCGGCCCCGGCCCCCGCCGCGTTCCCCTATCCGGACGGCTGCGGCAGCTGGCAGCAGGCCGATGTGCGCACGGCGCGCGACCGGCTCGGCTGGCGGCCCCGGATCAACCTCGAGGAGTCCCTCGCCGACATCTGGATGGAGGCGGCATGCCGCATCTGACCAGCCCTGCCGCGGGTACCGCGAGCACGGGCGTACGCATCGGGTTCGGCGTCCCCGGCTACGCCCACCCCCTCGTCGCCCCGGTGGAATGGGCCGAACTCTCCCGTGCGGGCACCCCTCTGGACTGGGTCGTCCTGAATGTCGCGGGCGGCCCGGGCGTATGGCCGGACCCCCACTGCCTGGAGGCCGTGGGCCGGGTGCGGAACACGGCGCGGGCGCAGGCGCGCGATGCCGCGCGGGGCGGGGGCCGTCCTGCGGGCGCCGGACGTGTTCTGGGTCACCTGGACGCGCGGTACGGCGCCCGCTCCTTCGGCGAGCTCGTCTCCGACGCGCACCGCTACCTCGACTGGTACCAGGTCGACGGCTTCTTCATCGACCACTGCCCGACCGAGCACGCCGCGCTGCCGGAGATACGGCGGACGGTCGCCACCCTCCGCGGCCTGGTCGCCGACCCCCACATCGTGTTCGGCCACGGCACGCACCCCTACCCGGGCTACGCCGAAGTCGCCGACCAGCTGGTCACCTTCACCGGACCGTGGAGCGACTACCGTTGGTCGCAGGTGGCCGAGTGGACCGCCGACCATCCGCCCGAACGCTTCTGCCACCTGGTGCACGGCGTGCCCCGCGGCCACCTCGAGGAGGCACTGCGGATCGCTCGCTGGCAGGGCGCATCCACCATCTACTTCACCGACCGCACTCCCCGCGCGGGCTCCGCCGACCCCTGGGCGGGCATGCCCGGCTACTGGGACGCAATCGTCTCGATGCTCGGACCACGTGTCTCGGAATGAAGAAGGGCGTGGCAGTGTTACACGCAGAACAACCTTCCGTAATACCGACCAACGGAGTCCCCGTGTCGCTGCCACCCCTGGTCGAGCCAGCTGCTGAGCTCACCGTAGACGAGGTCCGCAGGTACTCCCGCCACCTGATCATCCCCGACGTCGGGATGGACGGGCAGAAGCGGCTGAAGAACGCCAAGGTGCTGTGTGTGGGCGCCGGCGGCCTCGGATCGCCGGCCCTGATGTACCTGGCCGCGGCCGGCGTCGGCACGCTCGGCATCGTGGAGTTCGACGAGGTCGACGAGTCGAACCTGCAGCGCCAGATCATCCACAGCCAGGCGGACATCGGCCGCTCCAAGGCGGAGTCCGCGCGTGACTCCGTCAAGGGCATCAACCCGTACGTGAACGTGATCCTTCACGAAGAGCGGCTCGAGGCCGAGAACGTGATGGAGATCTTCAGCCAGTACGACCTGATCGTCGACGGCACGGACAACTTCGCGACCCGCTACCTGGTCAACGACGCGTGCGTGCTGCTGAACAAGCCGTACGTCTGGGGTTCGATCTACCGCTTCGACGGCCAGGCGTCCGTCTTCTGGTCCGAGCACGGCCCCTGCTACCGCTGCCTCTACCCGGAGCCCCCGCCGCCGGGCATGGTCCCCTCCTGCGCCGAGGGCGGCGTGCTGGGTGTCCTGTGCGCGTCCATCGGCTCCATCCAGGTCAACGAGGCCATCAAGCTCCTCGCGGGCATCGGCGAGCCGCTCGTCGGCCGCCTGATGATCTACGACGCCCTGGAGATGCAGTACCGCCAGGTCAAGGTCCGCAAGGACCCGAACTGCGCCGTCTGCGGTGAGAACCCGACCGTCACCGAGCTCATCGACTACGAGGCCTTCTGCGGCGTCGTGTCCGAGGAGGCCCAGGAGGCGGCCGCCGGTTCGACGATCACCCCGAAGCAGCTCAAGGAGTGGATCGACGACGGCGAGAACATCGACATCATCGATGTCCGCGAGCCGAACGAGTACGAGATCGTCTCCATCCCCGGCGCCCGTCTGATCCCGAAGAACGAGTTCCTGATGGGCAACGCCCTGCAGGACCTCCCGCAGGACAAGAAGATCGTCCTGCACTGCAAGACGGGTGTCCGCAGTGCGGAAGTCCTCGCCGTGCTGAAGTCCGCGGGCTTCGCGGACGCGGTGCACGTCGGCGGCGGCGTGATCGGCTGGGTCAACCAGATCGAGCCCGAGAAGCCGGTGTACTAGGCCGCGCGTGGCGGCCGCGCGAGCCTGCCGGCCATCGCGCGCCTCGCTTTCGCAAGGGGCCCTGCTCGCATGCTGCGAGCGGGGCCCCTTCCGCGTGCCGAGTCGCGCCGCGGTTCGGCACGCGGGGTCGGGGTGCGCCGCGGTTCGGCACGCGGGGTCGGGGTGCGCCGCGGTTCGGCACGCCGGTCGGGGCGAGGCCCGGACGCAGGTCCGGAGACGCAGGTCAGGAGCAGACCTTGCCGTCCTTCGGCACCGTGCCGTCCAGCAGGTAGTCGTTGACTGTCGTGTCGACGCAGTCGCTTCCGCTTCCGTACGCCCCGTGGCCCTCGCCCTTCCAGGTGAGCTCCACGCCGACGCCGTCGCCCAGCTCGTCGGCCATCTTCCGTGCGCCCTCGTACGGCGTGGCCGGGTCGCCCGTGTTGCCGACGACCAGGATCGGCGCGGAACCCGGGGCACTCACCTCCGGGTCGTCGTGCAGACCCGGCACCGGCCAGTCGTGGCACCAGCCCGCGGTGTCCCAGCCCAGGAACTCCCCGAAGACCGGGGATATCTTCCGGAACTCGGCCAGCCGCTGCTCGGCCTCCTCGGGCGTCGGGCGGTCCTTGCTGTCGAGGCAGGAGATCGCGCGCTGGGAGTGGCTCTGGGTGCTGTAGTTCCCCGACGGGTCGCGTTCGTTGTAGGTGTCGGCCAGCGCCAGCAGCTCCGTGCCGTCGCCCGCCTCCGCCGCCTTCAGGGCGCTGGTCAGCGCCGGCCAGTACGACCGGCTGTAGAGGGTCACGGTGATGCCTATGGTCGCCAGGGACTGGTTGAGCTCACGGTCCGTCGATGTCGGCAGCGGCTTCGCGTCTATCCGCTCGAGCAGATCCACGATCCTCTGGGTGCCCCGCTTCGGGTCCTGGCCGGTGGACCTGAGGTAGTTGTCGAGGGCCCGCTGGAAGCCCCGGGTCTGGTTCTCGGCATGGCCGACCGCGCCGACGCTGGGATCGACCACGGCGTCGAGCACGAGGCGGCCCGTGTTCTTCGGGAACAGGTGTGCGTACACACCGCCCAGCTCGGTGCCGTACGAGATGCCGAAGTAGTGCAGCTTGTCGTCGCCGAGGACCTGGCGCATCAGGTCCATGTCGCGGGCGGCCTCCTCCGTGGAGACGTGCGCCAGCAGCTTCCCCGCGTCGCGCTCGCAGCCGTCGCCGAAGTCGTCCGCGTCCTTGAAATACGCCTTCTCCTCGGCCGCCGAGTCCGGCGTGAGGTCGACCGACTCGGCGGCCTGGATCTCCTTGTCGCTGCGGCAGCGCACGCCCTCGCTGGCGGCGACCCCGCGCGGGTCGAAGCTCACCAGGTCGTACCGCTCGCGCAGCGTCCCGTACTGGTCGGCGAACGACGGGAGCATCCCCACGCCCGAACCGCCCGGACCGCCGAAGTTGAACAGCAGCGAGCCGATGCGCTTTCCCTCGCCGGTGGACCGGGCGCGGATGAGGGCGATGTCGATGGTCTCGCCGTCCGGCTTCGCGTAGTCCAGCGGCACCCTGAGGGTCGCGCACTGCCAGTCGCCGCCGGGAGCGGGGGCGTCCGCGGTGCCCCTGCAGCGGCCCCAGTCGAGCTTCTGCGAGGTGAGGGACGCGGGCAGGTCCGGGCCCTTGGAGCCCGCTGGCGAAGAGGCTGCCGTCGACGGCTTGGAGTCCTCCGTCGCGCCGCCGCCTCCCGCGCCGCCGCAACCGGCCACCAGCAGTGCTGCTGCGGCCAGCGCTGCTGACCGTACGAAGCGCGGCATGGGCACTTCCTTCCCCCTCGACAGCCCCCACGGACGACTTCAGGCCATAGTAGGCAGGCCCACCGACAACGGCAGTCGGGGCCGACGGCAGGCAGTAGTCGACGGCAGGCAGTGGCCGACGGCAGGCGTCACGTGCAGACCGTGCCCGCCTTCGGCACGGTGCCGTCCAGCAGATAGCTGTTCACCGCGCCCGTCACGCAGCTGTTGCCGCTGTCGTAGGCGCCGTGCCCCTGGCCCTTGTACGTCAGCTCCACGCCCACGCCCTTGCCCAGTGCCTGGGCCATCCTGGGCGCGCCCTCGTACGGCGTGGCCGGGTCGCCGGTGTTGCCGATGACCACGATCGGCGCCGCCCCGGCGGCACTCACGTCGGGGTGCTCGGCGGCTCCCGGGACGGCCCAGTCGGTGCAGCCGATCAGGCCCCATGCGAGATAGTCGCCGAACATCGGCGATTCCTTGCGGAACTCCGGAAGGTTCTCCTCGACGTCCGCCACGGTGTAGCGGGGCTTGTCGTCGGAGCAGTTGATGGCGACGTTGGCCGGCACGAGATTGCTGTACTCGCCGTCCTCGTTGCGCCCGGTCAGCGAGTCGGACAGGAACATCAGGATCTGGCCGTTGCCCTCGTACGCCTGCTGCAGCCCGTCGGTGAGGTACTCCCAGAAGTCCTTGGAGTACAGCGCCTGCACGATGCCGTTCGTGGCGGCCGTCTGGGTCAGGTCGCGCGGGAAGATGCCGGGGATCGGCTTGGCCTCCAGGTCCCTCAGCAGCTTCGCGATCCGGTCCTTGACGTCCTGCTCGGTGTCGCCGACCGGGCATTCCTCGACCTTGGACGTGCAGTCCTTCGCGTAGTTGTCGAGCGCGAGCTGGAACCCGCCGGCCTGGGCCAGCGAGCTCTCCTCGGGCGTCAGGGTGGGGTCGACGACGGCGTCGAACACGGCACGGCCGACCCGCTTCGGGAACAGGTGCGCGTAGACACCGCCCAGTTCCGTGCCGTACGAGATGCCGAAGTAGTACAGCTTGTCGTCGCCGAGTACCTGGCGCATCAGGTCCATGTCGCGGGCCGCGTCCGTCGTGCGGACGTGGGGCAGGATCCTGCCGGACCTCTCCTCGCAGGCGGCGTTGAACGACTTGGTGTTGTCGACGAGCGCCGTCCGCTCCGCGGCGTCGTCGGGCGTGCCGTCCGTCTCGAAGAACTCGTCGAGCTGCTCGTCGTCCTTGCACACCACGGGGTCGCTGCGGCCGACGCCGCGCGGGTCGAAGCTCACCAGGTCGTAGCGCGTGCGCAGCTTGGTGTACTGGTCGCCGAAGGCGGGCAGCGTGGTCACGCCCGAGCCTCCGGGGCCGCCGAAGTTGAAGATGAGGGAGCCGATCCGCTTGTCCTTCGGGCCGCTGGCCTGGGCGCGGATGAGCGCGATGCCGATCGTGTCGCCCTCGGGGTCGCTCCAGTCGAGGGGGGCCTTCATGGTGGCGCACTGCCATTCGTCGCCGCCCGGCAGCGGCGAGGGGGACTCGCTGCTGCCCTCCAGCGGCGAGGGGACCGGGCAGGCCTTCCACGTCAGCTCCTGGGCCGTCAGATCCTCGTCCTTCGGAGTGTCGTCGGTGCAGCCCGAGACGGTGGCGGACAACAGGGCGGCGGTGGCGAGCAGGGCAGCAGTACGCAGACGGGCTGGCTTCGGCATGCCTTCATCCTGCGGCGGCAGCGGATCTGCCGCGCGCGGGAGGCGGGCCGTGCGGGTGAGAGAGGGGGAGGCCGTGAGCTCACTCCCTTGTGCGTCGGATCGTCGTAGATCCTCAGAGCGCTTCCTTGCGCGTCAGATAGTTGAAGAACAGCCAGCCCGGAAGCACCGGCAGCCACAGCGTCAGCAGCCGGTACAGCAGCACCGCGGGCGTCGCCACCTCCAGCGGCAGCCCCACCGCCACCAGGCCGAACGTCAGCGCGCCCTCGACTGCCCCGATACCGCCGGGCGTGGGCGCCGCCGACCCCAGCGCGTTACCGGCGAGGAAGACGACGGCGACACTGGCGAGGCTCAGCGACGTCGTCTCGTGGCCGAAAGCCCGGATCGAGGCGTCCAGACACATCACGAAGCACGCGGTCAGCAGCAGGACGCCGCCGACTCCGGTGACCAGCTTCTGCGGCCTCTGCAGTACGTCGAGCATGCGCGGCACGACACCGGCGAACAGCGACCGCACGCGCGTGACCACGAACTTCCGCAGGAACGGGATCGATGTCACGACCAGCAGCAGCACCGCGACCGTCAACAGGCCCGCGATGACCGTGCGGGACGGCGACAGCGAAGGCGTCTTCTCCGTACCCGTCAGATAGCCGAAGGCGAGCAGCAGCAGGATGTGCGATCCAAGGCCGACCAGCTGGGACGCGCCGACGCTCGACACCGCGAGCCCCGGTCGCACCCCGGCGCGCTGCAAGAAACGCGTGTTCAGGGCGACACCGCCCACCGCCGCGGGCGCCACGATCTTCACGAACGACCCGGCGACCTGTGCCGCCACGGCCCTCAGGAACGGCACCCGCTCCGGTACGAAGCCCAGCAGGCTCATGGCCGCCGCGAAGTAGCTGAGCGCCGAGAACAGCACGGCCGCGGCGACCCAGCCCCACTCGGCCTTGGAGAAGAGCGTTCCGACCGGGACGTGGGTCAGCTGCGACAGCAGGAAGTACGCACCGATCGCCCCGGCGATGAAGCTGATCAACGTGCGCGGCCTGATCCGCTCGAGGCGGGCCGGTTCGACCGGCGCCTGCGGCCTGATGAGCAGCACCTGGTGGCGGATCAGGGTGAGCAGATCCTCCTCGCGTGCCTCCTCCAGGGCTTCGTCGATCGCCCGCTTCTCGGCCCGTTTCGCCGCGCGGACCGCGTGCTTCTCGGCTCGGGCGCCCTCTTTGCCGGACCGTTTGTCCAGCACGACACGGTCGCCGGCGGCCTCCGTCTCGTCCGGCTCTGCCGCCTTGCCTGCCGCGGACGCTTCCAGGACGGCCTCGCGTTCGCGCTGCGAGCGCTCGCGGGCCAGCCTGCGCAGCGTCGCGCGCGTGGTGCGGGTCAGCGCGATCGGCTGCAGCATCGGCAGGCAGTCGGCGACCGCGTCCGGACCCAGCACGGCGACCGCCGAGGCCACCGCCCGTTCGGCGCCGACCCGCAGACCGAGCGTGGTGAGGAGTTGCGCGATGTCCATGCGCAGCACCAGGTCGCCGGCCGCGATCTCGCCACCGCGCAGATCGGTGAGCATCACCTTGCCGGAACGGTCCACCAGGATCGCGTCGCCCGAGAGCCGCCGGTGCGCGATGCGCCGCGACTGCAGCGCCTTCACCTGGCGCCAGGTGTCGTGCAGCAGCGCGTCGGTGATCTCCTCGTCCGGCACCGTGTCGAGCGTGCGGCCGCCCAGATGCTCGTAGACGAGGATCACCGCGTCCGGGCCGAGCTCGGACGTCGCGATCAGCCGGGGGGCGTTGGCGCCGGCCGCGATCGCCGCGTACGCCAGGAGCGCCTCCTGCTCCAGGGCCTGGCGCAGCGACTGGAGGCTGCTGCGGGTCGTGATGCCGCGCAGCGTCAGCCTGCGCCATACGCGGTAGAAGAAGCCCTGCGCCTGCTGCTCGCGGTCGACCACCGTGACGTCGAGGGGCGGGCCGTCCTCCAGCGTGACGAAGTAGCGGCGGCCGCGATCGCCGTTCTCCGACGCGGCGTCCGGGGGCTCGACCCGGGCCGCGCTGACCGGGCGGAAGCCGACGTGCCGCAGGCCTGCGAGCAGTGTCTGGCCGGTCGGCCGGATGTTCGGGGAACCGACCGCGTACAGCGTTCCGTACGCCACGGTCCAGCCGATCAGCACCGTCAGGAGGATCGAGAACGCCGTCGTGTAGCCCGTGACCAGCATCGAGAAGGCGTCGAGCACCACCACGACCCACAGCACCGCCCGCCAGCGCGGTCTGCGGGACATGCCGACGGCCGTCATGTACGCGATGACCGGGGCGAGATAGCCGTGGACCGGGTCGGTCAGGGCGTGTATGTCGCCTGGCGAGGGCTGAGTGAGCGCGTCCTGGATGGAGTCCGGCGCGGCCTTCGCCACCCACAGGTCGGTGGCGAGCGTCACGCCGTGCGCGAGGACCGCCGCCAGGACACCGTCCGCGATGCGCAGGCCGTCCCGTTTGATCAGCCGCTCGATCGCGAAGGCGACCGGCACGAGAAGGATCGCGATGCTGGACGCCAGACCCGCGATCTTGATCAGCAGATCGGGCGCCTGGCCGGTGCCCTTGTTGATGTCCTGCTCGAGGCCGGACGTGGTGCCGTGCGCGAACCCGGCGATCGCCAGCAGCACGACGATCGCCAGGATGCCCACGAGCACCCGCATCAGGTCGGACGGACGGTGCACGCGCGCGGGGAGCAGCGGTTCGTCGCCCTCGACCTGTTCGGCGTGGGGGCCGTGAGCTTTCTTCAGGTCCGACTTCCCGCTCGGCGCGGCGGCTTCTGCGGGGGGCGGGCCGGTGTCCTGGCCGGTGGCATGGTCGGTGTGCTGGCTCGTGGCACGGCCGGAGTCCTGACCGGCGGCATGGTCAGTGTCCTGGCCCGCGTCGCGGGCGGGGTCCTGGGCAGTGTCCTGGTCGGGGGCGCGGCCGAGGTCCTGGGCAGCGTCCTGGTCGGGGTCCTGGGCGGCGTCCTGGTCGGGGGCGCGGTCCGAGGCCTGGTCAGTGTCCCGGCCGGTCTCCGGGCGCGAGGCAGCCGCAGAGGTGCCCGCCGTCTCATCGGGGTGCACGCCCTGCTGCTCCGTCGTCTCTTCCTGATCTCGTATCACCAGACACCGCCCGCACGATGGTGGCATGCCCCGCCGACAGACGTGGGCATCAGGGTGCATTGCGAGGAAGCCCGGCCCCGCCCGAACGCCCGCACCTGCCGCTCGGTGCTCGCGCCGGAACGCTCCGTCAGTGCTCGGTCGCGGAGTCGGTCGCCGTGTCGGTGGCGTGCGGCAGGATGGGTCGGATGAGCGAGGAGAGCCCCCCGGCGGAGGAGCTGCCGGAGTACGCGGAGCGGGTCCTGGAGGTCGCCGAGCTGATCCCGGCGGGCCGCGTGATGACGTACGGCGACGTGGCCGAATGGCTGGCGGAGGCCGGGCCGCGCCAGGTCGGCCGTGTGATGGCCCTCTACGGAGGCGCCGTGCCGTGGTGGCGCGTGGTGCGCGCGGACGGCGTCCTGCTCCCCGGCCACGAGCTGGAGGCGCTGGGGCACTACCGCGCCGAGGGCACGCCGCTGCGTGAGGCCGGCAACTCGGCGGACGGACAGCTGCCGCGTATCGACATGAGGCGCGCCAGATGGGATGGCGAGGGAGGGCCGTAGGGCGGTCGGCGGCGCGGTGGTGATGTCGGCTGCCTCTGCCACGACACGACCCCACGCGCGCGTGGAGGTGCGGCGGACGCCCCCGGCGGCTCCTCCGAGGTCGGCTCCTCCGAGGTCGGCTCCTCCGAGGTCGGCTCCTCCGGGGTCGGCTCCTCGGGGGTCGGCTCCTCCGGGGTCGGCTCCACGGCCGTCGGCTCCACGGCCGTCGGCTCCACGGCCGTCGGCTCCACGGCCGTCGGGTCCACGGCCGTCGGGTCGCGGTGCTCCCCGGGACAGGGAACCGGGGGACACGGGCGGGTTCACACCAGAAAGCTTCCGGCATTCCGGCGCGGCGCGGAGGCCCTGTGGCCCGTACGAGGGAAGCCGGGCGCCTCCGCAGACCGCGTTACCTTCGATGTCTGGGCCGCAGGGACTCCCCTCTGCCCGCGACGGAGGGGGCTCTGCGCTCACCCCCGTCGACTCAGCAACCGCTCCGCCCGCGCGGCTGCTCGACAACCAGCACACCCACCAGGACCGGCGAACCACGTGAGCTCCTCTTCTTCCACCCGGCACCTGTCGCACCCCCAGGTACGACAGGGGACCCGCGGTGCGTACCGACTGGTGCGTACCCCGCCGGTGCCGGTGGATCCCCCTCGTCTGGACGCACGACAACGCGCGGTGGTTGACCATCCGGGCGGTCCCCTGCTCGTCCTGGCGGGACCGGGCACGGGCAAGACCACCACACTGGTGGAGGCCGTCGCCGCGCGGATCGCGAAGGGCACCGACCCGGAGCGCATCCTGGTCCTGACCTTCAGCCGCAAGGCGGCCGTGGAGCTGCGCGACCGCATGGCGCTGCGCATCGGAGCCGCACGCGCCCCGCAGGCCACCACCTTCCATTCATTCTGCTACGCACTCGTCCGGGCTCATCAGGACGCCGAGATGTTCACCGAGCCGCTGCGGCTGCTCTCCGGACCCGAGCAGGACGTGACGGTGCGCGAGCTGCTGGCCGGCCAGGCTGCTCTCGCGCAGGAGGGCCTGGCCCACGTCCGGTGGCCGGACGAGCTGCGCGCGTGCCTGACCACGCGGGGTTTCGCCGACGAGGTGCGCGCCGTCCTGGCCCGCAGCCGCGAGCTCGGCCTGGGGCCGGACTCGCTGGCCGCCTTCGCGGCGCGCATCGGCCGCCCGGACTGGGGTGCCGCGGGCGCGTTCCTCGCCGAGTACCTCGACGTACTGGACATGCAGGGCGTCCTCGACTACGCGGAACTGGTGCACCGCGCGGTGCTGCTCGCCCGGAGGCCCGAGGTCGCCGACCAGCTGTCGGCGCGCTACGACGCGGTCTTCGTGGACGAGTACCAGGACACCGATGCCGCACAGGTACGGCTGCTGGTCGCGCTCGCCGGGAACGGCGGAGGGCCCTCTGCACGCGAGGGCGCACGCGCGCGTGGGACCACGGTGAGCCGGGCCGGCGCACCGGGAGCCGGCGCGACAGGAGGCGGCCGGACACTCGTCGCGTTCGGTGATCCGGACC
Source organism: Streptomyces jeddahensis (assembly GCF_001642995.1). GTDB lineage: Bacteria > Actinomycetota > Actinomycetes > Streptomycetales > Streptomycetaceae > Streptomyces > Streptomyces jeddahensis. Next base: position 24,338 of record NZ_LOHS01000062.1, read on the forward strand.
AGTCGATCTACGCGTTCCGGGGTGCCGACGTGAACGGCATCCTGGACTTCCCGGAGACCTTCCGGCGCGCGGACGGCACACCCGCGCCCGTCGAGGTGCTGCGCACCTCCCGGCGCTCGGGTTCTGGACTGCTGGCGGCCACCCGGCTGCTCGCCCAGCGCATGCCGCTGCCCCGCCTGCCCGCCGACAGGGTGCGCGCCCACCGCGACCTGGCCGCGGTACGGGACGGCGGCCGCGTCGAGGTCTACACGTATCCGACGCCCGGCACGGAGCTGGACAACATCGCGGACATCCTGCGCCGCGCACACCTGGAGGACGGCGTTCCCTGGGGCGACATGGCCGTCCTGGTGCGCGCCGGATCCCGCACGATCCCCTCGGTACGCCGGGCCCTGACCTCGGCGGGCGTCCCGCTCGACATCGACGGCGATGACCTCCCACTCCGCCATGAACCGGCCGTCGCACCGCTGCTCACCGCCCTCAGGGCGGCGGCGACGGCCGCGCTGGCGCCGGGGGAGCCCGGCACGCCCCAGGAGCCGCTCGACGGCGACGCAGCGGGGGGCTCGGCCGAGCCGAAGGCTCCGTCCGAGCCGGGCGCAGACGCCGGGGTGGCGGCGGGGGAGCCCGGCTCGCCCCAAGAGCCGCGTGACCGCGACGCACTGGAGCGCTCGGCCGAGCCCGAGACTCCGTCCGAGCCGGGAGCAGGGGCCGGGGAGGCCGGGATGGCGCCCGGTGCGCCTCCGCAGCCGCATGACGAGGCACCTGAGCGCTCGGCTGGGCACGCTCCTGAGCGCTCCGCCGGGTCCGAAGAACCGCCCGCGGCTGGGCGCGCGGGCGGACCCGCTCCTGTGCGCGTCGCCGGTCCCCCGCCTGAGCGTTCGGCCGGTCCCGGAGAACCGCCCGCGGCTGAGCGCTCTGCCGGTCCCGCTCCTGAGCGCTCGGCCGGGCAGCCCGAAGAACCGCCCGCGACGGGGGTAGACAGCGGGCCCGGCGAGCCTCTCGCGCCCGACGCAACCGACGCGCCCAGGCTCGGTGGAGCCGACGCGGCCACGCTCAGCGCCCCCGGCACCCGCTGGCTCGACACCGAGACCGCGCTCACCCTCCTCACCTCCCCCCTGGCCGGCATGGACGCCGCCGATCTGCGCCGCCTGGGGCGCGCCCTGCGGGAGGAGGAGCGGGCCGGCGGCAACCACGCGCCGCCGCCCTCCGACGAGCTGCTCGCGCGCGCCCTCGCGGAGCCCGAGCGGCTCGCCGCGCACGACCCGTCGTACGCGCGCGGCGCCCAGCGGCTGGGCGCCCTGCTGCGCACGGCGCGCGAGCTCCTCTCCGGCGGTGGCACCGCCGAAGAGGCCCTGTGGGAGCTGTGGGACGGCACTCCGTGGCCGCAGCGGCTGGAGCGGGCCGCACGCCGCGGCGGCGCCGCCGGACGCAACGCGGACCGCGACCTCGATGCCGTGTGCGCGCTGTTCGCGACGGCCGCGCGTGCCGAGGAGCGCACCGGCGGCCGCGGCGCCCTGAACTTCCTCGAGGAGATCGAGGCGCAGGACATCGCCGCCGACACGCTCACGCGCAGGGCGGTACGGCCCGACGCCGTACGCCTCATGACCGCGCACCGCTCCAAGGGCCTCCAATGGCGTCTCGTCGTCGTCGCGGGCGTCCAGGAGGGCCTGTGGCCGGACCTGCGCCGCCGCGGCTCGCTCCTGGAGGCCGACCGCATCGGACGCGACGGCCTCGCAGAGCCGCTCACCCCGGGCGCGCTTCTGGCAGAGGAGCGCCGGCTGTTCTACGTGGCCGCCACGCGCGCGCGTGAACGCCTCGTCGTGACGGCCGTGAAGGCCCCCGCGGACGACGGCGACCAGCCCTCCCGCTTCCTCACCGAGCTCGGTGTCGAACCCAAGGACGTCACCGGCCGCCCCCGCCGCCCGCTGTCCGTCGCGGCCCTGGTCGCCGAGCTGCGCGCCACCACCGTCGACCCGCGGGTCTCCGATGCGCTGCGCGAGGCGGCGGCCCGGCGCCTCGCCCGGCTCGCCGCACTCACCGACGCCGACGGCCGGCCCCTCGTACCGTCGGCGCACCCGTACCGCTGGTGGGGCATGTACGAGCCCACGGAGAGCAAGGTGCCGCTGCGGGACCGCGACAAGCCCGTCGTGCTCTCCGGAAGCGCCCTCGACCAGCTCGCCAACACCTGCGCCCTGCAGTGGTTCCTCGGCCGCGAGGTGAAGGCCGACGCACCCGCGACCGCCGCCCAGGGCTTCGGCAACGTCGTGCACGTCCTGGCCGACGAGGTCGCCTCCGGCCGCACCCCGGCCGACCTCGCCGTGCTCATGGAGCGCCTCGACTCGGTGTGGGACGCGCTCGCTTTCGACGCACCTTGGAAGTCCGCGCAGGAGAAGGAGCACGCGCGCGTGGCGCTCGAACGCTTCCTCCAGTGGCATGTGACGGACCGCGGAGGCCGGGCCCCGGTCGCGACCGAACACGACTTCGACGTGACCCTTGAAGCGGGCCCTTACGAAGTACGCATCCGGGGCTCCATGGACCGCGTCGAACAGGACGCGGAAGGCCGCGCCTACGTCGTCGACTTCAAGACCGGCAAACAGGCACCCACCGGCGCCGAGGTCGCCCGCCACCCCCAGCTCGCCGTCTACCAGCTGGCCGTACGCGAGGGCGCCGTGGACGACGTCTTCGACGGCGCACGCCCCGAGCCGGGCGGCGCGGAACTCGTCCACCTGCGCCAGGGCGCCGCCAAGAAGGACGGCGGCGAGGCCCACCCCAAGGTCCAGACCCAGGAGCCGCTCGCCGGCGACTGGGTCGGCGACCTGCTGGCCACCGCCGCAGGCAAGGTCCTCGACGAACGCTTCACGCCCACCACTGGCCAGCACTGCACACACTGCGCGTTCCGCGCCTCGTGCAGCGCCCGCCCGGAGGGACGGCACGTGGTCGAGTGACGACATACCGTCACAGTCCGTCAGCGGAGTGACCAACCGCACCACACGTGCTGACCTGCGCTGATTCCATCAGCGGCGGCCGATGCGGCACCCGCTGTCAGCGGGCGCCGCTAGCCTCTCTGAGGTGCCGGCCCGTATCACCGACCCCGAGCAGCTCAAGGAGCTCCTCGGCATTCCGTTCACCCCGGAGCAGACGGCGTGCATCACCGCACCGCCCGCTCCGCAGGTGATCGTGGCCGGAGCCGGATCGGGCAAGACGACCGTGATGGCGGCACGCGTGGTGTGGCTCGTCGGCACCGGACAGGTCGCCCCCGAGCAGGTCCTCGGCCTCACCTTCACCAACAAGGCCGCGGGTGAGCTCGCCGAGCGCGTACGGAAAGCGCTGGTCAAGGCAGGGGTCACCGACCCCGATGTGATCGACCCGGACAATCCGCCGGGCGAACCCGTCATCTCCACGTACCACGCCTTCGCGGGCCGCCTGCTGACCGACCACGGGCTGCGCATCGGCGTCGAGCCGACGGCCCGGCTGCTGGCCGACGCCACCCGCTTCCAGCTCGCCGCACGCGTACTGCGCGAGGCCCCGGGCCCCTATCCGGCACTGACCCGCTCCTTCTCGCACCTGATCAGGGATCTGCTGGCGCTCGACGCGGAGCTCGCCGAGCACCTCGTACGCCCCGAGGAGCTCCGGGCGTACGACACCGAACTGCTGAACACCCTGCAGCGCGCCAAGCTCACCAACGCCGACCTGCGGAAAGTGCCCGAGGCGGCCGAGGCCCGCCGGGAACTGGCCGAGCTCGTGGTGCGCTACCGCGCGGCCAAGCGCGACCGCGACCTGCTCGACTTCGGCGACCAGATCGCCCTCTCCGCGACGCTCGCCCGCAGCCGGCCCGAGGTCGGCGCGATCCTGCGCGACGAGTTCCGCGTCGTGCTGCTCGACGAGTACCAGGACACATCCGTCGCCCAGCGCATCCTGCTGGCCGGACTCTTCGGCGGCGGCACCGGCCACCCCGTGACCGCCGTCGGCGACCCCTGCCAGGCGATCTACGGCTGGCGCGGCGCCTCCGTCGCCAACCTCGACGACTTCCCCGAGCACTTCCCCGGCGCCGACGGACGCCCCGCTGCCCGCTTCGCGCTGAGCGAGAACCGCCGCAGCGGCGGCCGTCTCCTCGACCTCGCCAACGGCCTCGCCGAGCCGCTGCGCGCGATGCACGCGGGCGTGGAGGCCCTGCGGCCCGCGCCCGGCGCCGAACGCGACGGCATCGTGCGCTGCGCCCTGCTGCGCACCCACGCCGAGGAGATCGACTGGCTCGCGGACTCCGTCGCCCACCTCGTAGACACCGGCACAGCCCCCGGCGAGATCGCCGTGCTGTGCCGCACGGCCGCCGACTTCGCCGAGATCCAGGGCGCCCTCGTCGCACGCGACATCCCCGTCGAGGTCGTGGGCCTGTCCGGACTGCTGCACCTGCCCGAGGTCGCCGACCTTGTCGCCGTCTGCGAAGTCCTCCAGGACCCGGGCGCCAACGCCTCCCTCGTACGGCTGCTGACCGGCCCCCGCTGGCGCATCGGCCCCCGCGACCTCGCCCTCCTGGGCCGCCGGGCCCGCCTCCTCGTCGCGCACGCACGCGTGGCGGACGAGGACGACCCCGACCGCCGGCTCGCCGAAGCCGTCGAGGGAGTCGACCCGGCCGAGGTCATATCGCTCGCCGACGCCCTCGACACGTTCCTGGAGACCCCCTTCGACGCGGACGGCGCGGCGGCGGACGACGACGGGCTGCCCTTCTCGGCCGACGCACGCGTGCGTTTCGCGCGCCTCGCCGCCGAACTGCGCGACCTGCGCCGCTCCCTGTCCGACCCGCTCATGGACGTACTGCACCGCGTCCTGGCCGTCACCGGCCTCGAGATCGAACTGTCCGCGTCGCCCCACGCGCTGGCCGCCCGCCGCCGCGAGACCCTGTCGAACTTCCTGGACATCGCCGCGTCCTTCGCGGCCAGCGAGGGCGAGGCCGGTCTGCTGGCGTTCCTCGGCTTCCTGCGCACCGCCGCCGAGTACGAGAACGGCCTCGACAACGCCCTGCCCGGCGGCGAGAACACGGTCAAGGTGCTGACGGCGCACAAGTCCAAGGGCCTGGAATGGGACGTGGTGGCCGTCCCCGGCCTGGTCACCGGCACCTTCCCCAGCACCCAGGGCCGCGACAAGTGGACCGCACAGGGCAAGGTCCTGCCACACACCCTGCGCGGTGACGCGGCGACGCTGCCCGACGTCGAGGCATGGGACAAGGACGGCTTGAGGGCCTTCCACGAGGCGATGAAGGACCACCAGCGCACCGAGGAACTCCGCCTCGGCTACGTCACGTTCACCCGCCCCCGCTCCCTCCTGCTCGCCTCCGGCCACTGGTGGGGCCCGTCCCAGAAGAGGCCGCGCGGACCGTCGGACTTCCTGCAGGCCCTGCATGATCACTGCGCGGCAGGCCACGGCGAGATCGAAGCATGGGCCGACGCACCCGAGGAGGACGAGGAGAACCCCGCCCTGCGGCAGACGGGCACCGACCAGGCCTGGCCGCTCCCGCTGGACGAGGCGGCAACGGCCCGCCGCCGCGCTGCTGCGGCGACCGTGCTGGCGCACCTGGAGGAGCCTGCGGACCCCGTGGCGTACACAGGCACCACCGACGCCGCCCGCGCTCACGCCGAGTCGCACCCCTCGGCGTACGGCACCCCACACGCGTACGACGCCGCAGCCGCGCACAACGACCCGGACTGGCCCCCTCCGCCCGAGGACGACGAACCCCCGTACGAGGCGGGGGACTTCCCTGAGGACGTCGAGCCCCCGTACGACGGGGACTTCCCGGAGGACCTCCCCGAGGACCTCCTCGAAGACCTCCCTGCCGAGGACGCAGCCGACTGGGACTCCTGGACGCCCCAGCGTCCCACCGCCCCCGGCCGGCCAACCGACTCCCAAACCGCCCCCCACGCGCGCGTGCCGCACCAGTCGCCGTCCCCGGACGGCCGCCCGCACCCCGCCGCCGCAGACGCCGACGCCGACGCACTCACCCCCGAGGAAGCCCGCACCGTCGCCTCCTGGGACCGCGATCTGGACGCCCTCACGGGGGAACTCCTGCGTGCCCGGGAAGCCGTCAGCGACGTCCCCGTGCCGCCCTCGCTCACCGCATCGCAGCTGCTGCGCCTCGCCGCCGACCCGGACGGCTTCGCGCAGGAACTGGCACGCCCCATGCCCCGCCCGCCCCAGCGCGGCGCGCGCCGCGGCACCCGCTTCCACGCCTGGCTGGAGACCCGCCTCGACGCGCTGCAACTGCCGATGCTCGACCCGGAGGAGCTCCCCGGCAGCGACGCCGAGATCGCCGATGAACGCGACCTGGAGGCGCTCAAGGAGGCCTTCGAGCGCACCCCGTACGCGCACCGCACCCCGTACCGCGTCGAAGTACCCGTCCAGCTGGTCATCGCCGGCCGCGTCATCCGCGGCCGCATCGACGCCGTCTACAAGGACGGCGACGGCGACGACGCCACGTACGAGATCATCGACTGGAAGACCGGCCGCACCCGCACGCGCGCGGGGGGCGACCCCGTCGCCGACCCGCTGCAGCTCGCGGTCTACCGCCTGGCCTGGGCCGAGCAGCAGGGCGTCCCGCCCGAATCCGTACGGGCCGCGTTCGTCCACGTACGCAGCGGGGAGACCGTCCGGCCCGACCGTCTTCCCGGCCGCCCCGAGCTGGAACGCCTCCTGCTGGCGCAGCCGGAGCCGCAGAACCCGGCACCCGGGCCTGCGCAGCCGCAGGGCGCGGCCGCCGAGGAACCGCCGGACCATCCCGCCCACGTGGGCCGATAACGTCGTGAGGCCGATAAGGTCGTGACCATGAGCAAGCCCGTTGACAGTGCCGTCAGCGCCGTCCGCGCGTACGTCCAGCACCACCGTGAGGCCTTCCTCGACGACCTCGCCGAGTGGCTGCGCATCCCGTCCGTGTCGGCCCAGCCCGACCACGCCGGCGATGTACGGCGCAGTGCCGACTGGCTCGCCGCGAGGCTCAAGGAGACCGGCTTCCCGGTCGCCGAGATCTGGGACACCCCCGGCGCACCGGCCGTCTTCGCCGAATGGCCCTCGGACGACGCCGCAGCGCCCACCGTGCTGGTCTACGGCCACCACGACGTGCAGCCCGCCGCCCGCGAGGACGGCTGGGACACCGACCCCTTCGAGCCCGTCATCCGCGGAAACCGCCTCCACGCGCGCGGGGCCGCCGACGACAAGGGCCAGGTGTTCTTCCACACACTCGGCGTGCGCGCCCACCTCGCCGCCACCGGCCGCACCGCACCCGCCGTCCACCTCAAGCTGCTCATCGAGGGCGAGGAGGAGTCCGGCTCCCCGCACTTCCGCGCCCTCGTCGAAGAGCACGCGGCCCGCCTCGCCGCCGACGCGGTGATCGTCTCCGACACCGGCATGTGGTCCGAGACCACACCCACCGTGTGCACCGGCATGCGCGGCCTCACCGACTGCGAGATCCAGCTGAACGGCCCCGACCAGGACATCCACTCCGGCTCGTTCGGCGGCGCCGTACCGAACCCCGCCACCGCCGCCGCCCGCCTCGTCGCCGCGCTCCACGACGAGCACGCGCGCGTGGCCATCCCCGGCTTCTACGACGGCATCCAGGAACTCACCCCGCGCGAACGCGAACTCTTCGCCGAACTGCCCTTCGACGAAGAGCAGTGGCTGCGCACCGCCAAGTCGCACGCCACCCACGGCGAGGCCGGACACACCACACTCGAGCGCATCTGGGCCCGCCCCACCGCCGAGGTCAACGGCATCGGCGGCGGCTACCAGGGCCCCGGCGGCAAGACGATCATCCCGTCCTCAGCGATGCTGAAGCTCTCCTTCCGGCTGGTCGCGGGTCAGGACCCGGGCCACATCGAGAAGGCCGTACGCACCTGGGTCGCCCAACAGCTCCCCGCCGGCATCCGCCACGAGATCACCTTCGGCGGCGCCACGCGCCCGTGCCTCACACCCCTGGACCACCCCGCCCTCCAGTCCCTCGTACGCGCCATGGGGCGCGCGTTCGAGCAGAAGATCCTCTTCACTCGCGAGGGCGGCTCCGGACCGGCCGCCGACCTGCAGGACGTGCTCGCCGCGCCCGTCCTCTTCCTCGGCATCTCCGTGCCATCGGACGGCTGGCACGCGCCCAACGAGAAAGTCGAACTCGACCTCCTCCTCAAAGGCGTGGAGACCTCCGCATACCTGTGGGCGGACCTCGCAGAGAACTGGCGCCATGCGGGCTGACCCTCCCGCGGACCGCCCCGCATACCGCCGAAGCCAACCCCCGCGCCCCCTGACGCAGGCCCAACCGGCCACGCCAGGCACACTGGGAGGACACTTCCGCACACCCACGGCCCATCGCACCCCGGCCCGCCGGACCTCCTGCTCAACCGCCGCGCAACACCACCCACACCACCGGGGGAGTTGGAAGCACCTGTGACCATCTGGACTGACCGCACCGGCAACCGCCCGCTCGCCCTCACCGCGCCGAGCGGCATCGACCGCGCCGCCCACCACCGCCTCGACGAGGCATGGCTGGCCGCGGCGTGGAGCCACCCGACGACCCGCGTCTTCGTCGTCTCCGGCGGCCAGGTGCTCATCGACGAGACCCCCGACGGCACCACGGAACTCGTCACCACCCCCTCCTTCGAAGCCCCCCTCACCGAAGCCCACCGCTACTTCCTCGGCACCGACGACGACGGCGTCAGCTACTTCGCCCTGCAGAAGGACTCCCTGCCCGGCCGCATGGACCAGTCCGCACGCCCCGCGGGCCTCCGCGAAGCGGGCCTCCTGCTGTCCCCCCGCGACACCGGCCTCATGGTGCACGCCGTCGCCCTGGAGAACTGGCAGCGCCTCCACCGCTTCTGCTCCCGCTGCGGCGAACGCACCGTCATCGCCGCCGCCGGCCACATCCGCCGCTGCCCCGCCTGCGGCGCCGAACACTACCCACGCACCGACCCCGCAGTGATCATGCTCGTCACCGACGACGAGGACCGCGCACTCCTCGGCCGCCAGGTCCACTGGCCGGAAGGCCGCTTCTCGACCCTCGCCGGATTCGTCGAACCCGGCGAGTCGATAGAACAGTCGGTACGCCGCGAGGTACTCGAAGAGGCAGGCATCACAGTCGGCGACGTCGAATACGTCGCAAGCCAGCCCTGGCCCTTCCCCTCCAGCCTCATGCTGGGATTCATGGCCCGCGCCACCTCATCCGAGATCGACGTCGACGGCGAGGAGATCCACGAGGCGCGCTGGTTCTCCCGGGAAGAACTGCGGGCCGCCTTCGAGTCCGGGGAGGTCCTGCCCCCCTACGGAATCTCAATAGCGGCCCGCCTGATCGAGCTCTGGTACGGCAAGCCCCTGCCGACAAGGCCCGGCACCGTCTAGCACGGCCGGGCCGACGCCGGGTCGGGGCAAGGCCCCTCAGACGCCGAGCGCCTGCTTCACCTGCGCGAGGCTCGGGTTCGTCATGACCACCGGCTCACCACCGGAGACCGGAACGATCGAGACGGTGGGAACCGTCTGGTTTCCGCCGTTCGCCTTCTCCACGAACGCCGCGGACTCCGGGTCCTGCTCGATGTTGATCTCCGCGTATGCGATGCCCTCACGGTCCAACTGGCTCTTCAGCCGACGGCAGTAACCGCACCACGTCGTGCTGTACATCGTCACAGAACCCTGCATGTCTTCGCGCTCCCTAGTGGTGTCGCTCGATGATCGGTCGCAGTGACAGAACGTACGTGACAGGGGCAACCATTCCCGCCGGCTGCCGCATGTGCGTCACATCGCGCACGGTGTGACACGGACCGCACGAAACATGACCTGCAGCGCACGCATGAGGACGTGCAGCGCAGGCATGAGGACGCGCAGCACGCATTAGTACGACTGCAACCGCCCCCCTGTGGACAACCGGCTCACGGGCCTCCGGGGACCTGGCAGCATGGCGGGGTGACACCAGCAACGCACTCCACCCTCTTCCCGCAGGCTCCGGACAGCGCCGACGCCGTACTCGACGGGCTCGACCCCGAGCAGCGTGAGGTCGCCACCGCCCTGCACGGACCGGTGTGCGTACTCGCCGGAGCAGGCACCGGCAAAACCCGGGCGATCACCCACCGCATCGCCTACGGCGTCCGCGCCGGAATACTGCAGCCGTCCAGCGTCCTCGCCGTCACCTTCACCAACCGCGCCGCAGGCGAGATGCGCGGCCGCCTCCGCCAGCTCGGCGCCGCCGGAGTCCAGGCACGCACCTTCCACTCCGCCGCCCTGCGCCAGCTCCAGTACTTCTGGCCGAAAGCCGTCGGCGGACCACTGCCACGACTCGTCGAACGCAAAATCCAGCTCGTCGCTGACGCCGCAGCCGCCTGCCGCATCCGCCTCGACCGGGGCGAGCTCCGCGACGTCACCGCCGAGATCGAATGGTCCAAAGTCACCCAGACCGTCCCCTCGGACTACCTCGCGGCCGCCGCCAAAGCCGGCCGCGACGTCCCCCGCGACCCCGCCGAGATCTCCCAGCTCTACGCCACCTACGAAGACCTCAAACGCGAGCGCTCCGTCATCGACTTCGAAGACGTCCTCCTGCTCACCGTCGCCATCCTCCAGGACCGCCACGACATCGCAGACCACGTCCGCAGCCAGTACCAGCACTTCGTCGTCGACGAATACCAGGACGTCAGCCCCCTCCAGCAGCGCCTCCTCGAACTCTGGCTCGGCGACCGCGACAGCCTCTGCGTCGTCGGCGACGCAAGCCAGACCATCTACTCCTTCACCGGCGCCACCCCCGACCACCTGCTGAACTTCCGGACACGCCACCCCGGCGCCACCGTCGTCAAACTCGTCCGCGACTACCGCTCCTCACCACAGATCGTCCACCTCGCCAACGGCCTGCTCTCCCACGCCCGCGGCCGCGCCGCCGAACACCGCCTCGAACTCATCTCCCAGCGGAAACCCGGCCCCGAACCCGTCTACACCGAGTACCTGGACGAGCCCGCCGAAGCCGAAGGCGCCGCCCACCGCATCCGCGACCTCATCGCCTCCGGCGTCCCCGCCAGCGAAATCGCAGTCCTGTTCCGCACGAACAGCCAGTCCGAGACGTACGAACAAGCCCTCGCGGACGCCGGCGTGCCCTACCAGCTGCGCGGCGCCGAACGATTCTTCGAACGCACCGAAGTACGTGAAGCAGGCGCCGCCCTGCGCGGAGCCGCCCGCTTCGGCGCCAACGACACCCTCCTCGACGACGCCGTCGACCTGCCGTCCCAGGTGCGTGCCGTGCTCTCCACCAAAGGCTGGACCACACAGCCACCAGCCGGCTCCGGAGCCGTCCGCGAGCGCTGGGAGTCCCTCGCCGCCCTCGTACGCCTCGCCGAGGACTTCGCCCGAGCCCAGCCGTCAGCCACCCTCGGCGACCTCGTCGCCGAACTCGACGAGCGCGCAGCCGCCCAGCACGCCCCCACCGTCGAAGGCGTAACCCTCGCCTCCCTGCACGCCGCAAAAGGCCTCGAATGGGACGCCGTGTTCGTCGTCGGCGTAGCAGAAGGCATGATGCCGATCACCTACGCCAAAACGGACGAACAGATAGAGGAGGAACGACGCCTCCTCTACGTGGGCGTCACCCGGGCACGACAGCACGTGTTCCTCTCCTGGGCACTGGCCCGCTCACCCGGCGGCCGCCCGAACCGCCGCCCCAGCCGCTTCCTCGACGGCCTGCGACCAGGCTCATCCACCACCGCGCCCCGCGGTCCGGGTGCACCCGTCGGCGCGGGCGGCATCGAACACGGATCCAGGAACATCGCCACCACGGCCGCACGACCCCGGCGCGGGCCCCGGACACCCGCCCGCTGCCGCGTCTGCGGCCGCACCCTCACCGACGCCGGCGAAATGAAGCTGATGCGCTGTGAGGACTGCCCCTCGGACATGGACGAGGGCCTCTACGAACGACTCCGCGACTGGCGCGCCGACGAAGCCCGCCAGTTGGGGCAGCCCGCGTTCTGCATCTTCACCGACAAGACACTCATGGCCATCGCTGAGGCCGCACCGGACGGGGAGGCCGAGCTGGCGCGTATCCCCGGCGTCGGAGTGCGCAAACTCAACCGGTTCGGAGCCGATGTGCTGGCCATCTGCGCAGGTGAGACCCGTGACAGCCACGACGAAGAAGGCTGACCGAAACTCGTCGGAAAAATAGTTTGCGCATGCCCCAGCAATCCCCATAGGTTCTTAGGCACGGACACGGCGGCTTCTCGAAGCCCCGGATCCGTGCTGTACTTGAAAGCCCCGGGCCGGTCCTGACCGGTCCCCAAGACGCCGAGAGGAGGCGATTGAAGTGATCAGCATCAACACCAGCTCCATCAGCACCGCCAAACTGACCGATCGCTCGGTCGTCGCCTCCTGCCTGCTCGGCCTCTCCAACCTGGGCACCGGTCTGTCCGGCATTACCGCCGTGCGTCCGGCGTCCTCCATGCCTCTCTCGGGTCTTGAGATCCGTGAGCGCAATGAGCGACCGACCCAGGCACCGGAAGCAGTAGCAGCAGTGGCACAGGCGTCCGCCTATGCCTTTGCGGCGGCCGGTGCCGGATCCCGCAAGACGACGCAGCACCACACGATGTGGGCCTTCCGTGGGCTCGAACCCTGGAGTGATCCAGCCTGATACGCCATCAGGCCAGGCGCCTTCAGGGCCGCGGAACCCCATCCGGGATCCGCGGCCCTTCTGTTTGCCCCCAACGGGGATGACGGAGCGAAGGGGCCTCGGGACAAGGAAAGACCCGGTACCAGCCGCCACCCGGCCAACAGGCCGGAACGACCAGACGAGGAAGACCAACCGTGCAACTCGAAGCGCGCGCCCCGTCCGTACCGCCTTCACAAACGATCACCCCGCCCGGCCTCACGGAGGACTCCGCCTTGACCCCGCTCACCGCGCTCACCGCGCTCGACGACGCCATCGAGAACCTCGGCGTACCCGTCCCCTGCCGCTCCTACGACCCGGAGGTCTTCTTCGCCGAGTCGCCGGCCGACGTCGAGTACGCCAAGTCCCTCTGCCGCACCTGCCCGCTCATCGAGGCCTGCCTCGCCGGCGCCAAGGAGCGGCGCGAGCCCTGGGGCGTCTGGGGCGGCGAGCTCTTCGTCCAGGGCGTCGTGGTCGCCCGCAAGCGGCCGCGTGGCCGCCCGCGCAAGAACCCGGTCGTCGCATGAACGCCACCGGAACGATCGACCGCCCTCACACGCACGACCCCCAGAAGCAGGCCCCGATGACGACGTCCACCAACGAGCCCATCGGCTCCGCGACCCCAGACTCCACCACCACCGGCGCGACCGACTCGCGTCAGAACAGGACCCGAGAGATGCAACTCATCCCAGAAGCCCTGGCCCGTGCGCATATGCACGAGCGCCTGCGTGAGGCCGAGGCGGAACGCCAGGCCGTGCGCCTGGCCGCCGCCCGGCGGATGCAGCGCCGCGCCGAACGCGCGTCGCTCCGCGCCCGCCGCGCCCTGGCCATGGCGGTCATGCAGTAACGGCAGCAGCCGGGCACCACACGCAGATGTGCTCCTCGCGGGGGCCGGTCCGACAAGGACCGGCCCCCGCAGTGCGTGGCCGGCGAACCCTGCGGCGCCTCCGGGGGCCCTCCCCCTCCCCCTCCCACCCCTCCCGCCCACCGGCCCCCAACGTGGTCACGCCTCAGCCGCAGGCTCCTCCTCAGCGAAGTCGGCGCAGTCGTCCGCGGTATCCGCGTCGCCCGTCAAGGGCTCCTCCTCGGCGAAACCCGGCAGCCACGCCTCGAGCTCGTCCCTCAGCCGGACCCTGGCGCCCAGCTGGCACAGCACGCCGATCGTGCTCAGCGTCACCCGGTGGATCAGCAGATACGACGGTGGCAGGTTCAGCTGCTTGCCCAACTGATAGGCGGGCGACCGGGGATCGGCGATGCGCCCGGCCTGGCTGCGCATCCAGCCACGGGTGAACTCGAACTCCTCGACCTGCGCCGGCTCGATGATGGGCAGCAGATAGTCGAGCACCGCCTCCGGGTCGAGCTCTACCTCGTCCTTGACGAAGCCTTCCTCGCAGAGCATCTCGTAGACCGCCTCGGCCCGGCCGTCGAGTGCCATGCGCAGCGAGTCGCCGATCGTGGACGGCAGTCCCCCGGGCAGCCGGTCCACCGTGCCGAAGTCCAGTACCCCCAGCCGCCAGTCGTCGTTGTCGCCGGGCAGCAGCCGGAAGTTGCCCGGGTGCGGGTCCGCATGCAGAAGACCGGTGCGCGCGGGTCCCGAGAAGAGGAAGCGGGCCAATAGCTGACCTGCCCGGTCGCGCTGCTCGGGGAGGCCGTCGGCGATCACCTCCGACAGCGGTATCCCGTCGATCCACTCGGTCACCAGCACCTGTTCGCACTGGTGCACCACCGCGGGCACCAGCACATCAGGGTCGTCCGCGAACTCTTCGGCATGGACCTGCTGGGCCTGTGCCTCCATGCCGTAGTCGAGCTCCTCGGACACACGGTCGCGCAGTTCCTCGATGAGCGGCTTGACGTCCACGCCCGGAATCAGCGGCCCCAGCAGCCGTGCGAAGCGGCCGAGTTGCGTCAGGTCGGACAGCAGCGCCTCGCCGGCGCCTGGGTACTGCACCTTGACGGCGACTTCGCGCCCGTCGTGCCACACGGCCCGGTGCACCTGGCCGATCGACGCGGCCGCGGCCGGCTTGTCCTCGAACTCCAGGAACCACTCGCGCCACTCTTCGCCGAGCCGCTCCTCCAGTACGGAGTGCACGGTGCGGGTCGGCATCGGGGGAGCCGCGTCCTGAAGTTTCGTCAGCGCGGCGCGGTAGGGGCCGGCGATCTCCTCCGGCAGCGCGGACTCGAAGACGGACAGGGCCTGCCCGAACTTCATGGCTCCGCCCTTCAGCTCCCCGAGGACCTTGAACAATTGCTCCGCGGTGCGTTGTTGCAGCTCGCGGCCCACGATCTCCGCCGACTTGCCGCCGATCCGCTTGCCCAGCCCCCACGTGGCGCGCCCGGCGAAGCCGAGCGGTAGCGCGGCGAGCTTGGCGGTACGGGTGACCGCCTTCCGGGGAAGATCAGACATGCGCCCCTCCAAGTCCCAGACAGCCGTACCCTGTGCGGCGGTCACCCGGCCATTGTCTCGTGCCGCTCCCCGTCATCCGAGGTCTGTTCACTCATACCTTGCTCGACGGCCCCGCACGGGCATGCGGGGTGCGGCCACACGGGTCGCGGGTGCCAGTCGAGTCCTGGCAGGGACGCCTCCCATCGGGCTCCGGTGCTCGCCGGCGCGCCTCCGTCCAGAAAGGCAAGGGCGTGTGCCGCCGCCAGACCTGCGACCGCCGTCGCCAGAGCGGTGTCGCAGGCGGTGACATGACGCTGCTGCCCCGAGCGCCACTGCGCCAGCAGACGAGGCCAGGCGGGATCCCGGTCCGTGCGTCCCTGCAACAGGCAGCCCGCACAAGCCGTCGTGCCGGGCAGTACCAGAGGGCCGACCACGCCGGTTGCCTCCACCACTCCTGCGTAGAGGTGAGGCGTCCCCGAGGAGATGAGCGGTTCTGCCGCGGCCGGGTCGGGGGCATGGGCGGCCAGGCCGTCCCGCGGGGCGAGGATGACCAGGGACAGCCCGGGCTCGCCTGCCGTGGTCTTCCGGGACTTGTCTCGGCGGGGTGGGCGGTCAGGGGCTGCTCGTCGTACGGCCTGGCGTGCGGCGTCCGTCCTGCGGTCGCCGACCGATTCGGCAGGCAGGCCGCCCGGTGCCAGATCCCACGGTTCGACGCATCCGATGTCCTGAACATCGATGTGGCCCACACCGGCTGCCGCAAGGACGGAGGCGATGATGGTCCCCACCCGGCCGGCGCCCTGGATCTGCACGCGCAGGGTGCGACGCGCCGCCAACGTCTTCATCGCGCCGCCCGGTTCGGGTGTGACGACCGAGAGCGATGCCAGGTCGGGCTGCAGGCGCTGGAGGGCGCTCTCCCGCTTGCGGAGGTCCTCGGCGGTGGGGCCACCGCCTGTCGCATCGTCCAGGAGCCCTGCTGCCGACAGGCGCTCGACGAGCCTGTCCACATGCCCGTCGGGCAGGCCTGTGCGGCGGCCTTCGTCGCGCAGCAGCTCGAGTCCGCGGGTTCCGTCGAGCAGGTTCAGGAAGCTGGCGGTGGCCGTGTCCACCGGGCCGAGGAGGACCGCGTGTGCGGGTGTCACACCGCACTGCACGGTGTGGCGGTCGCGCCAGCCGCGCCGCAGCGCGGGTTTCAGGATCGGATGCATGACGTCCCCCGTTGCCGACTGGATTTCCGGGTCTCTGCCGGTCGCTGTCGGTCGCCAGCATGCAGGGGCGGAGCGGAGGGATGCGCGGAGTTATCCACAGGCGCGGGGATTAGTCGTATTAATCAGGTGTTCGAGGAGTGGATCGGTGGCGAACCCTCCGGGAGGCAGGACTTCCCGCACTCTGAGCGGGTAACGTCGGGGCGTGTCCGCCGACCCCTTGCACCGCGCCGGAAGCCATCAGCGCAGCACGACCAGCCCGCCGTCAGGCGGCTCGCGGGCGGGCGCAGTCGAGGTCCGCCGGAGCGCTCGCCGACGCAGAACGGTTTCCGCATACCGCGAGGGCGACCGCACCGTCGTACTGATCCCCGCCCGCATGTCCGAGGCGGAGGAGCAGCGCTGGGTCAGGGTCATGCTCGACAAACTCGCGGCCCAGGAGAGCAAGCGGGTGCTGGGGGATGCCGAGCTGACGGAGCGTGCCCAGCGGCTGTCGGACCAGTACTTCGACGGCCGGGCCCGGCCCGCCTCGGTCCGCTGGGTGACCAATCAGAACACCCGCTGGGGCTCCTGCACACCGGCGGAAGGCAGCATCCGACTCTCCCACCGGTTGCAGGGTATGCCGGAGTACGTCGTGGACTACGTCCTTCTCCACGAGCTGGCGCATCTTCTCGTCCCCGGACACGGTCCGGGGTTCTGGCAGCTGCTCGAGGCGTATCCGCGGACGGAGCGGGCCCGGGGCTATCTCGAAGGCGTGGTTGCGGCCGACCGGCTGCCGCACGTCCCGGCCGCACGCGGCGAATGACCACTGCGCGCACACGCGGCGAATGACCGCTGCACGCACACGCGGCGAATGACCGCTGCACGCGCAGCGAGTGACGCGCGCGCGGAGCGACGTACGCGCCAGGAGCGACGCATGCACGCGCGCGTGGCGTGACGCATTGACGCGGGAAGACTCCCGCCGTGTCCGGAGCGTTGATTCTGTACCGGGTCTGTACCGGCTTCGTCCGTTGTCGGTGTTTGCGGCTAGCCTGGCGCGACGCAGTCAATTTCGGGATGGGGGACGGTCGTTACGCATGGCCAGGGAATTCCAACGCGGCCACAAGGCCCGGATCAGTGACCTCACCGCGGGGACGGATCTGTACGTAGGCGTGCAGATCTCAGGCCCCGGGCTGACGTTCGACATCAGCTGCTTCGGCCTTGATGCCAACGAGCAGCTTTCGGACGACCGCTATTTCGTCTTCTTCAACCAGCCGAAGACCCCCGAGGAGTCGATTCAGCTGCTCGGCGCGCAGGCCGGCGACACCGAGTCGTTCCGCGTCACCCTCGACCGCATACCGGCGCACATCCACAAGCTCTCCTTCACCGCGACCATCGACGGCGCCGGCCAGATGTCGCAGGTCGGGCCCGGTTACATCCGGATCGTCGCGGGAGGCGAGGAGGTCGCGCGCTACGCCTTCAGCGGCGCCGAGTTCTCCACCGAGCGCGCCGTGATGCTGGGCGACTTCTACCTCAAGGACGTGTGGCGGTTCGCCGCCGTCGGGCAGGGCTTCGACGGCGGACTCGAGGCCCTGCTGAAGAACTTCGGCGGCGAGGTGGCGGAGGAGGAGCCGGCGGCACAGCAGCCCCAGGCGGGCGGTGCCCCCGGTTTCGCCCCACCTGCGCAGGCCGCCGCCCCTGCGCCCTCGTTCGCGCCGCCCGCCCAGGCTTCCGCGCCGCCCGCGTTCGGCACTCCGGCCGCGCCCGCGCCCGCCCCCGAGCCCGCCGCACAGGGATTCGCTCCGCCTCAGGCACCCACACCGCCCCCAGCTCCGGCGCCCTCGGTGCACGCCGCGCCGACCGTCGCCGCGCCGCTGGCCCCACCGGGTGCCGGTACCGTGCCGCCGCCGGCGGCCCCATCGCCGTACGGACAGCCTGCCGGGCAGCCCGGGCCGCCGCCCGGATACCCGCAGCCGCAGGCTCCGACGCCGCCTCCCGGCTACGGTCAGCCGCCCCACGCACCGGCCCCGCCGCCCGGCTACGGCCAGCCGCCGGGCGGCCAGCTACCCGGCCAGCAGGGCGCCCCGTCCCCGTACGGAGCACCGCAGGGAGCCCCTCAGGCGGCAGCGCCGGTCGCTCCAGGCGTGGCCGCCGGACTCGAGGCCTTCCGCGAGAAGCCCACCGGGCAGCGCTGGACCCAGCAGAACAAGAAGATGATCCGCGTCGACCTCGGCATGGGGGACACGCCGGTCCTCGCCCGGCAGGGCAGCATGGTGCTCTACCAGGGCAAGGTCGACTTCAGCTACAAGGGCGCGGGCTTCGCGGGCCGCATCGTGGGCAACGCCACCGGCCAGGAGATGCAGCTCATGCGCTGCACGGGCCGCGGCCAGGTCTTCCTCGCCGAGAACGAGACCCAGCTGCACCCCATCGAGCTCCAGGGCGACGCCATCTGCGTATCGGCCGAGAACGTCCTCGCCTTCGACGAGCCGCTCCAGTACGAGGTGCGCAGGATTGAGGGCCACGGCATCCCCGGCGGCGCGCTGTTCGTCATGCAGTTCCAGGGCACCGGCACCGTCGTCGTGAAGACCCACGGCACCCCCGTCGTGCTGCCCGTCACGCCGACGACGTTCGCCGACTGCAACGCCGTCGTCGCCTGGTCAGCGGCCGCGCAGGCCATCGTCTCCAGCCAGGTGCGCATGCGCGCGGGCGCCTACGCGGGGGCCAGCGGCGAGAGCGTGAACCTCCAGTTCCGCGGCGCGCCCGGCAACTTCATCGTCGTCCAGCCGTACGAGGTCTGAGGGAGCCCGTCATGAACAAGCAGCTCGCGGGCTACGCCCCCGCACCCGTCGCCGCCCGCATGGAGAACCACGGCAACAACATCCTCAAGGTCGCCATGCAGACCGGAAACGACCTCCTCGCGCGCGTGGGCTCGATGATCGCCTACGAAGGGTTCGTGCAGTACGAGCCGAACCCGCCGGCCGTACGGCAGATCGCGCGCGACTGGATGACCGGCGAGGGCGCCCCCCTGATGAAGTGCTCCGGAGACGGCCTGCTCTACCTCGCCGACTACGGAGCGGATGTCGTCGTCATCAACCTGGGCGGCGACGCGATATCGGTGAACGGCAGCAACCTCCTCGCCTTCGACGCGAGCCTCCAGTGGGGCGTCGAACGCGTCAAGGGACTCGCCAAGTTCGCCGGCCAGGGCCTGTGGAACGTCAAGATCTCCGGCAACGGATACGTCGCGCTGACCTCGCGCGGCAAGCCCATCGTCGTCGACTGCGGCCGCGGCGAGGACGAGACGTACGTCGACCCCGACGCGCTGGTCGCCTGGTCCCCGAACCTCAAGGTGAAGGGCAAGCGCAGCTTCAGGGCGGGCGCGCTCGTCGGACGCGGCAGCGGCGAGGCCTACCAGATGGGCTTCTCGGGAGAGGGCATCGTCGTCGTACAGCCCAGTGAGGACAGCACCGACCGCCTCCGGATCCGGGGCTGAGGGGGAACGAACACACCATGCAGAGCCCGCTTTTCGCGCACACAGAGCAGCAGACCCAGGAGCGGTACACCGTCCAGAACCCGCAGATGCTGCGGGTCGCCCTGGAAGGGCACGACGACGTCCTGGCCCGCAAGGGCGCCATGGTCGCCTACCAGGGCCTCGTCGAGTTCGACGCCGAGTACCAGAGCAGGCAGCAGCGGCGCGCCCGCGCGAACACCGGCGAGGGCCTGGACCTGATGCGCTGCCACGGCCAGGGCACCGTCTATCTCGCCAACCTGGCGCAGTACATCCACGTGGTGGACGTGGAACAGGACGGTCTGACCGTGGACAGCAGCTACGTCCTCGCGCTCGACTCGTCGCTCACCCACCAGGTCATCGCCGTGGACAGCCAGTACGGCATCTCCGGCTCCGGCAAGTACCAGCTCAACATCACCGGCCGGGGCAAGGTCGCCCTCATGACCTCGGGCCGGCCGCTGATGCTGCAGGTCACGCCCAACCAGTACGTCAACGCGGACGCCGACGCCGTCGTCGCGTGGTCCACCAGCCTGCGGATCCAGATGCAGGCCCAGACGCACTCATCGGGCGTGTGGCGGCGGCGCGGCAACACCGGCGAGGGCTGGGAGCTGAGCTTCATGGGCGAGGGCTTCGCGCTGGTGCAGCCCAGCGAACTGCTGCCCCCGCAGAACGCCGTCATCGGCCAGGGCCTGCGCGCCCAGTACGGGATGGGCCAGCACGGAGCGCGCGGCCAGAACCAGGGCAACGCCTGGAACTGACCTGCAAGGACCAAGCATGTGTAAGGGGCGGCTGCCCATGGCGGCCGCCCCTTACACGACGGTGCCCTCGACCCCGTCACACAGGCGTCGGCGCCCCTGCGAGGTCACACCGGAAGGCGCTCCAGCGTCGCCTTCACCAAACGCACAACAGACTCGTCGGCGACGTCGGCCACCTCGTCGTATCCGAACCAGCGCAGGTCCAGTGACTCGTCGCTGATCGCCTCGACAGCCCCGGCAGGGGCGAGCGCCGCGTACTGCACATCCAGATGCCAGGCGCACGGCGTCAGATGCCGGTCCAGGCGCACCGGGCCCCCGCCGAGCAGGGTCAGCCCCGGGACGCCCGACTCCTCCGTGGCCTCACGCAGCGCCGCGTCCGCGAGCGTCGCATCGCCCGGCTCGCAGTGGCCGCCCATCTGCAGCCACATGCGGAGCTTCCCGTGGAGGGTGAGCAGCACGCGCTCGTGCTGCGGGTCGATCACCAGGGCGCTCGCCGTGATGTGCCCGGCCGAGCAGGCCTTCCACATCCCGTCCGGATACGCCCCCAGGTGATCGAGATACGTCTGGCGCAGCTCTGCCTGGTCCTCGGGAACCTCGCGGCCTTCGTAGCGCTCCAGTACGAGGACGGCGTCGTCGTGAAGGCTCACTTGCCGTCGTCGCCCTCACGGTCGTCGCTGCCGGTGCCCTCGGACTCGTCCTTCTTGACGCCTTCGGGCTCGCCCTTGCGGAGGTCGGTCTTGTCGGACGCGCCGCCCGCGGCCTCGCCGAGCATCTTGTCCAGCTCGGAGAAGTCCAGGTGCTCGCGGTGCACGAAGCCGTCCGGATCGTCCAGGTCGGTCGCGGTCGGGAGCATGTCCGGGTGGGCCCACAGGCCGTCCCGGCCGTCGACCCCGCGCGCGTCCGTCAGCGAGGCCCACAGCCGGGAGGCGTCGCGCAGCCGGCGCGGGCGCAGCTCGAGCCCGATCAGCGTCGCGAACGTCTGCTCGGCGGGGCCGCCCGTCGCCCGGCGCCTGCGCAACGTCTCACGCAGCGCGTTCGCCGACGAAAGGCGCGGCTTCGCCGCCTCGTGCACCACGGCGTCCACCCAGCCCTCGACCAGCGCCAGCGCCGTCTCCAGACGGGCCAGCGCGGCCTTCTGCTCCGGGGTGTCCTCCGGCTGGAACATGCCCTGCTGCAGGGCGTCCTGCAGCTGCTCCGGGTTCTGCGGGTCGAGCTGGCCGACGACGTCTTCCAGCTTCGCCGTGTCCACCTTGATCCCGCGCGCGTACCCCTCGACCGCACCGAACAGATGCGAGCGCAGCCACGGCACATGCGCGAAAAGCCGCTGGTGGGCCGCCTCGCGCAGCGCCAGATAGAGCCGGACCTCGTCCTTCGGCACGCCCAGGTCCTTGCCGAACGCCTCGATGTTCGCCGGCAGCAGCGCGGCCTTCCCGGCCGGGCCGAGCGGCAGACCGATGTCGGTCGAGCCGACGACCTCGCCCGCCAGCACACCCACGGCATGCCCGATCTGCGTGCCGAACATGGCGCCGCCCATGGAGCGCATCATGCCGAGCAGCGGGCCCGCCATGGCCTGCATCTCCTCGGGCAGCACATCGCCCATGGCCGCGCCGACGCGCTCGGCGACCGGGTCCACCAGGTCCTTCCACACCGGGAGGGTCGCCTCGACCCACTCGGCGCGGCTCCAGGCCAGCGCCGAACCCGCCCCGGAGGGCAGAGACGTCACATCGTCCAGCCACAGGTCCGCCAGGCGCACGGCCTCCTCGACGGCAGCGCGCTCGGCGGGGCCGACGCTCGCGTCCTTCGTGCCGTCGGGCGAGCCCTGGGCGACCGTCTGGCGGGCGATCTGCTTGGCCATGTCCCAGTTCACCGGGCCGCCCTCGTACGAGAGCATCTGGCCCAGCTGCTGGAAGGCGGCGCCGAGGTCGGACGGGTTCAGCGACCCGAACATCGCGGCGAACGGATTGTCCCCGCCCGGGCCGCCTGCGCCGGGCAGACCGAAACCGAAGGGGTTGGCAGGTCCCTGGCCACCACCGCCGCCCTGCTGGTCCTTCTTCTTGCCCTCGTCGCCGTTCTCCGGCTCCTCCGGCGGAAGGCCGAATCCGAATGGGGTGTCACTCACGGGATTCCTCGGCTTGTTAGGCCGCCGGTACGACACCGGCGGCGGCTGCCCGAACTTCACCACCCAGCGTAGACACCATGACGGGATCGGGCCTCAGTGCTTCGCCGACGGGGGGCCTGCGGCAGGATGGATCCCACCTGGTACGTGCGCGTCATTCACGAACGTACTGAAGACAACCGCTGGAGACGCCCGGTGAGTTCCCCAGATCCGCAGGTTCGCGCACCGCGAAACCCATCAGCCCGCCCGTCGCCCGACCGCCACCCCTCGACGACGGCGCTTCGGGCCGCCGAGTCGGTCGCCGCGCGCGGGCCCGTCGTGGCGGTCACCGGCGCCGCGTCCGGCGTCGGGGCGCTGCTGACCGAGCGTCTCGCCGCCAGCGACGACATCAAGCAGGTCGTGGCCATCGACGAACGCCGCGGGGAGTGCGCGTCCGCCCAGTGGCACATCCTCGACGTACGGGACCCGGCGATCGCCGAGCGGCTGCGCGGCGCGGACGTCGTGGTGCACCTCGCCGTCGACCTGGACCTGGGAACCGACCCGGCCGCCCGTACCGCCTACAACGTGCGCGGCGCCCAGACCGTGCTCACCGCCGCGGCCGCCGCCGGCGTCCACCGCGTGGTGCTGTGCACCTCCGCCATGGTCTACGGGGCGCTGCCCGACAACGAGCTGCCGCTCTCCGAGGACGCGGAGCTGCGCGCCACCGCCGAGGGCACCGGCGTCGGCGACCTGCTCGAGATCGAGCGGCTCGCCCGCCGCGCGCCCCGGGCGCATCCCGGGCTGAACGTCACCGTGGTGAGGCCCGCCGTCCTGGTCGGCGATACGGACACGGCGCTCACCCGCTACTTCGAGTCGCCCCGGCTCCTCGTCGTCGCAGGCTCCCACCCCGCGTGGCAGTTCTGCCACGTCGAGGACCTGTGCAGCGCCCTCGAGTACGCCGTCCTGGAGAAGGTCGACGGCGAGCTGGCCGTCGGCTGCGACGGGTGGCTGGAGCAGGAGGAGGTCGAGGAGCTCAGCGGGATCCGCCGTATGGAGCTGCCGTCCGCGGTCGCCCTGGGGGCCGCCGCACGGCTGCACCGCATCGGGCTCACGCCGTCGCCCGCGGGCGACCTCGCGTACACGATGTATCCGTGGGTCGTCAGCGTCAGCCGGCTGCACGACGCCGGGTGGCGGCCGCGGTGGACCAACGAGGAGGTCCTCGCGGAGCTGCTCGAGGAGGTCGCGGGGCGGCACACCGTGGCCGGGCGGCGGCTTGGGCGCAAGGACGCGACCGCGGCGGGGGCTGCGGGGGCGACGGTGGCTCTGCTGGGGGCGGCTGCGGTGGTTCGGCGGGCTCGGAAGGCTCGGCGGCGGGGCTGAGCGCCCCGCCAAGCCCCGGTCTTCGGGGCTTGGCGCCCCTGCCCTGTCCATGCGGACGTCTCACGCGCGCGTGGCGGTGCTTTTGGGCTGCGCCCTGCCTCGTCCGCGGTGGGCTTATCACGCGCGGTGACCGCCGTCGGGGGCTGTGCCCACCCGTTCCGCCCTGCGGAACGCCTGCCCACAGCGGTGGGGGTGCCTGCCCGCAGCGGTAGGGATCTCTGTCCGCAGTGTGTGTGCGGGGCGGCTGCCCCTGTGGTGGGGGTGTGGGGCACCATGGGGCTATGGCACGCACCTATGACCATCCCGGTGAGCAGGCCGGGCAGGATCCCATCCGGCTTCTTGCGCTTCGTGACGCTCCGCTCTCCGTCGATGAGGTGTTCCGGGCCGCCGGTGACGATGCCGCGGGGGGTACCGCGCTCTTCGTCGGGACCGTGCGCAACCACGACGGCGGCTCCGACGTCGACGCGCTCGGATACTCCAGCCATCCGACCGCCGAGGCGGAGATGCGCCGCATCGCCGAGAAGATCGTCGCCGAATACCCGGTGCGTGCCCTCGCCGCCGTCCACCGCGTCGGCGACCTGAGGGTGGGCGACATCGCGGTCGTCGTCGCCGTCTCCTGCCCACACCGGGCAGAGGCCTTCGAAGCATGCCGGAAACTGATCGACGACCTGAAGCACGAAGTTCCGATCTGGAAACATCAGAAGTTCTCGAACGGGACAGAAGAGTGGGTGGGGGCGTAGCACCGTCGTTTCGCCGGTGAGGCCGAAGTCCCTACTTACCGAAAAGCATTCCAGTTGCGTAACCGCACCCCCGCCAGGAGCGTTGACGGTGCGAATGGTTAATCTGCTGATCGGCTGCTCATAGGCTGTTGATCAGCTGCCGATCAGTCGTTTGCGGTTGCTTGTGGGGTTGGGAGGTCGGCATGGCGGCGCTCGCGTGGTTGCTGATTCCGCTTGTGGCCGCGATCGGTGCGGGCCTATGGGGCAGCTGGGCCACCAGGCACCGCAAGACGGGGGACGGCCCGGAGCTCGCCGGGTATGAGCGCTTCCGGCAGGCGATGGAGAGGTCCCACTCAGGCCCCGACGCCGCCTGACTGCCTCGAGCCCCTTACGGACGGCCCCGGAAGTGCACTGACAGACCCGTCCCGTACTGTCGTTCCATGCCACGCCGCACTGCGACGATGCTCGCCTCCACTCTGATGCTGATCGCGCTGCTCTGCGCGGGAGTGCTCATCCAGGTGCCTTACTCGGAAATGACCCCGGGTCCCACGGTGAACACGCTCGGCGATCACGACGGCGAGCCGGTGCTGCACATCTCCGGCCACAAGACGTACCCGACGACCGGCCACCTCAACATGACGACGGTCAGGGTCACCAGCGCCGACTACAACATGAACCTCGTCCAGGCCGTCTACGGCTGGCTCGCGCACGACAGCAAGATCGTTCCGCACGAGACCCTCTACCCGGACGGACAGACGGAGGAGCAGTCGACGCAGGAGAACGCCGAGGAGTTCAGCCAGTCCCAGGAGAGCGCCAAGGTCGCCGCCCTGAAGGAACTGGACATCCCCGTGAAGTCGTGGGTGATCGTCGAGTCGGTGCTCAAGAACAGCCCGGCCGTCGGCAGGCTGCACGCGGGAGACGTCATCAAGGCCGTCGACGGCACGAGCGTCAAGCAGCCGCAGGACGTCGCCGAACTCGTCACCAAGCACAAGCCCGGCGAGAACGTCGTCTTCACCGTCGTCCCCGCCAAGGAGCAGGCCGCCGCAGAGAAGGACGGCAAGGAGGCGACCCGCACCCAGCAGGTGACGATCATCACCAAAAAGGCGGACGACGGCGACCGCGCGATCGTCGGCATCCAGGCCGGGACGGATCACACGTTCCCGTTCACCGTCGACATCAAGCTGGCCGACGTCGGCGGCCCCAGCGCCGGTCTGATGTTCGCGCTCGGCATCTACGACAAGCTGACGCCGGGAAGTCTCACCGGCGGCACGTTCGTCGCGGGCACCGGCACCATCGACGACAGCGGCACGGTCGGCCCGATCGGCGGGATCCAGATGAAGACGGTCGGCGCCCGAGCCAAGGGCGCGCAGTACTTCCTCACCCCCAAGGACAACTGCGCCGCGGCCGCCAGGGACGTCCCCGAGGGGCTCACGCTCGTGAAGGTCGACACCATCGACGACGCGCTGAACTCCCTCGAGGACATCCGCGAGGGAAAGACGGCCGACCTGCCCCGGTGCGCCACCAAGGGGTAGCGCCCGGGACAAGACCGGGTCATTCAGGGGTACGGCTTCAGGGTGCGGCCTAGTCCTCGAAGGTCGCCGCCAGCGCCTCGGCGAGGCCCGGCACCAGGTCCGAGCCCGTGAGCACCTCGGTCGACGCATCCTTCTCACGCAGCCGCAGCGCCGACTCACGCTCCCCGTCGCGCAGCACCGCGACCGTCATCCGCACCTCCTGCCGCTCGGGATGCGCAGCCACCCACTGCGCGAGCGATGCCTCGTCCAGGTCGTCCGGTACGGAGGCCTCCGCGGACGCCGGCAGCATCAGCCGCTCCACGGACAGCGCGCAGCCCACCACGGCGTCGGGCCAGGCGATCGTGCCGAGGAAGTCGTCCAGCGGGCTGTCCGCCGGAAGCTCCTCCTGCTCGATGGGGGTGAAGGAACCGGCGGACGCATCATCGGCGAGGCCGAGGCGCTCCGCGAGCCCCGGCTCCTGGGAACGCAGCTGAACGGTGTCGACGAGCGCGAACAGCCGGGCCGGCTGATCCCAGCCGAGCCCCGCGACGTACTCGTCGATCTCGAGGACGGCACGGGTCAGCGGACCGGCCGCCATGGGGGTGCCTGAGGAGGCGGTGTTGGACATGGTCACAATCCTGCCTCGTTCTGCCCCGGAAGCGGGAACTGAGTAAAGCATCAGTAAGTTGCATAGGTGTGGCCCGGCGATCGCGGGGCCCAGAGACCGACAGCGACTTCGAGGTGCGCACCTTGGCTTTCCAGATGCCGGACCGCGGCGGAGGCCCGACAGGGCAGCGGATGAGAGTGGGCCGACCGTCCCGGCGTGTCCGGACCCTGCTCATGACACTGGGCGTGCTGGCCGCCTTGGCCATGGCGTTCGTCATGTTCGCAGGGTTCTGGACGGACTGGCTCTGGTACCGGTCCGTGAAGTACTCGTCCGTCTTCACGACCACCCTGTGGACCAAGATCGGACTGTTCTTCGTCTTCGGCTTGCTCATGGCGCTGGCCGTCGGCGTGAACATCTGGCTGGCGCACCGGCTGCGGCCTCCGCTGAGCGCCATGTCCATGGAGCAGCAGAACCTCGACCGCTACCGCATGGGCATCGCCCCGTACAAGAAGTGGCTCCTGCCCTCGATCGCCGCGCTGGTCGGGCTGATCGCGGGCGCGTCCGCCGCCGGTCAGTGGCGCACCTGGCTGATGTGGGTCAACGGCGTGCCCTTCGGCCAGAAGGACCCGCAGTTCAACCTCGACGTGTCGTTCTACGCGTTCGACCTGCCGTGGTACCGCTTCCTGCTGGGCTTCGGCTTCGCCGCCGCGGTGCTGTCGCTGATCGCCGCCGCCCTCACGCACTACCTGTACGGGGGGCTGCGCATCACCAGCCCCGGCGCGCGCGCCACGGCCGCCGCCACCGGCCACCTGTCCGTGCTGCTCGGCCTCTTCGTCGCGCTCAAGGCCGTCGCCTACTGGCTCGACCGGTACGGCCTGGCGGTGAAGTCCAGCGACTTCAAGGCCACGGACAACTGGACGGGCCTGAGGTACGTCGACGCGAACGCGTACCTGCCGGCCAAGACGATCCTGTTCTGCATCGCCGTGATCTGCGCGCTGCTGTTCTTCGCCACGCTGTGGCGGCGCACCTGGCAGCTGCCGCTGATCGGCTTCGGTCTGCTCGTGCTCTCCGCGATCCTCATCGGCGGGCTGTACCCGGCGATCGTGCAGCAGTTCCAGGTCAAGCCGAACGAGCAGGCCAAGGAGACCCCGTACATCGAGAAGAACATCGAGGCCACGCGCAAGGCGTACGGCATCGACGGCGTGAAGGTCGACGAGATCTCGGGCACGGGCGACAGCGGCAACGCCGAGCAGCAGCGTGATCAGGCCGACTCGGTCGCCAGCTACCGGCTGAACGACCCGAACGTGGTCTCGCCGACGTTCCAGCAGCTGGAGCAGGAGCGCAAGTACTACCAGTTCCCCACCACGCTGGACGTCGACCGGTACAAGGGCCAGGACACGATCATCGGTCTGCGTGAGCTCAACCTCGAGCGCGTCGACAAGAAGAACTGGATCAACCAGCACTTCATCTACACACACGGGTACGGCGCGATCGCGGCCAAGGGCACGGAGATCCAGCCGGGTTCCGAGGGCTCGCCGGCCTTCACCGAGCAGGGCCTGCCCACCACCGGCACCTTCAACAAGGGCTACGAGCAGCGCATCTACTTCGGCGAGAAGACGACCCAGTACTCGATCGTGGGCGGGCCCCAGAAGGAGCTCGACTACGAGGAGGCGGGCGGCCAGAAGACGTACCAGTACCGGGGCAAGGGCGGCATCGACCTGTCGAACCCGCTGAACCGCGCCGCGTACGCGGCCGTGTTCAGTGAGCCGCAGATGCTGTACTCCGGTGCCATCGGCGAGGGCTCGAAGATCCTCTACAACCGCACGCCCAAAGAGCGCGTCGAGGCGGTCGCTCCCTGGCTGACCATCGACGGCGACGCCTACCCGACCGTCATCGGCAAGCGGGTCGTATGGGTCGTCGACGCGTACACCACCACCAACGGCTATCCGTACGCATCGCGCACGACGCTCGGCACCACCACCACGGACGCGCTCACGAACGACGACAGTCAGCGCACGCTGGTCGCCCAGCAGAACCAGGTCAACTACATCCGCAACTCGGTCAAGGCGACCGTCGACGCGTACGACGGCACCGTCAACCTCTACACGTGGGACGACAAGGACCCGGTCCTGAAGACGTGGAAGAAGGCGTTCCCGGGCACGGTGAAGGCGAAGTCCGACATCCCGGCCGAGCTGAAGGAGCATCTGCGCTACCCGCAGGACCTGTTCAAGGTGCAGCGCGAGCAGCTGGGCGTCTACCACGTCACCAACGCCGACCAGTTCTACAACGCGAGTGACGTGTGGCAGGTGCCGAACGACCCGACGAGCGGTGACCGCGTCGCCGTACCGCCGTACTACCTGTCGCTGAAGATGCCCGGCGACGACCAGCAGAGGTTCTCGCTGACGACCACCTTCACCCCGAGCGGACGGCCGAACCTGGCCGCGTACATGGCGGTGGACGCCGATGCGAACAGCGCCCAGTACGGCACACTGCGGCTGCTCAGGGTCACCGGCGAGTCCGAGGTGGACGGACCGGTGCAGTGGCAGAGCAAGCTGAGCTCGATCCCGGCGGTCCAGGAGTTCACGCGGAACGCGGAGACGTCGAAGTCGAACATGATCTTCGGCAATCTGCTCACGGTGCCTATGGACAACGGCTTCCTGTACGTCGAACCGATCTATGTGCAGGGCAGCAACGCCGAGTATCCGCTGCTGAAGAAGGTCGCCGTGTCGTACGGAGGCAAGACGGCCTTCGAAGACACACTCGAACAGGCGCTCAACACGGTCTTCGGGACCGAGGGCGCCGTCACCAAGCCGCCGGAGGAAGGGACGACCCAGCCTCCGACGAACGAGAACCCGACGGTGCAAGAGGCGCTCAACGATGCGCAGAAGGCCTTCGAAGCCGGCCAGGAAGCCCTCAAGAAGGGCGACTGGGAGGCGTACGGCCAGGCGCAGAAGGACCTCGAGGACGCACTGAAGCGCGCGGAGGACGCACAGTCCAACGCCGACACGTCGGGCGACAAGTCCGGCGACACCGCCGGTGACCAGAGCAGCGGAGACAGCACGTAACCGAGGGCGGCTCCGTCCCGCGTCGTGATACGGTTTCAGAACACGACGCGGGGTGGAGCAGCTCGGTAGCTCGCTGGGCTCATAACCCAGAGGTCGCAGGTTCAAATCCTGTCCCCGCTACTGAAGTCGAGGGCCCGGATCCATTCAGGATCCGGGCCCTCGCCGTGTTTGCGCTCGCCGACCCGGTGCCGTGGCCGGCAGCGGTCCCGGTCCGCAGCCCCCGTCCGTGACGTCACGCGTCAGTGCGGTTGACGACTGACGCTTGTACGAAGACTGCTCCAGCCGGTGGGAGTTGGAGAATCTGTGTTTCACTTGTCTCTCTGTGGGCATGTCGACAAAACGCTGAAGTGACCTCAATGGCTGCGGTATACCAGGTGTACCCAGGTTGCAGGTGGTGCGACGATGGACGTTATGGGGGACAAGGCAACTCTGTACGGGACGGGGCGGTTTGTGCACGCGGCCGACCGGGACGAGACCGGTGCGGCCGCCGAGGAGGCGCGCAGGCGGCTTGCCGCCGAGCGCGGCGAGGTCGAGGCGATGAGCGTGCTCGGCGCCATGCTGCTGCGCCGCGGCGACCTCGACGGCGCCGAACCCCAGCTGCGCGCCGCCACCGCGGCCGGTGACCGCGCCGCCGCCAACAACCTGGGCGTCCTCCTGCACCAGCGCGGCTACGCCGACGAGGCGGCCGGATGGTGGCGTATCGCCGCCGTCGCGGGTTCCGCGCCCGCCGCGCACGCGCTCGGCCGGTACCACCGCGAGCGCGGCGACGAGCCCGCAGCCGAGTACTGGCTGCGCCAGTCCGCCGAACAGGGCCATGTCCTCGGCGCCTACGCCCTCGCAGACCTCCTGGAGCACCGCAGCGACCCTGACGCCGAGACCTGGATGCGGGCCGCCGCCGACCGCGGCCACCGCGAGGCCGCGTACCGGCTGGCCCGGACGCTCGACCGGCGCGCCGCACAGGAGCACGGAGACGGCGCGCTCGCGGGCCTGATCCCGGCGCAGCGGGCAAGCGCGGACGGCAAGCCGCAGGCGACCCCAGGGGACGCCGCGCCCGACGGCGACGGCGCCAGGCCGGACGAGGACGGTGCGCCTGCGCCGACCCTCGCCGACGAGGCCGAGCAGTGGTACCGGCAGGCGGCAGCGCGCGGGCACCGGCGCGCCGCACTGCAGCTCGGCGCGATCCTCGAGAAGCGGGGCGAGCTGAAGGAGGCGGGACGCTGGTATCTGACGTCCGCCAAGGACGGCGAACCCCGTGCCGCGTGCGCGCTCGGCTTCCTGCTGCGCGACGCCGGCGACGAGGAGAACGCCGCCGTGTGGTGGCTCAAGGCCGCCCAGGAAGGCGACGGCAACGCCGCCAACGCGCTGGGCGCACTGCATGCCGAACGCGGCGAGTCCCAGACGGCCGAGCGCTGGTACCGGGCCGCCATGGACGCGGGCGACGTCAACGGCGCCTACAACCTCGCCCTGCTCTGCGCCGGCCAGGGCCGCACCGCCCAGGCCGAGCAGTGGTACCGGCACGCCGCCTACGCGGGCCACCGCGAGGCCGCCAACGCGCTGGCCGTGCTGCTCCTGCAGGGCGGCGACGCGGCCGGCGCCGAACCGTGGTTCTCCAAGGCCGCCGAGGCGGGCAGCGTGGACGCCGCGTTCAACCTCGGCATCCTCTGGGCGGGCCGCGGCCAGGAGGCCGGCGCGCTGCAGTGGTACGAGCGGGCCGCGGCGGCCGGGCACACCGAGGCCGCCCTCCAGGCCGGCATCGCCCGCCTGCGTGAAGGCGACGAGCGGACCGCCGAGCGCCATCTGCGGTGCGCGGCAGGCGGGGGCAGCGCGGAGGCGGCGTACCGGCTCGCGACCCTCCTGGACGCGCGGCGCCCGCCGGCGAAGGCCCACGAGCTCGGTGAGCCGGCGACGGAGAAGACGGAGTGCGAGGAGTGGTACGAGCGGGCCGCCGAGCAGGGGCACCGGCGTGCCCAGGTGCGGGTCGGCATGCTCGCCGCCGCGCGCGGCGACGTGGTGGAGGCGGCGCGCTGGTACCGGGAGGCGGCCGAGGCCGGCAGCCGGAACGGGGCCTTCAACCTCGGGCTGCTGCTCGCCCGCGAGGGCAGCGAGCCGGAGGCCGCCCTGTGGTGGACGCGAGCGGCCGACGCCGGGCACGGGCGGGCAGCGCTCCGGCTCGCCTTGCTCTACGCGCGTCGGGGCGAGCTGGTGGAAGGGCAGCGGTGGTGCGACCGGGCCGTTGAGCTCGGGTCCGGAGAGGTTGCGGAGAGGGCTGCGCGGTTGCGTGACGCGCTCCGGCAGGAGCTGTCGGCGTGAGCGGGTCCGGGGACGGGATGCGCCACCGGATCCGCCGACCGGGTCCGCCGACCGGTTCCGCCGACCATCGGGCCCTCGTCCTGATAGCGATTTGCTCTTACGCGTCGGGCTCACGTAATGTTGGGTTCACCGACGCGGGGTGGAGCAGCTCGGTAGCTCGCTGGGCTCATAACCCAGAGGTCGCAGGTTCAAATCCTGTCCCCGCTACTGAATCGGAAGGCCCGGATCCTCAGGATCCGGGCCTTCCGGTTTTTCTCGGTGAGCAGCTGGCTACGGCTTGTGGCCGACGGCCTCCTCGTACAGGGCGCGGTTCACCGCCTTCTCCTCCGGCACGGGGTCGCCCTCAGAGACGCCTGCCGCGGCATACGCGGCCTGCAGCCGGTCCGTCGTACCGGAGCGGATCTCCCAGTCCATGCGGAGCGACGGGGTCGATTCCAGCACGGCCTCGTCCGTCTTCAGCAGCTTCGCCAGCTCGGCGACGAAGGCCTCGTCCGACTTGTAGTCGCCGGCGAAGTAGGTGTTCACCGTGCGGATGTAGGCGCGCAGCAGGGCCACCCCCGCGTCCACGTCCTGCGTGAGCAGGTTCGGGCCGAAGAGCATCCCGCCGAGCGGCTCGCCGGGCGGCTGGCCGCCCAGGAACGCGTAGCGGTCGTCGCCGTCGACCTTGCGCCACACCGGATCGAGCAGCCAGGCCGAGTCGACGCCGCCGTTCTGCAGCGCGGTCAGGACATCGGCCGAGCCCAGCTGCTGGAACTGGATCTTGTCGAGCCCGCCGCCGTGCTTCTCCAGCGCCTTGTTCATCGGATACGCGATGACGGAGCCCTTACCGATCATGGTGCCGAGCTTGCGGCCCGCCATCGGCACGCGGTCGGCGCTCTCGCCCTCCTTCAGCCGCACCCACAGGCCGCTCTTCGACTCCGGGTCGGGCGAGAAGTTCCCGGCCACCCACTTGATGTTGAAGCCGCCGTTGATGCCGTTCATCACGGCGGCCTCGGGCGCCGCCCACTGCGCGTCGATGTCGCCCTTGGCAAGGAGCGGGAGGGCGTCCGGGGTCGGCAGCACCTTGAGTTCGACGTCCAGGTTCTCCTTGGCGAACTCGCCCTTCTCCAGGGCCACCTGCAGCGGCGCCACGTACTCGGCGCTCAGGGTGCCGGTGGCGATCGTCAGCTTGCGCTTCTTCGCGAGCGGCTGCGCGGCGGGCGCGCCCTTGTCGCAGCGGGCGGGCCTGCGGTCCGCGGACAGGTCGGCGGGATCCGTCCAGCTGCCCGCGCCGCAGCCGGCCACCGCCTTGACGGCGCGGGGCTCGGCCGCCGCCCCGGAGCCCGAGCCGTCGTTCTGGGCGCAGCCGGCCGAGGCGAGCAGGGTTCCCGCGACGAGCAGCGCTGTCGCGGCAGTGCGGGCGTGCATGAAGCCTCCGTACGGAAATGTGGAAAGCGTCGGACGCGTCATGACTGGCCCCGCCCGCGGTCGCGCGGTGCCCAGGGCGTGAGCAGCCGGCCGACGAGCCGTACGACCTCGGAGAAGAGGACGCCGAGCACGGCGACGCAGACGATGCCGACGAACATCACGTCGTTCTGGAAGAGCGCCCGCGAGTCGAAGATCAGATGGCCCAGGCCGTTCGTCGCGGCGATCTGTTCGGACGCGACGATCACGAGCACCGCGACGCCCGCCGCGATCCGGGCACCGACCAGCACCGCGGGCAGTGACGCGGGCAGCAGTACGTGCCGGAACATCTGCCACGGTGAGGCCCCGAAGACCTGTCCGGCGTCGCGGTGGCCCTCCGGGACCGCCAGGACGGCGGCCATCGTCGAGATCCAGACGAAGAAGAACACCGTGGCCGCCACCAGCGCCACCTGCGGACCCTCGCCGAGGCCGAACATGTTCAGGAAGATCGGCAGCAGGGCCAGCTTGGGGACGACGTACAGGGCGTCGAGCAGGGGCTCCAGCGCGGCCCGTACGAGGGACAGCGAGCCCATGAGCAGGCCGAGCGCGTAACCGGTGAGTGTGCCGATCGCGTATCCGGCCAGGACGCGTTGGAGCGTGGCCCATACGTCCGGCCAGAGATCGCCGTCCGCGGCTCGCTCCCAGCCGTCCGCGAAGATCGTGCTGGGCGCCGGGTAGACACGGTCGTCGATCCAGCCCTGCACGGCGGCCAGCTGCCACAGCAGGACCAGGACGAGGGGGACGGCGACCGCAAGGGACAGCTCCAGGGCGCGGCGCCTGCGGTGGGTGCGTACGGGGTGCAGCTCCTGCGGGCCCGGACGGCGTACCAGCACCGCCTCATCGGCGGTGGGCTCCTTGCGTACGTCGGCGGGGGCGGGGTGGATGCTCATGCCGGCACCGCCTCCCTGCGGACCTCGCCGCGCAGCAGTTCCCACAGCTCGCTCTTGAGCGCGGTGAACTCCGGGGCCGAGCGGACGTCGCCGGAGCGCGGGCGGCCGAAGGGCGGGCGGCGTTCGGCGATGATGCGGCCCGGCCGGGCCGACATGACCAGGACCCGGTCGCCGAGGACGATCGCCTCTTCCAGGCTGTGCGTGATGAAGAGGGTGGTGGTGCTGGTGGTCTGGGTGAGATCGAGGAGCTCGTCCTGGAGGATCGTGCGCAGCTGGGCGTCGAGCGCGGCGAACGGCTCGTCCATCAGGAGGATCTCCGGCTCGACGGCCAGCGCGCGGGCGATCGCGACGCGCTGGCGCATGCCGCCGGAGAGGGTGGCGGGGTAGGCGCCCGCGAAGTCGGCGAGGCCCATGCGGGCCAGCCAGTCACGCGCGCGGGCGTCCGCCTCGCGGCGCGGGACGCGCTGGATGTCGAGGCCGAAGCGGACGTTGGCCAGGACCGTCTTCCAGTCGTAGATGCCGTAGTCCTGGAAGATCATCGCGGCGGGCCTGGGGGACGCGGTGCGGATCTGCAGTTCGCCCGTGGTGGGGCGGAGGAGGCCGGCGGCTATGCGGAGAAGGGTGGACTTTCCGCAGCCGGAGGGGCCGACGATGCAGGTGAACTCGCCGGGGGCGATGTCGAGGTCGACGGGGCCGAGGGCGTGGACCGTCTTCGGGCTCCGGCCGAAGGTGCGGGTGAGGGCGGTGGCCCGGAGTTTCGGGGCCTGGGGGGCTGTGGGCGTTGGGTGCGGCTCTCCCACGGGTCTTCTCCTTGCGGAGTGCGGATATGTGAGCGCCGTTGACGATATGACGGGGTGTCAGATTGGGGAAGGGGGTGTGCGCCTCAAGGCTGCCCGGAGGCGTCCCGCTGTGCAGGCATGTCAGGCACGCGAGAAGCCCCCGGCGCCGTTCGGTGTCCGGGGGCTTCGGGTGTCGCGTGTCGTACGGGTCTCAGGCGCCCGCGCAGGTCGGGCAGAGGCCGCGGTACGTGACCTCGACGTCCGAGATCGTGAAGCCGAAGCGCTCCGCGTCGGGGAGGTCGGCGAGGGGGTTGCCCTTCGGGTGGACGTCGCGGATGGCGCCGCACTGGCCGCAGACCAGGTGCTGATGCGGCCGGTGCGCGTTCGGGTCGTAACGTTTCGCGCGCTTGTCCGTGGCGACCTCGAGCACCTCACCGAGCGAGACGAGCTCGCCCAGCGTGTTGTACACCGTCGCCCGGGAGATCTCGGGCAGCTTGGCTACGGCCCGGGCGTGCACCTCGTCGGCCGTCAGATGGACGTGTTCGCCGTCGAGGACCTCGGCCACGACACGCCGCTGCGCGGTCATCCGCCAGCCGCGTCCGCGCAGTCGTTCCAACAGGTCGCTCATAAAGACCAGCCTAACAGCAGGGGAACCAGATCCCGAACGGGTGTGACTTTGGAAGTTTGCTTGACTTAGACATTGTCCATTGTAGGATCGAGCTCGGCTTTGGCCAAGCGACAGGAACAGGCAGAAGTGACGTGGGCACCATGACCGAACTCCAGACCCCGACCACCGCCGAGGAGCCGCTCGGTGGCGGACCCCTGGTGACGGCCGCCCGCGCCGCGCTGCTCGAGACCGTCCGGGACGGTGACCACCTCGGCGTCGACGCGATCGTCTCCGGGGTGCGCGATCGCGTAGGCCACATCTCCCCCCGCAGTTCCTGAGCACCGTGTTCCGCCTAGTCCGGAAGGATTCCCATGACTGAGATGCACGACGCGATCGTCACAGACGACAAGCCGGAGGAGGCGGGCCGCTGCCCGGTCGCGCACGGGCGTGCCCTGCACCCGACTCAGGGAGGCGGAAACCGCCAGTGGTGGCCGGAGCGGCTCAACCTGAAGATCCTCGCCAAGAACCCCGCGGTGGCGAACCCACTGGGTGAGGACTTCGACTACGCCGAGGCGTTCAAGTCCCTCGACCTCGCGGCCGTGAAGCGGGACATCGCCGAGGTGCTGACGGACTCGAAGGACTGGTGGCCGGCCGACTTCGGTCACTACGGCCCGTTCATGATCCGCATGGCCTGGCACAGCGCGGGCACGTACCGCATCAGCGACGGCCGCGGCGGCGCCGGCGCCGGCCAGCAGCGGTTCGCCCCGCTCAACAGCTGGCCGGACAACGGCAACCTCGACAAGGCCCGCCGCCTGCTGTGGCCGGTCAAGAAGAAGTACGGCCAGAGCCTGTCGTGGGCCGACCTCATGATCCTCGCCGGCAACGTCGCCCTGGAGTCCATGGGCTTCGAGACCTTCGGTTTCGCCGGCGGCCGCGCGGACGTCTGGGAGTCCGAGGAGGACGTGTACTGGGGCCCCGAGACCACCTGGCTCGACGACCAGCGCTACAGCGGCGACCGCGAGCTGGAGAACCCGCTCGGCGCGGTCCAGATGGGCCTCATCTACGTCAACCCGGAGGGCCCCAACGGGAACCCGGACCCGATCGCCGCGGCCCGTGACATCCGCGAGACGTTCCGCCGGATGGCGATGAACGACGAGGAGACCGTCGCCCTGATCGCGGGTGGCCACACCTTCGGCAAGACCCACGGCGCAGGCCCGTCCGACCACGTCGGCCCCGACCCCGAGGCCGCCCCGATCGAGGCGCAGGGCTTCGGCTGGAAGAGCACCTACGGCACCGGCAAGGGCGGCGACGCGATCACCAGTGGCCTGGAGGTCACCTGGACCAGCACGCCGACCCAGTGGAGCAACGGCTTCTTCAAGAACCTGTTCGAGTACGAGTGGGAGCTGACGAAGAGCCCGGCCGGCGCCCACCAGTGGGTCGCCAAGGACGGGGCCGGTGCGGGCACCATCCCCGACGCCCACGACGCGTCGAAGAGCCACGCCCCGAAGATGCTGACGACGGACCTCTCGCTCCGGTTCGACCCGGTCTACGAGCAGATCTCGCGTCGCTTCTACGAGAACCCCGACGAGTTCGCGGACGCCTTCGCCCGCGCCTGGTACAAGCTGACCCACCGCGACCTGGGCCCGAAGTCGCTGTACCTCGGCTCGGAGGTCCCGGAGGAGACCCTGCTGTGGCAGGACCCGCTGCCGGAGGCCGAGGGCGAGCCCATCGACGCGGCCGACATCGCGGCGCTCAAGGCCAAGCTCCTCGACTCGGGTCTGACCGTCTCGCAGCTGGTGTCCACCGCGTGGGCGTCGGCCTCGACCTTCCGCACCAGCGACAAGCGCGGCGGCGCCAACGGCGCCCGCATCCGCCTGCAGCCGCAGATCGGCTGGGAGGTCAACGAGCCCGACCAGCTGGCGCAGGTGCTGCGTGTCCTGGAGGGCATCCAGGCGGAGTTCAACTCCGGCGCCAAGAAGGTCTCCCTGGCCGACCTGATCATCCTCGGTGGCGCCGCCGCCGTGGAGAAGGCGGCCAAGGACGCCGGTTACGACGTCGAGGTGCCCTTCGCGCCGGGCCGCGTGGACGCCACGGAGGAGCACACCGACGCGGAGTCCTTCGCCGCGCTGGAGCCCACCGCCGACGGCTTCCGCAACTACCTCGGCAAGGGCAACCGCCTGCCGGCCGAGTACCTGCTGCTCGACAAGGCGAACCTGCTGGGCCTGAGCGCCCCCGAGCTGACCGTCCTGGTCGGTGGCCTGCGCGTCCTCGGCGCCAACTACCAGCAGACCTCGTACGGCGTCTTCACCGACACCCCGGGCAAGCTGACGAACGACTTCTTCGTCAACCTGCTCGACCTGGGCCACACGTGGTCGCCGACCTCGGAGGACCAGACCACCTTCGAGTGCCGCGACGACGCCACCGGCGAGGTCAAGTGGACCGGCACCCGTGCCGACCTGGTCTTCGGCTCGAACTCCGAGCTGCGGGCGCTCGCGGAGGTCTACGCGAGCGATGACGCGAAGGAGAAGTTCGTGAACGACTTCGTCGCGGCGTGGGTCAAGGTCTCGAACCTGGACCGGTTCGACCTCGTCTGATGGTGACGTCCAGGTCGGTCACTGCCGGCCGACCTGGACGCCCTCGGTCCGAGAGCTTGTCGTAACCGGACGGGCCGGAACCCCATGGGGTTCCGGCCCGTCCGCGTGCCCGCCTAGGGGGCCGCCGCAGGTATCCGCTGCCGGACCCCGGTCCAGCAGCGGACGATGTCGCGTACCGAGACGATGCCGAGCGGCTCGTGGTCACGCTCGTCCAGCACGATGAGATGCCGGAAGCCGCCGCGCGTCATGGCGTCCGCGGCGTTCTCCAGGGTCCACGCCGGGGCGGCGAAGACGACGTTGTTCGTGGTGTGGGCGCCGGCCTTCTCGCGGTCCGGGTCCTGGCCGAGGCCGATCGAGTTCAGGATGTCGCGCTCGGTGAGGATGCCGAGCCCGCTCGTGTCGGGGTCGAGAACCACGGCGGCGCCGACACGGCGCGCCGACATCAGCTGGGCTGCCTGACGGAGGGTGTGGTCGGGGCCGATGGTGAGGACCAGTGTGCTCATGGCGTCACGGACGAGCATGGGATGGAGCCACCTCCTGCGGTTCCGCTTCCGGGCCCCCGGTGCCCGAAGCACCTGTTGAACTCTTCACAAGTTCACAAGTGGGGGGGCCTTCAGAGTTGCAGCGAAGCGGGAACTCAACAAGGGCGCGCGTACGCACGCTCTTTTACGTTCTTTACCTCCGCGCGCCGGGACCACGGCACCGCCGGCCTCAGTACCGCTGGTTCAGATAACCCAGCAGCTCCTCGTGGAGGGGACCGTTCGACGCGGCCGCGTTTCCGCTGTGCGGGCCCGGACGCCCGTCGAGGCCGGTGAACGTGCCGCCCGCCTCCGTCACGATGATCGCGTTGGCCGCCATGTCCCACAGGGACAGCTCCGGCTCCGCGCAGATGTCGATGGAGCCTTCGGCGACCATCATGTACGGCCAGAAGTCGCCGTAGCCCCGGGTACGCCACACCGCCCGCGTGAGATCCAGGAAGCCGTCGAGCCGCCCCTGCTCCTCCCAGCCCGTCAGGCTCGAGTACGCGAACGAGGCGTCGGCCAGGCGCCGCACGCGGGAGACCTGCAGGCGGCTCGCGGACGTCAGGCTGCGCCCCGTGTACGCGCCGTGCCCCTTCGCCGCCCACCAGCGGCGGCCCAGCGCCGGCGCCGACACGACGCCCACCACCGGCTGGAAGCCTCCCTCGCCCGCCTCCATCAGGGAGATCAGCGTGGCCCAGACCGGCACGCCGCGCACGTAGTTCTTGGTGCCGTCGATCGGGTCGATCACCCAGCGCCGCGGGCCGGTGCCCTCGATGCCGTACTCCTCGCCGAGGATCGCGTCGCGCGGGCGCGCCCGGCCGAGGTGGCCGCGGATGAGCTCCTCGGCCGCCTTGTCGGCCTCGCTCACCGGCGTCATGTCCGGTTTGGTCTCCACCTTCAGGTCGAGGGCCTTGAACCGGTCCATCGTCGCCGCGTCGGCGGCGTCCGCGAGGACGTGGGCGAGACGCAGGTCATCGTGATAGTCGGGCATGGGCGAACAGTATCGATCTCCTCGTGGATGAGGCCACACGGCATTCGCGCCGGAGAGCCGCGGGGCGGAGGGGGTGCTGCCGCACTGCGGTCCGTACACGCACGACCCTTGACAGTGCCCGTGGGCGCGTCAACCCTGACACGGGAGCCGCTCGGCCGGGGAGGCGATGATGCCTGCAGCGCGGGATTCCTTGTTGGACGCGGCCTATATGGCGCTGACGCGCCGTCCGTGGTCCGGGGTGCGCATGGTCGACGTCGCGGCCGTGGCCGGGGTCTCGCGGCAGACCCTCTACAACGAGTTCGGAAGCAAGGAAGGGCTCGCCCGGGCGCTGGTGCGCCGGGAGGCCGACGCGTATCTGGCGGGCGTCGACCGTGCTCTCGCGAGCCATGTCGAACCGTGGGAGCGGCTTGCTGCCGTCGCCGAGTGGACCGTCGCGGCGGTGCGCGGCAATGCGCTGGTGAGGGCCGTGCTGACCGGGTGCTGGAGCGAGCGGTTGCCGTCGTTGAGGCTGTCTGCCGTGCCGTCGTCGTCCGCCGTGGCGGCGCAGCGGCGGGCGGACGGGCCGTTGCCCTCGCCCACCGATGTCGTCGGGCTCGTCCGGGACCGGGCGGTGGCCGCGCTGACCGTGCCGGGGAGCTCAGGGGCCGAGGCGCTGGAGCTGGCGCGGGCCTGCGAGGTCGCCGTGCGGCTGGCGCTCTCCTGCGCGGTCGTCCCCGCCGGAAAGGGCGGGGCCGGGGAGCTGGTGCGGGAGGCGCTGGGGAGTGTCGTGTCAGTGAGCCGAGCCTGACAGCTGCAGGCCGACCACGCCCACGATCACCATCGTGATGGAGACG
This sequence comes from Streptomyces jeddahensis, assembly GCF_001642995.1. Taxonomy (GTDB): domain Bacteria; phylum Actinomycetota; class Actinomycetes; order Streptomycetales; family Streptomycetaceae; genus Streptomyces; species Streptomyces jeddahensis. Next base: position 65,132 of record NZ_LOHS01000062.1, read on the forward strand.
ATCTTCAGCGTGGACACCACGTCGCCGAGGAAGACCATGCCGTAGATCGCTGTGCCCGACGCGCCGATGCCCGTCCACACCGCGTACGCCGGACCGATGTCGAGGCGTCGCAGCGCAAGCGTCAGCAGGCCGAAGCTGCCGAGTGCGAAGCAGGCGAACGCGATCGTGGGCCAGAGCCTGGTGAAACCGTGCGAGAGCTTCAGGCATACCGCGAAGCCGGTCTCCAGAAGACCGGCCACGATCACCAGCAGCCACGCCATGTATCCGCCTCCCGCATCAGCTGATCGCGTTCCGTGACCGCTTCGTCTGCCTTGGATCCAGCTTGGTGCGATTATGCACTTACCGTTACCGGCACGGCGCAAACACCGGGAGGTCAGCCCTCGAGATCAGTCGCCTTCGCGGCGCTCCCGGGTCGCCAGCAGCCGTCGCAGGGAGTACAGGCGCGCCGGGTCGGCATGGCCCTCGGTCACCCACTCGTCCAGCGCGCAGTCCTGCTCGTCGTGGCTGCACGCACGCGGGCACCCGTCCGTACCCGGCTCCAGGTCCGGGAAGGCGTGGATGACGCGCGACGGGTCGATGTGGGCGAGGCCGAAGGACCGTACGCCCGGGGTGTCGACCACCCAGCCGTCGCCTGTGCCGTCCCCGGCGCCGAGCAGGGGCAGGGCGAGGGCCGATGTGGTGGTGTGCCGGCCGCGGCCCGTGACCACGTTGACATGCCCGGTCAGACGTCGGCGGTCCTCCGGGACCAGGGCGTTGACCAGCGTCGTCTTGCCCACACCGGAGTGGCCGACGAACGCGGTGATCTTCCCGGCGAGATGTTCGCGCACGCGGTCCGCGGCACCGCCGTTCTCCAGCTCCTCGCGGCTGGTGACCACATACGGGACGCCGAGCGCGCCGTACAGCTCGAGCAGCTTGTCCGGCGGCGCGAGGTCGGACTTGGTGAGGACGAGCAGCGGTTCGAGGCCGCCGTCGTACGCCGCGACCAGGCAGCGGTCGATCAGGCGCGGCCGCGGCTCCGGGTCGGCGAGGGCGGTGACGATGGCGAGCTGGTCGGCGTTGGCGACGACCACGCGCTCGTACGGATCGTCGTCGTCGGCCGTGCGCCGCAGCACCGAGGTGCGCTCGGCGATCCGCACGATGCGGGCGAGGGTGTCCTTCTTGCCGGACAGATCACCGACCAGGTGGACCCGGTCGCCGACGACGGCGGCCTTGCGGCCGAGCTCGCGGGCCTTCATCGCGAGGACGACGCGGTCCTCGACGAGGCAGGTCAGCCGCCCCCTGTCCACGGTGAGGACCATGCCCTCCGCGGCGTCCTCGTGCTTCGGGCGGATACTCGTCCGGGGCCGGTTGCCCTTGCGGTTGGGGCGGACCCGGACGTCGTCCTCGTCGGTGTGCTTGCCGTAGCGGCGCATGGCTCGGAATCCCGCCCGTCAGTTCCCGAGCATTCCGGCCCACATGTCGGGGAAGTCCGGCAGGGTCTTCGCCGTCGTCGCGACGTTCTCGATCTCCACGCCCTCCACGACGAGGCCGATGACGGCGCCGGCGGTCGCCATGCGGTGGTCGTCGTAGGTGTGGAAGACGCCGCCGTGCAGCGGGCGCGGGCGGATGTGGAGCCCGTCCGCGGTCTCCGTGACGTCGCCGCCCAGCTCGTTGATCTCCTTGGTGAGGGCCGCGAGGCGGTCCGTCTCGTGCAGGCGCAGGTGGGCCACGCCGCGCAGCGTCGACGGGGAGTCGGCGAGGGCCGCCACGGCCGCGATGCCCGGGGTGAGCTCGCCGACCTCGCTCAGGTCGGCGTCGATGCCGTGGACCGAACCGGAGCCGGTGAAGACCAGGCCCTGGTCGGTCAGCTCGCAGGAGCCGCCCATCTCGGTGAAGAGCTCGCGCAGGCGGTCGCCGGGCTGGGTGGTGCGCTCGGGCCAGTCGGGGATGACGACGCGGCCGCCGGTGACCAGGGCCGCGGCCAGGAACGGCTGGGCGTTCGACAGGTCCGGCTCGATCGTGAGATCCACGCCGAGCAGGGCGCCTGGAGTGACGCGCCAGACGTTCGGTTCGCCGCCCGACTCCGGGGTGTCGACCTGGGCGCCGGCGTTGCGCAGCATGTCGACGGTCATCCGGATGTGCGGCATCGACGGCAGGGCGGAGCCGACGTGACGCACCTCGACGCCCTGGTTGAAGCGCGGGGCGGACAGCAGCAGGGCGCTCACGAACTGCGACGACGAGGAGGCGTCGATCTCGACCGGGCCGCCGTCCAGCGCCCCGCCGCCGAAGACGGTCATGGGCAGGGCGCCGCGCCCGTCGTCGTCGATGCGGGCGCCGAGGGCACGCAGGGCGTCGATCACGCCGTTCAGCGGGCGCTCGTACGAGCGGGGGTCGCCGTCGAACCGCACGGGACCGTCCGCCAGCGCCGCCACCGGGGGCAGGAAGCGCATCACCGTGCCGGCGTTGCCGACGTCGACCGTGGCCGGGCCCTGCAGGCCCGAGGGGATGACGCGCCAGGCCTCGCCCGATGCGGCGGGACCGCGGGAGACGGTGGAGCTGGAGGACACCGTCTCCTCGATGCCGACACCCATGGCGCGCAGACCGCCCGCCATCAGCAGCGTGTCGCGGGAGCGCAGCGGGCGGCGCAGCCAGCCGGGATCGGCGGCCAGCGAGGCCAGGACGAGGGCCCGGTTCGTGACCGACTTGGATCCGGGCACGTGGACCGTCGCGTCGACGGCCGCGCTCGCGTGCGGGGCGGGCCAGAGGTCGATGTGCGCTGGGTTCTCGGTCATGCCCCTCACTTTAGTGGTTGGCCATGACCGGAGATCTTGATCAAATGCGGCGAAATCCATGCGAAACAGTGCGCTGATATGAGGCTCATACGCCGAGCAGCCACCGGCCGCCCCCGATGAGCGAGCAGAGCGACACCGCATGGAAGAGGAAGAGCCACATCCCCGCCGGAACGCTCGTGAGCCGCGACAGCTGGTCCGCGTCCGAGTCCCCGGCCCCGCCTCTGCGCCGCTTGGCCTGCAGTTCGAAGGCGGGCCGTACGCCGCCGAGGAGCAGGAACCACACCGCCACGTACGCGAAGGCCGCCTGCACCTGCGGACCCGTGAGCCAGGAGACGAGCAGGAACGTGCCACCAGTGACGATCACCGTCAGGGCGCCGTACGCGTTGCGGATCATCACGAGCATGGCGATGAGCAGGCCGGTGGCGAGCCACAGCAGGGCGGTGATGTGGTCCGCGGCGAGCAGCGCGGCGCCGCCGAGACCCAGCAGCGGGGGAGCGGTGTAGCCCGCGGCGGCGGTGAGGATCATGCCGAGGCCGGTGGGCCTGCCGCGGCTGACCGTGAGGCCGCTGGTGTCGGAGTGCAGGCGTATGCCGTCCAGACGGCGGCCGGTGAGCAGGGCGACCAGGCCGTGGCCGCCCTCGTGGGCGATGGTGATCGCGTTGCGGGCGAGCCGCCACGGGCGGTACGGCACGACCACGGCGAGCGCGACGGCCGCTGTGGCGAACACCACCCACTGGTCGGGGTCCGGCTGGGTGCCGAAGACGCGGTCCCAGAGGGAGGCGAGTGAGGCACTCGCGGTGGTCGGCGCGGCACCGGCGATGACGCCGAGTGCCGCGCTGGTCGTTGCGCTCTCCATGTCTGGGGCGGGCTCCTCTCGGGTGATCGGTACGGGGCGGCGCGTGGGGCCGTCGCTCGGGGTGTGGTGGTGGTCGGGAGGTGGGCGGGGCTGGCAGTGTGGCACGTATGTGCGGACGGTATGCATCGAGTCGTAGGCCCGAGGATCTCGCAGGAATCTTTGAGATCGAGAAGTGGGAGCCGAAGGAGACGCTGGCGCCCGACTACAACGTGGCTCCCACCAAGGACGTCTACGCGGTACTGGACCGCCCTCTGAAAGACGCCGACAGCCCGCGGCCGGTTCGCCAGCTGCGCACGCTCACCTGGGGACTCATACCATCGTGGGCGAAGTCACCCGAGGGCGGGGCGCGGATGATCAACGCCCGTGCGGAGACGGTGCACGAGAAGCCGTCGTACCGGCGTCCCTTCGCCTCCCGGCGCTGCATCATCCCCGCAGACGGCTATTACGAGTGGGTGACCGGCACCGCCGAGCGTGATCTGGAGGTCCAGGGCAGGAAGAAGCGGCCGCGGAAGCAGCCGTACTTCGTGACGCCCGCGGACGGGTCCGTCTTCGCGATGGCGGGGCTGTACGAGTTCTGGCGGGACCGGACGCTGCCGGACGATCATCCGCGGGCGTGGTGGGTGACGTGTGCCGTCATCACGACCGAGGCGGAGGAGGGGCCGCTGGCGGGGGCAGCCGGGGAGGGGCCGCGGTCGTTGGCGGAGATTCATCCTCGGATGCCGTTGATGTTGACGCCTGATCGGTGGGATGCGTGGCTGGATCCGTCGCGGACGGATCCAGCGGATCTGCGGGGGCTGCTGGCCCCGCCCCCCGAGGGGCTGATGCGGGCGTATCCCGTGTCCACGGCGGTGAGTGATGTGCGGAACAACGGGCCAGAGTTGTTGAAGGAGCTGGAGGGGCCTGAGGTGGGGACGCTGTTCTGAGGGGTGCCCTCATGGTGAAGGGCACCCGCCGTCGTGGGCTGTGCCCACCCTCCCCCAGCTACCGCTGGGAGGTGCCCC
>NZ_LOHS01000063.1 GCF_001642995.1 Streptomyces jeddahensis
GGCCTGGGCCGCCGCGACCGCGGCGCTGACGGCGCGGTCGGTGCGCAGAACGCCGGCGCGGGGATCATAGACGGCGCAGTCGTCGGGGCGGAGGTTGTGCTGCGGGTAGCGTTCCGCCAACTCCTCCCGGCTGAGGACGTAGTGCTCGGCTCCGTTGATGCGCGTTGTCTCGAGGAGGCTGTTGATGAAGCTGCCGTTCGCTGTCCCGATGGACAGGCCCCCGGTCGGTATGAGGATGTCCTGCCCGGTTTCCGCTTCGAGTTCGGCCCACAGGCTGCGGGAGCGTTCGATGATGGGGTAGTAGTCGGGCTTGCCGAGGTAGATCATGCGGAACAGCCGGGTGTCCCCGCCCACGGCACTGCGGCCGTGGGCGGGGGTGGCGGCCTCGAAGCCCACGACCGAGTCGGACAGCCGGGAGGCCTGCCACAGGGCCATGCTCCCGATGCTGCCCAGGCCGATGACTGCGAGTTGTGCGTCCATGAGAGCAGGTTCCTTTTCTTTACTCGTGAAGTCCGGCGAGTCTGCTGCCGAATCTGGCCAGCAGTGAGGTCGTGCTGGAACCCCTGCGCTCTTCCCACTGGTCGGCAATACCGAAGAGCCGGTACATGGCATGAACGCCCAGCCAGCGGATGGGTTCCGGTTCCCACTTCCGCGCCCGGTAGCCCACCCAGGGAAGGGTGGTCCGTTCGGTTTCCTTCTCGAAGGCGAGCTCCACGAGAGTCCTGCCGCCGA
>NZ_LOHS01000064.1 GCF_001642995.1 Streptomyces jeddahensis
GGATCGGGGTCTGGGCCGGGATCGGGGTCTGGGCCGGGGTCTGGGCCGGGATCAGGGTCTGGGCCGGGGCCGCGTGGCCCCCACCGCCGGCCTGATCCCCACCGGCCCGCTGATCCGCACTGCGATCCCGGCAGCCCGGTGGCGGACGGCAGCCCGGTGGACACGGGCGGGCCCGACGAGGGGGCGGCTCCGTGACCGACATGGACGTACCGGCCGGGCCCAGAGGCCGCCACCAGCCGCCCGAGGGCGACACGCGCCACGCAGGCCCGACGCAGGCGACGCCGGAAGCCGACGGCTACGTGCCCGACGGCGAGGCCGCGTCCCCCGGCGGGCCGGTGGGCCCACGCCGGGCCCCGGCCGACCCGGCGCCTCGGGCAGGACGTGCGCCGGCCACGCGGGGAGCGGACGGCCGCGGGCGGAGGAGGAAGGAGTCCGGGCACGCCACGGACGGACGCACCCCGACGGCTTACGGCAAGACGAACACCACGGACAGATACGTGCTGGCAGCTGACGGCTACGTGCCTCCGGTCGATGAGTACGCACCTCCGGCCGACGAGTACGCACCTCCAGCGGCCGATCACGCATCCCCAGCCGACGAGCACGCGCCTCCAGCGGATGCGTACGCACCTCCAGCGGATAAGCACGCCCTTGACACGGCCCCCGTAGCGCCGGAGGCCCCCGCCATGCCCGGCGGGAACGCTGCGGCTGCGCGGCCCGCCTCAGCAGCCCGCGCCCCAGTAAGCAGCGCCCCCGTAAGCACCGCCGCAGGCGCCGCCGAAGCAGGCGACGCCCACGAAGCGGGCCGCGCCCGGCCCCCCGTCCGGCGTATCGAAGGGCTCCTGCTCGGGCTGGCCGCTGGGGACGCCGCCGGGTGGCCGGCCGCGCGGCACCGGGCCGCCCGGATGCCCGAATGGACGCGGCGGCTCACCCGGGAGCTGGACACGTTCGCCGAGGAGAACGCGACCACCACGCTGCCCGTCCCCATCGCGCTCAACCAGCCCCCGGAGCCTCTGCGCCTCGGCCCGTCCGACGACGCGGAGTGGGCCGCGTTCGCCGCCGGGGCCCTGCTGTGCGCGGCCGACAGCAGCGCCCTCGGCGACCTCGGCCGGGGGCGCCGGATGCGCGCCGCGATCGACCTGTCCTGGAACACCCTCGCCGGAGAGGTCGCCGCCGCCGCGGACCGCGCCCCCGAGGTCGAGTCGGCCGTCCTCCAGCTGCGCGCCCGCATCTCCGTACGGGCCGGTCTCGGCAACCTCGCCACCGGCCTGCGCCCGCCGGCCACGGGCCACGACAACCCGCACTACTTCGACGACGCCGCCTGCGTACGCGCCTGCGTACTCGCCGTCGCCCACCCCGGCGACCCGGAGGAGGCCGCGGACCTCGCCGAGTTCGACGCCCGCTACACCCAGGACGGCGACGGCGTGCACGGCGCCCGCGCCATGGCCGCCGCTGTCGCCGCCGCGCTCGGCGGCGCGGACGTCGACATCTGCGTGGCCGCGGCGCTCGCCCAGCTGCCCGAACCCACAGAGATCGGCCGCAACGCACGCCACGCCCTGACACTGGCCCACACCGCCGACAGCGCCTTCGGCCTCGTCCCGCTCCTCGAGCACCAGATCGTCGACCACGTCTACAGCTACGGCATCGCGGCCGCCGAGACCGTCCCCGTCGCCCTCGCCCTCGTGACCGCCGCCCGCGGCCGACTGCAGGAGGCCGTGCCCGCGGCCGCGTGCCTGTCGCGCGTCGCCGACTCGGCCCCCGCCCTCGCGGGCGCCCTGGCCGGCGCGCTCGGCGGGGGCGACGCCGTGCCCCCCGCCTGGCGCGACGCCTGCCGCACCCTGCCCGGCTGCGCCCTCCCCCGCCTCACCGGCACCGACCTCGTGGAACTCGCCGAACACCTCGCACACACGGAATCGACCACCACAGAGGGATGATTCACACATGCGGGACATTCAGGATGTAACCGACTGCGTAACCGACGGCGTGTCCGACGCCGTGACCGATGGCGTAACCCTGGAGGAGAGGATCGCCGACTGCCTCGTCGGCGCCGCCGTCGGCGACGCGCTCGGCGGCCCCGTCGAGGGCTACTCGCCCGAACAGATCGTGGAGCGCCACGGCAGCCGCGTGCAGGGCGTCGTCGGCCCCTGGCACGGCGACGACTGGCGCACCGCCCGCCCCATCGCCCCGTACCACAAGGGCGACGGGCACGTCACCGACGACACCTTGATGACGCACGCGCTGGTACGCGTCTACGCCACCGTCCGCGACCATCTCGACGCCTACGCGGTGGCCGAGCACCTGGTCCCCGAACTGATCAGCCGTCCGGTGTGGATCCCGGAACTGGAGTCGGAGGCCCTCCCCCTCCAGCGGATCTTCCTCGCCGAGAAATGGCTGGTGGCGCGGCTCCACTACGGCCATGTGGATCCGCGCGAGGCGGGCACCGGCAACATCGTCAACTGCGGTGCGGCGATGTACATGGCCCCGGTCGGCCTGGTCAACGCGGCCGATCCGCGGGGCGCGTACGCGGAGGCGATCGACGTCGCCGGTGCGCACCAGTCGTCGTACGGGCGGGAGGCGGCAGGTGTCTTCGCCGCCGCCGTGGCCGCGGCCTGCCGGCCCGGCGCGACGCCCGCGTCGGTCGTCGACGCCTGCCTCGCCCTCGCGAAGGACGGCACGCGCGCCGCGATCGAGGCGGTCTGCGAAGCGGCCTCCCGCCACACGGAGTTCGAGTCCGCGCTGACGCCGCTGCGCGCCGCGGTCGAGCCGTACGACACGGTCGGCCCCGACTACCGCGCGCCCTCGCTCGGCGCCCGCCGCCCGTCCCGGCTGCACGCCATCGAGGAGCTGCCGATCGCGTTGGGCATGCTCGTCGTGGCGGCCGGCGACTACCGCCACGCCGTCCTCGGTTCCGTCAACTACGGCCGCGACTGCGACTCGATCGCCACGATGGCGGGCGCACTCGCGGGCGCCCTGGGCTCAGAGGTCCCGGACGAGTGGGCGAAGGCGGTGGCCGACGCGAGCCGCCTCGACCTGCACGCACCGGCACGGACACTCGCCGAGGTGACCCGCGAGGTCTTCGCCCGCGACGTACGCCGCCGCCGAGCCCACGAGGCCGCGTTCGCAGAGATGGCGGGCCTCCGATGACGGGCCCGCCCCGGGAGCCGACCAGGCCTGCGCCGCCTTCCGAACCGGACGAGCACCCGGCGCTGCGCCTCACCTGGGTCCAGCCCGAGGACCTCCTCGGCCACGAACTGCGACAGGCCGCGGAGGACGGCCGCGACGCGACGGCCATCGCGGAGCGCTGGCGATCAGCGGGCGGCCCGGAGTCCCCGCCCCGCGCGGGCGCGTCCGCGAACCCGGCCTCCACCCACCTGCGCACACTCGCGGAGCAACTCCTCACCGAACTTGCCGCAATTCCCACACGGTTGGCGGCAACGGAACCAACGGACATCGACGCCATCAGGGCCCTGTGCCCGAACTGGCCCACGGCCGCCGCACCGCGCTGTGGGCAGTCGTTCCGCTGGGGCGGAACGGGTGGGCACAGCGGACCTCAGCCCCTCACACGGGGGCCTGGGGGCACGCCCCCAGTTGCGGGAAGGGGCGGGCTTGGGGAAGAAAACCCCCCACCGCCAGCCGACACCACCCTCCTCCCCCGCCTGGAAGCCGCCTGGCTGGGCAGAGCGGCCGGCTGCCTCCGGGGCAAGCCGGTCGAGAAACTCCCCCTGCAAGGCATCCGCGCCCTCGCCCAAGCCACCGGCAACTGGCCCCTGACCACCTGGTTCACAGCCCAGGGCGTCCCCGACGCCCTCACCCGCACCCACCCCTGGAACCGCCGCTCCGCACCAACCTCCCTCGCCGAGAACATTGACGGCATGCCGGAGGACGACGACCTCAACTACCCCCTGCTGGGCCTCCTGTTGCTCCAGCGCCACGGCCCCGCCTTCACCACCACGGACGTGGCCCGGCTCTGGCTCGACGAACTCCCCGCGGGCCGCACGTTCACCGCGGAGCGCATCGCGTACCGCAATCTCCTCGACGGCATCGAGCCGCCGCTCACGGCCCGCCACCGCAACCCGTTCCGGGAGTGGATCGGCGCCCTCATCCGCGCCGACGTGCACGGCTGGACGAACCCGGGCGACCCGGCCGCCGCGGCCGCGCAGGCGCACCGCGACGCGGTGCTCACGCACACCGCGAACGGCGTGTACGGCGCGATGTTCGCCGCAGCCGCGATCGCAGAGGCGGCGGGCGGACGGAGCGACGTCCACCAGTGCCTGCGCGCCGGGCTCACCGTCGTACCGGCGGACTCCCGCCTGGCCCGCGCCGTACGCCACGGCATTCAACTCGCCCACGGCGGGGGGGACTTCGACAGGGTGGTCGACGAGCTGCACGCCGCCTACGGCACGTACCACTGGGTGCACGTCATCCCCAACGCCGCCCTGCTCGCCGCCGCGCTCACGCACGCCGACGGCGACTTCACCGGCTCCATCTGCCGTGCGGTGTCCGGCGGCTGGGACACCGACTCGAACGGCGCGACCGCCGGTTCGATCGCCGGGCTGCTCGCGGGCCGTCCGGACGCGCTGCCCGAGCGCTGGACGGCCCCGCTCAAGAACCGCCTCGCCACGTCCGTCGCCGGCTTCGACGGAATCGGCTTCGACACCCTCGCCGAGCTCACCCACGCCCAAGTCACCTACGCCCAGGCCACTCACACCCAGGCCACCCACGCCAAGGTCACTCACGGTCAGCTCAACGACTCCCAGCTCACCCACGCCCGCGTCACCTACCGGGAGGCACACCACCCATGACCCAGATCGTCGTGTTCGGCAGCGCGAACATGGACCTCGTCGCGTACGTCGCGAAGGCCCCGCAGCGTGGAGAGACCGTCACGGGCCGCGAGTTCCGTACGCTCCCCGGCGGCAAGGGCGCCAACCAGGCCGTGGCCGCAGCCCGCGCGGGCGGCACGGTGTCGATGATCGGTGCGGTGGGCGCCGACGCCTACGGCACCCAGCTGCGGGCCACGCTCGAACACTCGGGCGTGGACACCGACCTGCTGCGCACCGCGGAGGGCCCGTCCGGCACCGCGCACATCGTCGTCGACGACGAGGGCGGCAACGCCATCGTCGTCATCCCCGGCGCCAACGGCACCCTCACGGGCCTCGCCCCCGGCGACGAGGCCGTCCTGGCCCTCGCCGACATGCTGCTGCTGCAACTGGAGATCCCCTTGGAGGGCGTGCTCGCCGCGGCCGAGGCCGCGCACCGGCACGGCGTACGCACCGTCCTCACGCCCTCGCCCGTCCAGCCCCTGCCGCCCGGGCTCCTCGCCGCCACCGACCTCCTCGTACCGAACGAGCACGAGGCCGCCGCGCTCACCGGCGTCACCGACCCGTACGAGGCGGCCGACGCCCTCCTCAAGCAGGTGCCGGAAGTGGTGGTCACGCTGGGTTCGGCCGGTTGTCTCTACGCGGCACGGGGCGCCGAGAAGATCACCGTCCCTGCTCCGCACGTGACAGCCGTGGACTCGACCGGCGCGGGCGACGAGTTCGTCGGCTCCCTTGCCGTGGCCCTGGGTGAGAGCAGGCCGATGCCCGAGGCGCTGGCCTGGGCGTCGTCCGCGGCCGCGCTCTCGGTGCAGCGGCCCGGAGCGTCGGCCGCCATGCCCTGCCGCGGCGAGATCGACGAACTGGCCCTGCACGAGGAGCAGGAGCAGCATGAGCAGCAGGACAAGCAGGGCGAGCACCTCTCATGAACAGCCCAGCGAACACCTCAGCAGAGCAGTCGGCGGCCGGCATGCGGCAGCCCGCCACCGCAGGATCCCAGCCGCCCCTCACCGGCCTCCGCGTACTCGACATCGCGACCCTCTTCGCCGGGCCGCTCGCCGCAACCCTGCTCGGCGACTTCGGCGCCGAGGTGATCAAGATCGAGCATCCCCGCAGGCCCGATCCGTCCCGCGGCCACGGCCCCTCGAAGGACGGCGTCGGCCTGTGGTGGAAGCTGCTCGGCCGCAACAAGCGCACGATGACCGCCGACCTGTCCACGGCGGGCGGCCGCGAGACGCTCCTGCGCCTGGCCGCCACCGCCGATGTCATCGTCGAGAACTTCCGCCCGGGCACGCTGGAGCGCTGGGGCCTGGGCTGGGAGGAGCTGTCGGCGGTCAATCCGCGGCTGGTCCTGGCGCGGGTCACGGGCTTCGGCCAGTTCGGCCCGTACGCGCACCAGCCGTGTTTCGGCACCCTCGCGGAGGCCCTGAGCGGCTTCGCCGCCGTGACCGGCGACCCGGACGGACCGCCGACGCTACCGCCGTTCGGCCTCGCCGACTCGATCGCGGGCATCACGACGGCGTACGCGGTGATGACGGCGCTGCGCGCCCGCGACCGCACCGGCCGCGGTCAGATCGTCGACATGGCGATCATCGAACCGATCCTGACGGTCGTCGGCCCGCAGCCGCTCTGGTACGACCAGCTGGGCCACGTACAGCCCCGGACCGGCAACCGGTCGGCGAACAACGCGCCGCGCAACACGTACCGCACGGCCGACGATCACTGGGTCGCCGTCTCCACATCGGCGCAGTCCATCGCGGAACGCGTGATGCACCTGGTCGGACGGCCCGAGCTGATCTCCGAGCCCTGGTTCGCGACGGGCGCGGACCGGGCCCGCCACGCCGACGTGCTCGACGACGCGGTCGGCTCGTGGATCGCCCGGCACACCCGCGCCGAGGTACTCGATGCCTTCGCCAAGGCCGAGGCGGCCGTCGCTCCCGTCCAGGACGTACGCGACATCATGGGCGACCCGCAGTACGCGGCCCGCGACGCGCTCACGACCGTCGACGACCCCGAACTCGGCCCGCTGCGTATGCAGAACGTCCTCTTCCGCCTCACCGAGACCCCCGGCGGCATCCGCTGGGCGGGCCGGCCGCACGGCGCGGACACGGACGCCCTCCTGACGGAACTGGGCCTCACGGAAGAGGAGATCGAGACCCTGCGCTCGGAGGGTGCCGTATGAACGGCATGGACGGCATGCACCACACGGAGGGCATGCACCGCATGGACGGCATGCACCGCATGGAGGGCGCGCACGGCAGCAGCGGCAGGCCGGGGACCGGCGGCTGGCCGGGAACCGGCGTCCTGCCCACCTCCCCGCCCCCGCTGACCTGGCTGTACGCGCCCGGAGACCGGCCGGAGGTGGCGGCGAAGGCGCTCGCCTCCGGCGCCGACGTCGTCGTGATCGACCTGGAGGACGCGGTGGCCGCGCACCGCAAGGAGTACGCGCGCGCGGCCACCGCCGAACTGCTGTCCGAGCGGCCGCCCGTCCCGGTCCACGTCCGGGTCAACGCGCTGGACAGCCCGCTGGCCGAGGCCGACATCCGTGCCGTCGCCGCCCTCCCCGGCCTCTCCGGGCTGCGGCTGCCGAAGATCACGTCCCCGGACGAAGTTGTGCGTGTCGCGGAACTCGCCGCGCCCGCGGAGGGCGGCGCCCTTCCGCTCTACGCCCTCCTGGAGTCCGCCCTAGGCGTGGAGCGCGCCTTCGCCGTGGCGAGCGCCCACCCGGCGCTGCGCGGCATCGCACTCGGCGAGGCCGATCTGCGCGCGGATCTGGGCGTGCGGGACGACGCCGGGCTCGACTGGGCGCGCGGCAGGATCGTGCTGGCGGCGCGCGCGGCGGGGCTCGCACCGCCCGCCCAGTCCGTGTACCCGGACGTACGCGACATCGAGGGACTCATGGCCTCCTGCGCCCACGGCCGCGCGCTGGGGTTCCTCGGCCGCATGGCGATCCACCCGCGCCAGCTGCCGGTGATCAAGCGGGCCTACCTTCCGTCCCCGGCGGAGATCGCGTCCGCGGAAGAGATTCTCAAGAGCGCCACGTCGGACTCCGGGGCCCTCGCCCTCCCGGACGGCCGCTTCGTCGATCCGGCGATCGTGGCCTGCGCCCACCGCACGCTGGCGCTGGCGCAGCACGCGGGCTGAGTGCGGACTGAGGGTCCGCACACTCGTCCTCGATGGCCTTGCGAACCGCCTCGGCGATCGGGGTGCATCCGGTGAGCTCCCTGATCCCGCGTCGTCGGCCCCCTCCCCCGTGTGGACCTTGTCGTGCCCGGAACGCATGCGACGGGGCCACCGGACATCTCGTCCGGCGGCCCCGTGTGCGTACTCGGTGGGTACCGGCTGCGCAGCCGGCGTGCTCCCGGCCCGTCAGCTCTTCTTGGCCGACCCGGCCTCGTCCTTGTCCTCAGCGGAGCCCGACGGCTCGGGTACGGCGGTGTCCTCGGCGGACTCCGACGCTTCGTCGGAGCCAGTGGGAGCATCGCCGGCCTTGTCTCCGAGAGCGGCCTTCTCACCCTCGGCGGCCTTGTCACCCTCGGCGGAGCCGCTCTCCTCGGTGGCCTTCTCGCCCTCGTCGGAGCCCTCGGCACCCGGCTCCACGACCTCCTCGCGCCCCGGCCGCCGCTTCGCCGAGACGACGATGTAGATCACCGCGAGCAGGAAGACGAGCAGCGCGGTCCAGTTGTTGAGCCGCAGACCGAGGATGTGGTGCGCCTCGTCGACGCGCATGTACTCGATCCAGAAGCGGCCGGTGCAGTACGCGGCGACGTAGAGCGCGAAGGCCCGTCCGTGCCCGAGCTTGAAGCGCCGGTCGGCCCAGATCACGAGCAGCGCGACGCCGATGCACCACAGCGACTCGTAGAGGAACGTGGGGTGGTACGTGCCGGGGATCCGTCCGTCCTCGGACGACGTGATCTCCACCGCCCACGGCACGTCGGTGGCACGACCGTAGAGCTCCTGGTTGAACCAGTTGCCCCAGCGGCCGATCGCCTGGGCGAAGGCGATGCCCGGCGCGACCGCGTCGGCGTACGCCGGAAGGGGGATGCCCCGCCGCCGGCAGCCGATCCACGCGCCGAGCGCGCCGAGGGCGATGGCGCCCCAGATGCCGAGGCCGCCCTCCCAGACCTTGAAGGCGTTGACCCAGTCGCGGCCCTCGCTGAAGTACAGCTCGTAGTCCGTGATCACGTGGTAGAGCCGGCCGCCGACCAGGCCGAAGGGCACCGCCCACACGGCGATGTCGGCCACGGTGCCGGACTGGCCGCCCCGGGCGATCCACCGCTTGTTGCCGAGCCAGACGGCCACGAAGACACCGATGATGATGCAGAACGCGTAGCCGCGCAGCGGAATGGGGCCGAGGTACAGCACACCGCGCGACGGGCTGGGAATGAAGGCAAGGTCCATGGCAGGGTCGACGCTACCGTGCCGGACGGGAGACACGGCAACCCGCCCGGCTACGGCTCCATAACACCGGTCGTATGACCGGTCCGCCTCAGGCCTTGGCGGCGTCCTCGACCATCTGCTTCAGCTTCTGCGGCGTGAGCGGGTTCTGGGGGTCCCCGTACACCTTCTTGCCGTTGAGCAGGACGGTCGGGGTGCCCCCGAGGTTTGCGGCCTCGAAGGCCTCGTTCGACTTGGCGACCCAGCTGTTGTGGGTGCCGTCGTTCACACACTTCTCGAACGTGGGCGTGACCAGCCCATCCACCTTGCCCGCCAGCTCGATCAGCTTGCTGTTCTCGGCGAAGGCGTCGTCCGTTTCCTCGGGCTGGTTCTCGAAGAGCACGTCGTGGTACGCGGTGAACTTGCCGGCGTCCTGGGAGCAGGCCGCGGCGTTGGCCGCGCGCAGGGAGCCGCTGCCGCCCATGTTCTTGTCGATGAGCGTGGCCAGGCGGTACTCGACGCGGAGCTGGCCCGCCTCGGTCAGCTCATGGATCGTCGAACGGTACTGGTCCTCGAAGTTCTTGCAGGCCGGGCAGCGGAAGTCCTCCCAGACCGTGAGCGTCGACTTGGCGGTGTCCTGCCCGACGGGGATCACCAGGCTGTCCTGCCCGGACGCGCCGGTGGGCGCCGCGACGGGGCCCGAGGTGTCGGGCTTGTCCTCGCCGGTATTGGCGGCGATCACGCCGATCACGGCGGCCAGTGCCAGCACGCACGCCACGGTCGCCCCGACGATCAGCGTCCGGCGCCGCCTCTCCCGCGCCTTCTCACGCTCTCGCTCGGCCGCGATCCGCTCGCGTGCGTTGCGCTTTCCCTCACGGTTCTTGTCACTCACACCCCGCCAAACGAACCGGGGAGGCACGAGCGTGCCTCCCCGGTCCCAGGTCCACCCATACGAGTTATGCACCCTTAGGGGCGATTCGCACGGATCACCTCGTACGGGTCACCAGCCGGGGTGACTGGTGGGGTGCGGTACTCGCGGGTTCGGGTTACGCGTTTCGGCGTCGCACGCCCTCCGCGAGGGCGCTCGCCAGCGCGCGGACCGCCTCGACGCCCGCCGCGTCGTCCTCCGCGTCCAGCATCCGCTTGACGAACGCGGAGCCGACGATGACGCCGTCGGCGAAGCCCGCGACCTCGGTGGCCTGCTCGGCGTTCGAGACGCCGAGGCCGACACAGACGGGCAGGTCGGTGGTGGCACGGGTACGCCGTACGAGGTCCTGCGCCTGTGCGCCGACGGACTCCCGGGTGCCCGTCACGCCCATGAGCGAGGCCGCGTAGACGAACCCGGAACCGGCCGCGGTGATCTTCGCGAGCCGCTCGTCCTTGCTGCTCGGCGCGACGACGAAGACCGTGGCGAGGCCGTGCTTCTCGGCGTGCTCCCTCCAGGTCGCCGACTCCTGCACCGGCAGGTCGGGCAGGATGCAGCCCGCGCCGCCCGCCTCGGCGAGCTCGGCGGTGAACCGCTCGATGCCGTAGCGGTCGATCGGGTTCCAGTACGTCATGACGAGCACCGGCTTGCCCGTGGCCTCGTACGCCTCGCGGACCGTGCGCATCACGTCCGCGATCTTGACCCCGCCGCGCAGGGCGATGTCGTCCGCGGTCTGGATGACGGGCCCGTCGAGGACGGGGTCGCTGTGCGGCAGCCCGACCTCGACGACGTCGGCTCCGCCGTCGAAGGCGGCCTTGATCGCCTCGATGCCGCCGTCCACGGTCGGGAATCCGGCCGGGAGGTAGGCGATGAGGGCGGCCCGGCCCTCGGCCTTGGCGGCCGCGAGGGTGTCGCTCAGCAGTTGGCGCTTTCCACCGATGAATGCAGCCCCGCTCACTTCGCGTCCCCCCGAATCTCGGCGACCCCGCCGTTCGCGTCCGCCTCGACGGCCGCGTCGACCGCCGCCTGGTCCTTGACCTCGTTCCGGTCGTACAGCCCGAAGTACCGGGCGGCAGTGTCCATGTCCTTGTCGCCGCGCCCGGACAGGTTGACGATGATCAGCCCGTCCTTGCCCAGCTCCCTGCCGACCTCGAGGGCCCCGGCGAGCGCGTGGGCGCTCTCGATGGCCGGGATGATGCCCTCGGTCTTCGACAGCAGCCGCAGGGCCTGCATCGCGGCGTCGTCGGTGACGGCGCGGTACTCGCCACGCCCGCTGTCCTTGAGGTACGCGTGCTCGGGCCCGATGCCCGGGTAGTCGAGCCCGGCCGAGATCGAGTACGGCTCGGTGATCTGGCCTTCCTCGTCCTGCAGGACGTACGACCGGGAGCCGTGCAGGATGCCGGGCTCGCCCGCGGTGAGGGTGGCCGCGTGCTCACCGGTGTCGATGCCGTGACCTGCGGGTTCGCAGCCGATGAGGCGTACGGACTCATCGGGGATGAAGGCGTGGAAGAGGCCGATGGCGTTGGAGCCGCCGCCGACGCAGGCGATCGCGGCGTCGGGCAGCCGCCCGGCCCGCTCCAGGATCTGGCGGCGGGCCTCCACGCCGATGACGCGGTGGAAGTCGCGCACCATGGCGGGGAACGGGTGCGGTCCGGCCACGGTCCCGAAGAGGTAGTGGGTGTGGTCGACGTTGGCGACCCAGTCGCGGAAGGCCTCGTTGATGGCGTCCTTCAGCGTCCGGGAGCCGGACTTCACGGCGATGACCTCGGCGCCCAGCATGCGCATGCGGGCGACGTTGAGGGCCTGGCGCTGGGTGTCGATTTCACCCATGTAGATGGTGCACTCGAGGCCGAACAGCGCGCAGGCGGTGGCCGTCGCGACGCCGTGCTGGCCGGCGCCGGTCTCGGCGATGACGCGGGTCTTGCCCATGCGCTTGGTGAGCAGGGCCTGACCGAGCACGTTGTTGATCTTGTGGGAGCCGGTGTGGTTCAGGTCCTCGCGCTTGAGGAAGACGCGGGCACCACCGGCGTGCTCGGCGAACCGGGGCACCTCCGTGAGGGCACTGGGCCGGCCGGTGTAGTTGACGAGCAGGTCGTCCAGCTCGCGCGCGAACTCCGGGTCGGACTTCGCCTTCTCGTACTCCACGGCGACCTCGTCCACGGCGGCGACCAGCGCCTCCGGGATGAACTTGCCGCCGAACGCGCCGAAGTACCCCTCGGCGCTGGGGACCTGACCCTCCGGGTCGGGAATGAAGAACTCGCTGGGCATGCGAACCTCGCTGGGGCGTTGCGCCCCGTCTCTCGGGTTGACGATGGTCACGGTAGCGCTGCCGCGCGCCTGGGCGTCCGCCGGTTCCGCCGCGGTTCCGCCCGCCTGTGGGCAGTCGTTCCTCCCCCAGTGCCTTAAGGGCCTGGGAGGTGCCCCCAGGGGCGGAACGGGTGGGCACAGGCGGAACCCGACGACGTCGGCCCGTTCCGCCCTGCGGAACGCCTGCCCACAACGGGGTCAGGCGGCGGGGCCGAGCCCCGCACGGACGCGCGCGGCGTGCTCGCGCCATCGCATCCCGTTGACCTGCCCGGGCTCGTCCCCGATCACATAGCGCACGCGCCGCCCGTGCACCCGCCGGGCCGGCGCCCGGCACCCGCGCGGCCGGCAGCCGCGGGCAAGGCGGGCGTACGGGTCCCGGGGCGCCCCCCCACCCCCGCCCGGCCGCGCGCAGACGGCGGCACCGGCCGAGCGGAGGCTCGTCCGGTGCCGGGCTGCGAGGCGGCCGCGGGTCATGGCGGGGTCAGCCCCTGCCGTGCCGCAGCGCGGGATGCGTCCCCGCGGCGACGAGGTCGGCGACCGCCGTCTTCGGGTCCTTGCCGGTGACCAGGGACTCACCGACCAGGACGGCGTCGGCCCCGGCGTTGGCGTAGGCGATCAGGTCGTGCGGCCCGCGGACACCGGACTCGGCGACCTTGACGATCGAGTCGGGGATCTCGGGTGCGACACGCTCGAAGGTCGACCTGTCGACCTCGAGCGTCTTGAGGTTGCGCGCGTTGATGCCGATGACGCGCGCACCCGCGTCGAGCGCCCGCTCGGCCTCGTCCTCGTCGTGCACCTCGACGAGGGGCGTGAGCCCGATGGACTCGGCGCGCTCGATCAGCGACTCGAGAGCGGGCTGGTCCAGGGCCGCGACGATCAGCAGCGCGAGGTCGGCGCCGTACGCCCGGGCCTCCCACAGCTGGTACGACGTGACGATGAAGTCCTTGCGGAGCACCGGGATCTCGACCCGGGCTCGGACGGCCTCGAGGTCGGCGAGCGATCCGCCGAAGCGGCGCTGCTCGGTCAGGACGGAGATGACGGCCGCGCCGCCCGCCTCGTAGTCGGCGGCGAGCCCGGCCGGGTCGGCGATCGCGGCGAGCGCGCCCTTCGACGGGCTGGAGCGCTTGACCTCGCAGATCACCTTGACGCCGTCGCCTCGCAGCGCGGCGACTCCGTCCTTGGCCTGAGGAGCCTTTGCCGCACGCTCCTTGAGCTCGTCGAGGGTGACGCGCGCCTGCCGCTCCGCGAGGTCGGCACGGACTCCGTCGATGATCTCGTCGAGCACACTCACGCGAGCGGCCCCCTTCCTGACGGTTGCGGCAGCACTGAAGCTGTTCGAACTGACGCACCGGCATTCCGATGGTCACTTGCGATGGTATCCGTAGGAGGGCCATGGCCCCGCATCCGGCGGACCTTGGTCCCACTACCTGGACATTCGCTAGTTGATCAAGGGTGCAGCCAGCCACCGAAGGGCAGATTCCGGACGACGGTGAACGCGAGGACCAGCACGCCCAACGCCCAGAGGTGCGCCGGACGGGGATCGATCCGCAGCGGGCGCCCCCGAGCCGCCCTGACGGCCCAGACCACCCACAGCACCGCGAAGAGCACATAGCCGGCGACGGCCAGCGCGTTGTCCTGCACCGCGGCCGCGAAGTCGCCGTGCACGAAGGCGTGCGCACTGCGCAGCCCACCGCAGCCGGGGCAGTAGATGCCGGTGAACCGGAGCAGCGGGCAGACCGGATAGTGCCCGGGCTCATTGGGGTCGACCACTCCGACGTAGGCGAAGGCGGCGGCAACGGAAACGAGCACACCGCCGGGCACGAGCAGACGCTGGATGGCGGCGCCCGACGAAGGGCCCGGGCCGGGGACGTCGGGGATGGGGGTGGCCGGGGCCGGGGTCTGGCGACCGGCCGCGGCCGCGTGGCTGGGCGCACCTGCGTGACCGGGCACGTCCACGTGACCCGGCACGTCCACCTGGCCGGGTGTGAACGCCGCGCGGTCGGTCGGCGCTGTGCTCCGGGGTTCGGGATTCACGCGGGCATTCTCCCCCGGAGGCACACGCTCCGCCCGCCGACGGCACCGTCGCCGGTACGCGAAGGAGGCGGCACCGTCGTCGACACGTCGAAGGAGGCGGCGCCGGCCTCGGACCGGTGCCGCCTCCTTCGGCGTGGAGAATCGGGGAGCGCGCGAGCGTCAGCTCTCGGACTGCACGGCCTGCGGCTGCGGCCGCTTCTGGCCCAGGCCGGCCATGCTCATGGCGCCGCCGACGATCGCGCCGACGGCGATGATCACCATGCCGGCCCAGAAGCCCAGCGGGTTCGCCATGACCATGAAGGTACCCGCGACGCAGAAACCGATGAAGGCGATGATGACACCGGTCCACGCGGCCGGGGTGTGTCCGTGTCCGTGGCTGCTGCCCGCCATTGCTGTGCTCCTCGTTGCTCTCGTTGCTGTGTGCGCGATACGCGGCTGTGTGCGTGACGTGCTACGCGGTGGTGAGCCGGACGCTCAGCACCCATTCTTCCGTACTCGCACGTATGCCCGAGCGGCGGGGGTCCCGGGTCGCCAGGCCCGAAGACCCAGGGGCTCAGGGACTTCCGGGCCACGAGATCCGAACCCAGGCCATCGCAGTCGGGCCCGAGCAAGCGGGTCCGTTCCCGGGTCCCGGGTTCACACCTCGCGGGTCGGGTCCTCGCCGCGGTCGAGGGCCTTCCACAGGTCCTCGGGCCGGTCGGGGTCGACGACCGGGGCCTTACGGGGACGGGGCGTGCCGTCGCGCTCGTACCGCCCGGACATGGCGGGCCAGCCGCGTCCATAGCGCAGCGCGAGCAGCCCCGCAAGGAGGAGGAGTGCGCCGCCCGCGGCCGCCACGTACGGCCAAGCGGTGTGGGTGAGTGCGCCGACGGTGGCGGCGGTGTTGCCGGCGGCCTCGGCGGCCTTCTCGTCCAGTACGGAGCTGTCGCCGGCGCCGAGCACGGCCGCGGCGACGGTGCCGGCTCCGGAGAGCGCGAGGAGGGCGGAGACGAGCACGCGTCCCGCACGGCGCACCGCGAAGACCGCGACGAGGGCGGCGAGGCCCACTATCGCGAGCGCGGCCGGCACTCCGGTGACGTCGCTGCCCTTGGCCGTCAGCGGGAAGTCGCCACCCGCCACGGAGGCCGTCCCCCCGGCCCACTCCTGCCGGGAGGCCAGCAGCACGACAGCCGCGCCGACGGCACCCAGCAGCAGGGCGGCTGCGAGGCTGCGGCGGCCGCCGCGGGGGGCGGAGGTCGCGGACGCCCCTTCACGGCCTTCGCGACGGGGCTGGGGAACTGCTGCAGAAGTCACCCGTCCACTATCCCCCACGCCCCTCGGTGCCCGACGGGGCGGGGTGCCGGCCCCCGCCCCGCGCTCGGAACCCAACGCCCCGCGCCCGGGCTCAGCCACCAGCCCCCGAAATCGCTGATCGCTACGACCCCGCCGTGCCCAGCCGGTTCGCCGTGTGGACCGCCCGCAGCACCGCCGCCGCCTTGTTGCGGCACTCCGTGTCCTCGGCGACCGGGTCGGAGTCGGCGACGATGCCGGCGCCCGCCTGGACGTACGCCGTGCCGTCCCGCAGCAGGGCGGTGCGGATGGCGATGGCCGTGTCGGAGTCGCCGGCGAAGTCGAGGTAGCCGACGCAGCCGCCGTAGAGTCCGCGGCGCGCGGGCTCGAGCTCGTCGATGATCTGCATCGCGCGGGGCTTGGGCGCGCCCGACAGGGTGCCCGCGGGGAAGCAGGCCGTCAGGACGTCGAAGGCCGTGCGCCCCTCCGCGACCCGCCCGGTGACCGTCGACACGATGTGCATCACGTGCGAGTACCGCTCGATGGACATGAAGTCGACGACCTCCACCGAGCCGGGCTCGCACACGCGGCCGAGGTCATTGCGGCCGAGGTCGACGAGCATCAGGTGCTCGGCACGCTCCTTGGGGTCGGCGAGCAGCTCGTCCGCGAGCGCCTGGTCCTCCTTCGGCGTGGCGCCGCGCGGCCGGGTTCCGGCGATCGGGTGCACCATCGCCCGCCCGTCCTCGACCTTCACCAGGGCCTCCGGGCTGGACCCGACGACGTCAAAGCTGTCGAAGCGGAAGAGGTACATGTACGGCGACGGGTTGGTCGCCCGCAGCACGCGGTAGACGTCCAACGCGCTTGCCGTGCACGGGGTTTCGAACCGCTGCGAGGGTACGACCTGGAAGGCCTCGCCCGCGCGGATGCGCTCCTTGATGTCCTCGACGGCGTCCTCGAAGTCCGGGCCGCCCCACTGCGCGGTGTATTCCGGCAGCTCGGACGGCGGGAGCGCCGCCGGGGGCTGGGCGATCGGCCGGGAGAGGTCCGCCTCCATGGCGTCGAGGCGGGCCACCGCGTCCGCGTAGGCCTCGTCGACGCCCGTGTCGAGGTCGTTGTGGTTGATCGCGTTGGCGATGAGCATGACGGTGCCGTCCCAGTGGTCCAGGACGGCAAGGTCGCTGGTGAGCAGCATGGTCAGCTCGGGGAGCTGCAGGTCGTCGTGCTCGCCGGGGCCGATCTTCTCCAGGCGCCGCACGATGTCGTACCCGAGGTAGCCGACCATGCCGCCCGTGAACGGCGGCATCCCGGCGCCCAGGTCGTGCGGCGTGTGCAGCGCCTCGACGGTGGCGCGCAGGGCGGCGAGCGGGTCGCCGTCGACCGGCACGCCGACCGGCGGGGCGCCGAGCCAGTGCGCCTGCCCGTCGCGCTCGGTGAGCGTCGCCGCGCTGCGCACGCCCACGAAGGAGTAGCGGGACCAGGAGCGGCCGTTCTCCGCGGACTCCAGCAGGAAGGTGCCGGGGCGCTCGGCGGCGAGCTTGCGGTAGAGCCCGACGGGGGTGTCGCCGTCCGCGAGCAGCTTGCGGCTGACGGGGATCACGCGGCGGTCGGTGGCCAGCTTGCGGAACGTCTCGAGGTCCATGGCGGGCGACCTTACTGACTCAGAGGGAGGACGTCGGCGTCGAAGCACGTACGGGCGCCCGTGTGGCAGGCGGCGCCGACCTGGTCGACCTTCACGAGCACGGTGTCGGCGTCGCAGTCGAGGGCGACGGACTTGACGTACTGGAAGTGGCCGGATGTGTCGCCCTTGACCCAGTACTCCTGGCGGCTGCGCGACCAGTACGTGCACCGCCCCGTGGTGAGCGTGCGGTGCAGCGCCTCGTCGTCCATCCAGCCGAGCATGAGCACCTCACCGGTGTCGTACTGCTGGGCGATGGCGGGCAGGAGTCCGTCCGCGCTGCGCTTGAGGCGCGCGGCGATCTCCGGGTCCAGGCTGCTGGGAGGGGGCGTGCTGCTCATGGGTGCCATTGTGCGGGATGGGTACGACAACGCGGCGCGCCGTCCGCCCGGTGGACAGTCGCCGTGCGCGGACCCCGTGGCCCAGTTGCGCCCCTGCACGGCCCCGTACCGTGGCAGGCGCCGGGGCGCGGCCGTACGCTTGCCCCATGTCGACCCATGCCAAGCGTGAACGACTGCTCCTCGCCGACCTGTTGGAGGCGGCGGGGCCCGAGGCGCCGACCCTCTGCGAGGGCTGGCAGACCCGTGATCTGGCCGCGCACGTGGTGGTGCGCGAGCGCCGTCCGGACGCGGCGGGCGGAGCGCTGATCAAGCCGCTGGCGAGCCGCCTGGAACGGGTGCAGGCCGAGTTCGCCGCCAAGCCGTACGAGGAGCTGATCCAGCTCATCCGTACGGGCCCGCCGCGCTTCTCGCCGTTCGCGCTGAAGCAGATCGACGAGGCGGCGAACGCCGTCGAGTTCTACGTCCACGCCGAGGACGTGCGCCGCGCCCAGCCCGACTGGACGCCGCGCGAACTCGACCCGGTCTTCGCCGACGCCCTCTGGTCCCGCCTGGAGCGCTCGGCCCGCATCCTGTGTCGCGGTGCGACGTCGGGCCTGGTCCTGCGCCGCCCGAACGGCCAGACGGCCGTCGGCAAGCGCGGCACGCCGGTCGTCACGGTCACCGGGGAGCCGGGCGAGCTGACCATGTTCGCGTTCGGCCGCCAGGAGGCGGCGAACGTGGAGCTGGACGGCGACAAGGACGCGATCGCCAAGCTGCACGAGACGAAGCAGCTGGGGATCTGAGGGGCGCTGCCGGCTCCTGGAACGGCCTTCAGCCGGTCTGCGGCTGGAGCCGGAGCATGGAGATGTCCGGGCGCACTTTGGCGATCGCTGCGAAATCGTCGTCCACGTGCAGGACCGTCAGGCGATGCTGTTCGGCTGTCAGCGCGATGAGGATGTCCATGGGCGACGGCCCACGATGGTGGCCGATCTTCACCAGATCCCGCTGGACCGCGATCACCTTCGGCCATGGTTCTTCCAGAGCGGGCACCCAGCCGAAGGTCCGTCCGAGCATCGTGAAGAACGGCTCGTAGTCGCGGTCTGCGCGCAGCCCCGGCATGAGCTCGGACTCGACGGGCGGGCAGATGGAGACGAGTCCCCGAGCCACGTGCTGGGGCCAAGGCTCACCGATCTGCCCTCGCAGAAGTCGCCAGACGGCTGACGTGTCGGCGAGGTAGTTCACAGGCCCGAACGCTCCCGCTCCTCGAGCACCTCGAAGTCGAGGAACTGTCCGGCGTTGTCCTGCAGCCAGCGCAGCGCCCGCGCACGGTCATCCGCGCTGATTGCGGCAGCTATCGACAATGCACGGTTGATGGTGTCGCGCTTCGTCGCCGTACCGAGCTGCTGCTGGGCGAAGGCGAGCATCTGATCGTCGACGTCCACAAGGGTCTTGGACATGCCTGCCTCCTCGGCCGCGATATATATAAGAAGCCCCAATATATCTCGCCCCGGTTTCTGGCGTCCAGCGCCGACTCAGCGTGGGGATTCTGACTACTTGACGGGCGCCCGCCGGGCGCGCTTGGCCGCCTCATGGGCCGCCGCCGCCTGGTCGAATTCGCCCGCGGCGCCACGCGCGGCCAGTTTCTCCGCGGCCTCCAACCGCCGGACCCGGGCCACGTAGTCGCGCAGGGCCATGTTGACCGCGTCCTGCTTGGTCTTCGAGCCCATCAGCCGCATCGCCTCGGCCAGCGCCTCGTCGTCCAGATCGATGCGCGTGACAGACATGGAGCACCACCTTCCGTGTGCGCTGTACACAAGCAAGATGCCGCACAATGCATCACGGCAAGCAGTGGTTGCCCTACCTCAGCGCACAGGGTGCCCCGCCGCCCGCAGCGCCCCCTTCACCTCGCCGATCCGCAGATCACCGAAGTGGAACACCGACGCCGCCAGCACCGCGTCCGCGCCCGCCGCGACCGCCGGCGGGAAGTCGGCGAGCTTGCCGGCGCCGCCGGAGGCGATGACGGGAATCGTGACGTGCTTGCGGACGGCCTCGATCATCGCGATGTCGTAGCCGTCCTTCGTGCCGTCGGCGTCCATCGAGTTGAGCAGGATCTCGCCCGCGCCCAGCTCGGCGGCGCGGTGGGCCCACTCGACGGCGTCGATGCCGGTGCCGCGCCGGCCGCCGTGGGTGGTCACCTCGTACCCGGACGGGGTGCCCGCGTCGGTGCGGCGGGCGTCGACCGACAGGACCAGGACCTGGCGGCCGAAGCGCTCGGCGATCTCGCGGATCAGGTCGGGGCGGGCGATCGCCGCCGTGTTGACGCCGACCTTGTCCGCGCCCGCGCGCAGCAGCTTGTCGACGTCCTCGGCGGTGCGCACGCCGCCGCCGACGGTGAGCGGGATGAAGACCTGCTCGGCCGTGCGGCGCACCACGTCGTACGTCGTCTCGCGGTTGCCCGACGACGCCGTGATGTCCAGGAACGTGAGCTCGTCCGCGCCCTCGGCGTCGTACACCTTCGCCATCTCGACGGGGTCGCCCGCGTCGCGCAGGTTCTGGAAGTTCACGCCCTTGACGACACGGCCGTTGTCCACGTCCAGGCAGGGGATGACTCGGACCGCCAGGGTCACCTCAGGCTCCTCTGAAAGCTTCTAGTTCCACTTCGACCAGGATGCGCGGGTCGACGAAGCCCTCCACGACCAGCATGGTCGCGGCCGGGCGGACGGAGTCGAACAGCTCCTTGTGGGCCCGGCCCACCTCGTCCAGGTCCCGCGCATGGGTCAGATACATACGCGTACGGATCACCGACTCGATGCCGAGCCCGAACTCGGCGATCGCCTCGAGTGCGTGCGAGAAGGCCACCTTGGCCTGCTCGTACGGGTCGCCCTCGCCGTACAGCACGCTGCCCTTGAAGGACGTCGTACCCGCGACGAGGACGCGGTCGCCCGCCGCGACGGCGCGCGCGAAGCCGATGGAGTCCTCCCAGGGGGTCCCGCTCTGCACGCGCCGCACGGCATCGGACGTCATCGCGACACAGCCTCCAGGGCCTCTTCCAGCGTGAACGCCTTCGCGTACAGCGCCTTGCCCACGATCGCGCCCTCCACACCCAGCGGGACGAGCTCGGCGATCGCCCGCAGGTCGTCCAGGGACGAGACGCCGCCGGAGGCGACGACCGGGCGGTCGGTGGCCGCGCACACGTTCTTCAGCAGCTCCAGGTTCGGGCCCTGCAGCGTGCCGTCCTTGGCGATGTCCGTGACGACGTAGCGGGCGCAGCCCTCCTTGTTGAGGCGCTCCAGCGTCTCGTAGAGGTCGCCGCCGTCGCGGGTCCAGCCGCGGCCGCGCAGCGTGGTGCCGCGTACGTCGAGGCCGACCGCGATCTTGTCGCCGTGCTCGGCGATGACCTTGGCGACCCACTCGGGGGTCTCCAGGGCGGCCGTGCCGAGGTTCACGCGGGTGCAGCCGGTGGCAAGGGCGGCGGCGAGCGTGTCGTCGTCGCGGATGCCGCCGGACAGCTCCACCTTGATGTCCATCGCCTTGGCGACCTCGGCGATCAGTTCGCGGTTGTCGCCGGTGCCGAACGCGGCGTCCAGGTCGACGAGGTGCAGCCACTCGGCGCCCGACCGCTGCCAGGCCAGGGCGGCCTCCAGCGGAGAGCCGTACGAGGTCTCCGTACCGGACTCGCCGTGCACCAGGCGGACGGCCTGGCCGTCGCGCACGTCCACGGCGGGGAGGAGTTCAAGCTTGGCGGAGGACTTCGAGGGCATCAGAGGGTTCCGATCCAGTTCTTGAGCAGCTGCGCTCCGGCGTCGCCGGACTTCTCGGGGTGGAACTGCGTGGCCCACAGGGCGCCGTTCTCGACGGCGGCAACGAACGGCTTGCCGTGCGTGGACCAAGTGACGAGCGGGGCACGCATAGCCGGGTTCGCGGTCTCCATGGACCAGTCGTGCACGGCGTAGGAGTGCACGAAGTAGAACCGGGCGTCCGGGTCGACGCCCTTGAACAGCTCCGTGCCAGCCGGGGCGTCGACCGTGTTCCAGCCCATGTGCGGGACGATCTCAGCCTGGAGCGGCTCGACGGAGCCGGGCCACTCGCTCAGGCCCTCGGTCTCGACGCCGTGCTCGATGCCGCGGGCGAACAGGATCTGCATGCCGACGCAGATGCCCATGACCGGGCGGCCACCCGACAGGCGGCGGTCGATGATCCAGTCGCCGCGCGCCTCCTTCAGGCCCTTCATGCAGGCGGCGAAGGCGCCGACGCCCGGGACGAGCAGCCCGTCGGCGTTCATGGCCTTGTCGAAGTCACGCGTTATCTCGACGTCGGCGCCCGCGCGGGCGAGGGCACGCTCGGCGGACCGGACGTTCCCGAAGCCGTAGTCGAAGACGACCACGTTTTTTGCCTGGGTACTCAATTCCACACCTCCAGCCGGAGGACGCCCGCCACGAGACACATCGCGGCGCCGATGGAAAGCACCGTGATGAGGCTCTTCGGCATCTCCTGCTTGACGAAGGAGATGATGCCGCCGATGAGGAAGAGCCCGACCACGATGAGGACGGTGGACAGTCCGTTCATGGCTTTACAGCGCACCCTTCGTGGACGGAAGGATGCCGGCGGCGCGCGGGTCACGCTCGGAGGCGTAACGCAGCGCCCGCGCCAGCGCCTTGAACTGGCACTCCACGATGTGGTGCGCGTTGCGCCCGTAGGGCACGTGCACGTGCAGGGCGATCTGCGCCTGCGCGACGAAGGACTCCAGGATGTGCCGGGTCATCGTCGTGTCGTACTCGCCGATCATCGGCGCCATCTTCTCGGGCTCGGTGTGCACGAGGTACGGGCGGCCGGAGAGGTCGACGGTCACCTGGGCGAGCGACTCGTCCAACGGCACCGTGCAGTTGCCGAAGCGGTAGATCCCCACCTTGTCGCCGAGGGCCTGCTTGAAGGCGGCGCCCAGCGCGAGGGCCGTGTCCTCGATGGTGTGGTGCGAGTCGATGTGCAGGTCGCCGTCGGTCTTCACGGTCAGATCGAACAGACCGTGGCGGCCGAGCTGGTCGAGCATGTGGTCGTAGAAGCCGACGCCGGTCGCGATGTCGGTCTTGCCGGTGCCGTCGAGGTCGATCTCGACGAGGACCGAGGTCTCCTTGGTCGTCCGCTCCACGCGTCCTACGCGGCTCATGCGCTCTGCTCCTTCGGGGGCGTGGGGGTGTCCCCCACAAAACACTGCAACTCACGAACCGCGTCGAGGAACGCGTCGTTCTCTTCCGGGGTGCCTGCGGTGACCCGCAGCCACCCCGGTACGCCGTTGTCCCGGACCAGGACGCCCCGGTCGAGGATCTCCTGCCAGGCCTTGTGCGCGTCGTCGAACCGCCCGAACTGCACGAAGTTCGCGTCGGACGCGGTGACCTCGTAGCCGATCGCGCGCAGCTCGGCGACCAGGCGGTCGCGCTCGGCCTTCAGCTGCTCGACGTACTTCAGCAGCGTGTCGGTGTGCTCGAGCGCGGCGAGCGCGGTGGCCTGTGTGACGGCCGACAGGTGGTACGGCAGCCGTACGAGCTGGACCGCGTCCACGACCGCCCGGTGCGCGGCGAGATAGCCGAGGCGCAGCCCGGCCGCGCCGAACGCCTTGGACATCGTGCGCGAGATGACGAGGTTGGGCCGTCCTTCGAGCAGGGGCAGCAGCGAGTCGCCGTGGCTGAACTCGATGTACGCCTCGTCGACGACGACAAGCGCCCCGGCAGTCTCAGCCTTCGCGGCCTGCGCGGCTTCGTACAGCGCGAGGACCGTCTCGGGCGGGACCGCGTTGCCCGTCGGGTTGTTGGGCGTGGTGATGAAGACGACGTCCGGCCGGTGTTCGGCGATGGCCTTCTCGGCGGCCGCCAGGTCGATCGTGAAGTCGTCGTTGCGCGGTCCGGAGATCCAGCCGGTGCCCGTGCCGCGGGCGATCAGGCCGTGCATCGAGTACGACGGTTCGAAGCCGATGGCCGTGCGGCCGGGTCCGCCGAAGGTCTGCAGCAGCTGCTGGATGACCTCGTTGGAGCCGTTGGCGGCCCATACGTTCTCGCGGCCGACCGGGTACTTGCCGGTCCTGGTCAGGTACTTGGCGAGTTCGGTGCGCAGCTCGACGGCGTTGCGGTCGGGGTAGCGGTTGAGGTTGCGCGCGGCCTCGCGCACGCGCTCGGTGATCCGCTCGACGAGCGGCTCCGGGAGCGGGTACGGGTTCTCGTTAGTGTTCAGCCGGACGGGCACGTCCAGCTGGGGCGCGCCGTACGGGGACTTGCCGCGCAGTTCGTCCCGGATGGGCAGGTCGTCGATCGTCAGGTCGTTCGCTTGCGTCACGTCGTTCACTTGCTCTCCGGGACCTTCCATCCGAACCGCGCCTTGACCGCCGCGCCGTGCGCGGGCAGGTCCTCCGCCTCGGCCAGGGTCACCACGTGGTGCGCGACCTCGGCGAGGGCGTCGCGCGTGTAGTCCACGACGTGGATGCCACGCAGGAACGACTGCACGGACAGGCCCGATGAGTGGCAGGCGCAGCCGCCGGTGGGCAGGACGTGGTTGGACCCGGCGCAGTAGTCGCCCAGCGAGACGGGCGCCCAGGGGCCGACGAAGATCGCGCCCGCGTTGCGGACCCGGTCGGCGACGGCGGACGCGTCGGCGGTCTGGATCTCCAGGTGCTCGGCGCCGTACGCGTCGACGACCCGCAGGCCCTCCTCCAGGCCGTCCACCAGGACGATCGCGGACTGCTTGCCGCTGAGGGCCGGGACGATCCGGTCCTCGATGTGCTTGGTGGCGGCGACCTGCGGCTTCAGCTCCTTCTCGACCGCGTCGGCGAGGTCCGGCGAGTCGGTGACGAGGACGGCGGCCGCGAGCGGGTCGTGCTCGGCCTGGCTGATCAGGTCGGACGCGATGTGCACCGGGTCGGCGGTGTCGTCGGCGAGGATCGCGATCTCGGTCGGTCCCGCCTCGGCGTCGATGCCGATACGTCCCGTGAAGTACCGCTTGGCGGCGGCGACCCAGATGTTGCCGGGCCCGGTGACCATGTTGGCCGGGGCGCAGGACTCGGTGCCGTACGCGAACATGGCGACGGCCGTGGCGCCTCCGGCCGCGTACACCTCGTCGATGCCGAGGAGCGCGCACGCGGCGAGGATCGTCGGGTGCGGAAGGCCGCCGAAGTCCTTCTGTGCCGGTGAGGCGAGGGCCATGGACGGGACGCCGGCCTCCTGCGCCGGGACCGCGTTCATGATCACGGACGACGGGTAGACGGACCGGCCGCCCGGCGCGTACAGGCCCACGCGGTCGACCGGCACCCATTTTTCGGTCACCGTGCCGCCGGGCACGACCTGCGTGGTGTGCGAGGTGCGTCGCTGCTCGCGGTGGACGATGCGGGCGCGCCGGATGGACTCCTCCAGGCCCGCACGCACGGCCGGGTCCAGCTCGTCCAGGGCCCGCTGCAGCGCGGCCGCGGGGACCCGCACCTGGTCAAGGCGTACGCCGTCGAACATCTCCGCGTAGTCGATCAGCGCCGCGTCGCCCCGATGATGCACGGCCTCGCAGATCGGGCGCACCTTCTCGAGGGCGGCCGATACGTCGAAGTCGGCTCGGGGCAGCAGGTCGCGCAGGGCGGGGCCCTCGGGAAGGGCGTCGCCGCGCAGATCGATTCGGGAAATCACATGGCCAATTCTCTCAGACCGCGACCGGCGCCCGGACGTCTGTATCAGTGTCTGATACGCGCGTCCGCATCCGCTGATACGGAGGGTCCGCGGCATGCGCTACGGGCGACCGCGGCGAGCGGACACAGACCCTCCGTGTCCGCACACGAAATCGCCACTCCGCGCGTTCAGCCGGTCACCCAGCGGGCATGACCGGTGGTACGAACCCACGAGTAGATGTGGCGACGGGCATACGGGGAGGAAGAAGAGACGTGGTCGACACCACGGGCACGGGCGAGCCACCTGAGGCGCTGACAGAGGTCGAGCGCGGGATGTGGCAGGCGTTCCGCAGCGGCACGGTCTACGACCTCAGCAGCGGCGACCAGGCGGTGGACGATCCGCACGGCGGCCCGGCATGGGGCCCGGAGCGCAGTGTGCGGGCGCGGATCGTGTGCTGGCTGCTGCTCGACGGGCCGCCCGCGCTGCCCGGCCGGGTCTCCGCGCTGAAGCTGGTCGGGGTGCAGATCACGGACCTGCTGGATCTCGCGGGCGGCACGGTCGTCCCGTATGTCGAGATGAAGGCGTGCCGGTTCGAGAAGGAGATCCTGCTGCCGGAGGCCCGCTTCACCACGGTCCGGCTCGTCGATTGCTCGATCCCCCGGCTCGAGGCGGCCCGGGTGCACACGGAGGGCGATCTGCATCTGCCGCGGTGCCGTTTCCACAAGGGGATACGGCTCACGGACGCCCAGATCGGCACGGACCTGCTGCTCAACCAGGCGGTCGTGCACCGGGACCGGCGTGGGCGCTCCATCATGGCGGACGGCCTGACCGTGGGTCAGGACCTGCAGGCCGAGATGCTCCAGGCGCACGGCGAGCTCAGCCTGCGCGGCGCGAAGATCGGCGTCTCGCTGAGCCTGCGCGGCAGCCGGCTGGCCAACCCCGAGGGGCGCAGGGCGCTGAACGCCCCCCAGCTGACGGTGGAGCGCTCCCTCTACCTGACCCCCGCGGGCCTCGGCAATCCGGTGCTGACCAGCGGCACGACGCCGGCCCGCGGCACCCGGGTCCAGCACTTCGAGTGCCTGGGCGGAATCCGGCTCGATGACGGGCGGTTCGGCGACGCCGTCGATCTGGAGCAGGCGAGCTTCGTCATGGAGCACGACCAGGAGCTGTCGCTGCGCCGCATCCAGACGCCCGAGCTGCGCTTCCTCGGCCGGCGGCCGGAGCGGGGCCGGGTCGTGCTGTCGGGGGCGAGGATCGTCAACCTCATGGACATGGCGGAGAGTTGGCCCGGGCCCGGCGGCCTCGCCATGGGCGGCTTCGCATACGAGAACCTGGTGCCCCGCCGCAGCTTCCCACTGGCCCGCAGACTGGACTGGCTGGCCGCGGCGACCCCCGAGTACAACCCGGAGCCGTACGAGCGGCTGGCGACCGTGCTGCGCAACAGCGGTGAGGACGCCGACGCCCGCGAGGTGCTGCTGGCCAAGCAGCGCCGCCGCCGCGAGACGCTGCCGCTCGCGGCGAAGCTGTGGGGATACGTGCAGGACTGGACGGTCGCCTACGGATACCGGCCGGGGCGGGCCGCCGTGTGGATGACCGTGCTGTGGGCGGTGAGCGCGGTGGCCTTCTCGCACGCCGACCACCCGCCTCTCAAGGGCGGCGGCGAGCACCCCGAGTGGAACGCCTCGCTGTTCGCGCTGGACCTGCTGCTGCCCGTCATCGATCTCGGCCAGGACGGCTACTGGAAACTGCACGGCGGCTGGCAGTGGGCCGCAGCGGGGCTGATCATCGTGGGCTGGATCCTGGCGACGACGGTGGCGGCGGGGGCGACGCGGCTGCTGCGCAGAAGCTGAACCGTCACGCGACTACTGCGCAGAGGCTGAACCGTCACGCGACAGCCGCGCAGATTGCTGAACCGTTATCTCGCGCAGGCAACCATCTCTGCAGTTCAGCGGTCTCTCCACCGCAACCATCAATCGAGCGACCCCAGGAGGGCGAGCCCCCACCCATGGCCCTGCTGGATGCCCTGTTCCGCGCCGCGCGGATGGCCAGGCACACCCCGCGCCTCGCCGCGGGACTTCCCCCCGACGACGAGGTGCTCCTCGACGCGCCCGACGACCGCCTCGCGCCCGCTCTCGTCGCCGCGGGCCGGGGCGAGTACGACCTAGCCGCCAAGCTCCTCGCCGCCACGCGCGAGTCCGCCGAATGGGAGAACCGCGACCGGTACGTGATGCGTCTGGCGGGCTTCGCGCAGTCCCGCCCCGAGTGGTTCGCGTACTGGCAGTTCGCCGCCCCGCACGACCCGGACGCCCTGCTGGTGAAGGCACAGCTGGCCGTCGTCCGCGGCTGGGAGTCCCCGGCCCGCGCCGAGCTGCTGCGCGAGGTGAGCCCGCTGATCGCGGCGGCCGCGGACGGCGACCCCCGCGACCCGGTGCCGTGGCGCATCGCCCTGGACCACGCCCGCGGCACCAACGCCCCGCACACCGTCTTCGAGGAGCTGTGGACGGAGGCGGTGCGCCGCTCGCCGCACCACTACGGCTGCCATGTGGCAGCGCTCAAGTACCTGTCGGCCGCCTGGTACGGCTCGCACCGCGAGTGCTTCGACTTCGCCGAGCGCGCCGCCCAGGACGCACTCCCGGGCTCCCTGGTGCAGGCGCTTCCCGCACGCGCCGCCTTCGCGTATCTGACGAGCGACCCGGGCGGCGGCCCGGCGGGTTTCGCCCGGCTGGTGCCGCGCGAGCGTCTCGACGCCGCCGCCGACCTCGCGATCGCCCTGTCGTCCGAGTACGCGGCCGCGGACCCCTGGCCGGCGGAGGTCCGCAACCTCCTCGTCTACGTCCTCGTCCGGCTCGAGCGCTGGACCGATGCCCTGGAGCAGCTGCGGCTGACCGGGCCGTACGCGACCTCGTTCCCCTGGGACCGGGTCTCGGACGATCCGCTGGGCCAGTTCCTGGAACTGCGCGACGGCGTTCGCATCGAGGTCGCCTCGGCCATGCCGCTGCGCGCCCGCCGCGTGGCTGAGGACACCGGCGGCCGATAGCAGGCGGCGACCATTAGTCTTTTACGTCGTGACCACCGTCCGGCTCCCGCTCTTCCCCCTGAACTCGGTGCTGTTCCCGGGGCTCGTCCTGCCGCTGAACATCTTCGAGGAGCGCTATCGCGCCATGATGCGCGAGCTGCTCAAGACGCCCGAGGACGAACCGCGCAGGTTCGCCGTCGTCGCGATCCGCGACGGCCACGAGGTGGCGCCCAGCGCGCCCGGCCTGCCCGACCAGACGGCGCGGCCCGAACGCGGCCCCGCCGCGGGCTTCGGCGACGACCCGCTGAAGGCGTTCCACGGCGTCGGCTGCATCGCGGACGCGGCGACCATACGGGAGCGTGAGGACGGCACGTTCGAGGTGCTGGCGACCGGCACCACCCGGGTCCGGCTGCGCTCGGTCGACGCCTCCGGGGCGTTTCTGACCGCGGAGCTCGAGGAGCTTCCGGAGGAGCCGGGCGACGAGGCGGGCGCTCTCGCCGACGGCGTGCTGCGCGCCTTCCGCACGTACCAGAAGCGGCTGGCCGGGGCGCGCGAGCGGTCGCTGTCGACGGGCGCGGAACTGCCCGACGAGCCGTCGGTCGTGTCGTACCTGGTGGCCGCGGCCGCGATGCTCGACACCCCGACGAAGCAGCGGCTGCTGCAGGCGCCGGACACGTCGTCGCGGCTGCGCGACGAGCTGAGGCTGCTGCGCACCGAGACGGCGATCATCCGCAATCTGCCGTCGCTGCCCGCCACGGAGCTGACCCGCGCGCCGACCAGCCTCAACTGACCGACGACACAGGTCCAACTGCCGCAGGGGAGAAGCGAGAAGCCGGATGGCGAAGAAGTCGAAGAAACAGAACCAGTCCGGGGGGACCCCTGCGACCGTGGCCCTCACCGCCGCGGGCACGTCGTTCACGGTGCATGCGTACGAGCACGACCCGGCGCACCCCTCGTACGGCGAGGAGGCGGCCGAGGCCATGGGTGTGTCACCGGAGCGGGTGTTCAAGACGCTGGTCGCCGAGGTCGACGGCGAACTCACGGTCGCCGTCGTGCCGGTCTCCGGCTCGCTCGACCTCAAGGCGCTGGCGTCGGCGGTGTCGGGCAAGCGCGCCGCGATGGCCGACCCGGCGGCAGCCGAGCGCACCACCGGCTACGTACGCGGCGGCATCTCACCCCTCGGCCAGCGCAAGAAGCTGCGCACCGTACTCGACGCATCCGCGGAGAAGCACGAAACGATCTGCGTCTCGGCAGGCCGCCGAGGCCTGGAAATCGAACTGGCCCCGTCCGACCTGACGAAGCTGACGGACGCGGTACTGGCGCCGATCGGCCGCGCATAACGCGTTCTTACCGTTGTGGGCAGGCGTTCCGCAGGGCTGGGGGCACCTCCCAGCGGTAGCTGGGGGAGGGTGGGCACAACACCACGACGGCGGTGCCCCCTCAGGCCCCGGCGGCGCCCCCGTACGGGCCCGGGTACGGCTCGGGATCCCGCGGCCCGAACAACGCGGTCAACCCGAGATGCACGGCCATGGCCGCCACAGGCCAGGCCAGCAGGGCCCCCTTGGCATTCAGCTTCAGCGGCGCATCAAACGTGACCCCCTTCCCCACCGCCTTGGCATGCGCCACTACATCTTGCGCCGGCCCCAGCCAGACCCCGAGCCGCCAGGCCAGCACCGACCCGAGCAGCCCGCCCAGGGCGAGCCCGACGACCAGCGGGATGCCGCCGCGCCTGCGTATCAGGAAGACGACGAGCCCGCTGACCGCGCCGAAGGCGAGCGCCAGAAGGGTGAAGGTGCCGTCGACACCGATGGCCTGCTCACCCTCGGTGTCCTTCAGATAGACGGCGCTGTCGTCCGCGACCAGCGGGACGCGCGGCGCCAGCCAGAGCCACAGCAGCCCCAGCAGGACACCGCCGACGGCCACCGCGACCGTGATCACGGCGGCCTGCCGCAGTTCGGTCTTCATGCCGGGCCCGTCCTCGTCGTATGCATACGCGACAGGCGGCACCGCACCTCCTCCAGCGGGACCGGCGGGTCCCGAGGGTCCGGCAGCCGGGGACTGCCAGGGGCCGTGCGCGGGCGGTTGATGCGGCGGTGGTGTCAGCGGTGCGGTCACCCTGACATCGTGCCAGTCCCCGCCGCGGGACGCGTCATCGGACGGCGGCCCGACGGTACGCCATGGTGGCCACGGTCAGGGACACGACGCCGACGGCCGCGCACACGGCGAGGTCGAGGAGCACGGCGGCCCAGTCGGGGTGCGGCCCGAAGGTGCGTGCGAAAGCCTCCACGCCGTACGTGGAGGGCAGCAGGTCACGCGCGTACTGCACGACGGACGGCAGCCGGTCCGGCGGCAGCACGCCGAGCAGCAGCGCGGCGGACATGCCGAGCTGGCCGAGCAGCGTGGCGAGTTCGGGCCGCGGCGCGAGCAGCCCGAGGGCGGCGCCGAGCCCGGCGAGTGCGGCGCCCGCGAGCGGGATCACCGCGACCAGCACCCACAGGTGCGCGAGCGGCAGCTGGAAGAGGGTGCAGCCGACGACGGCCGTGACGACCGTGCCCGGCACGGTGAAGGAGGCGTACGCGGCCGCGGCGCCCAGGACGACGGCGGCGGGCGGCACCGGCAGCGTGGCGTAGTGGTCGAGCCCGCCGTCCGCCCTGAGCTGCCCGAAGTACTGGGCGAGCAGGTTCAGTGCGACGAACGCGACGACCAGGACGGACGACCCGGCCACGACGGCCCGCGCCTCTCCCCCGCCGTCGACGACGCCCCGCATCAGGATCATGATTCCGATGGACTGGAACGTGGCCACGAACAGCAGCGGGATGCGGGCGACCCGCGCCCGGGAGAGCTGCGCTCTGTATACGGCCGCGAGCGCGGGGAACAGGCGGGCGCGGGGTGCGAGCAC
Source organism: Streptomyces jeddahensis (assembly GCF_001642995.1). GTDB lineage: Bacteria > Actinomycetota > Actinomycetes > Streptomycetales > Streptomycetaceae > Streptomyces > Streptomyces jeddahensis. Next base: position 31,268 of record NZ_LOHS01000064.1, read on the forward strand.
GGCGGCACCGTGGACGGCCTCTCCGCCGCCGGCGCCACCGCCGCCCGCGTGAACGGGGGCCTCCAAGGGCACGGCACTCATCGCACACCACTCCTGTCCGGGCCGTGGACGCGCCCGCACGCGCCATGTGCGTCGGCGACCGAGGTCAGGGCCGAGGTCGCACCGTGGGCGGGGGTCATGACTTCACCAGGCCCTTCACGCTGTTCTCGCTGCCGCCGAGGGCGAGGTAGACGTCCTCCAGGCTCGGCGTGGCGAGCGTGAAGTCGTCGAGGGCCGCGAAGGCGGCGCCGCCGGTCACCGCGGCGACCGCGGCACGGGCCTCGTCCGGGGCCAGACGCAGCGTCCAGCGGCGGCCGGACTCGACGGCGGAGCCGCGCAGCGCGGCGACCTCCGGCACGTCGAGCGGCGCCTGCTCCCGCCACACGAGCTCCACCCGTACCGCCCCGGCGACCTTCTCCTTCAGCCCCGCGGGGGTGTCGCAGGCGATGACGCGGCCGCGGTCGAGGACCGCGACCCGGTCGAGGACCGTTTCGGCCTCGATGACGTTGTGGGTGACGAGCAGCACGGTCGTGCCGCGCTCGGCGCGGCGCCGGTCGACGGCCCCCCAGACGGCGCGGCGCGCCACGGGGTCCATGCCGGTCGTCGGCTCGTCGAGTACGAGGAGGGGGCGCTCGCCGACGAGCGCGGCGGCGAAGCAGGCGAGGCGGCGCTGCCCTCCGGAGAGTTTCTTCAGCGGCCGCGCGGCGATGGGGCCGAGCCCGAGCTCGTCCAGCACGGCGTCCCGCTCGGCCCGCGCACGCCGGACGTCGAGTCCGCGCAGCCGCCCGGTGGTCTCGGCGGCCAGCGACACCGTCAGCTCGTCCAGGGCGGTGGACTCCTGCCCGAGGTAGGCGAGGATCCGCGCAGCCCGCTCGGGGTGGCGCACGATGTCGTGCCCGAGGATGCCGATGCTTCCGGCGTCGGGCCGCATCAGACCGGTCAGCTGGCGTACGAGGGTGGATTTGCCGGCACCGTTCGGCCCGAGCAGCCCGAAGATCTCACCGCGCCGGATGTCGAGGTCGACGTCGTCGGTGGCCCGCACCTCGGCCGTAGCGGGCACCCCCCGCCGCCCGCGCGTCGCGGGATACGTCTTCACCAGGCCCCGCACGGCACACACGACATCGATACCGTGTCCTGACAGTGCGGTGCGCGTACTCACGAAGGACGAGCCTACGTGGTCGAGCCCCCGGCGGTTGCGCCGGGGCCCGAGCCTGCGCCGCCTGCGGGCAGTCGCTCCGCGCGCCGCCCCCCCGCCTGTGGGCAATCGTTCCGCTGGGGCGGAACGGGTGGGCACAGGCGGACCCTCCGACGCAGGGCACACCGTCGTACCCCCGGGCACCCCGACGCCGGGCACCCCGACACACGAGGGCACCCAGAGACTCAATCCCCCGCGGGAGCATGCTCCGCAGCGGTCCGCACCCCGACCTCCCGCCAGAACCCCGCCCGAATCGCATACCGATCATGCTCATCGATCTGGTCATCCTTATGGGCGAGCAGCCCGAACCGCGCCGCGTACCGCAGCAGCTCCCCGTCGATCCGGTGCGGAATCCGCGGATACATGGCGGACAGCCGCTGCACATGCCCCTGATCCGGCAGCCGCTCCATCCAGCGCCGGGCGAAGACCTCCCCCACCTCGTAGGGATCGCCCCCCACCGTCGTGATGTCCTCCTCGCGGTCGGCCCACCCCTGCTCGGCGGTCGTGAGCTGCGCGAGCGTCGGCAGCGATGCGGCCTCCGGGGGCTCGGCGATCCCGGTGCGGTCGACCCAGCCCCTGTCGGACGACCAGCGCAGCGTCGCGCCGGCGGGATGCTGTGCCGCCTGCGTGCCGGGGCCGCGCAGGGCGGCCAGGTCCTTCGGCGTGGGAACCCCCTTGGGGGCGGCCGCCGGGCCGCGTTCGCCCGTCCCGTTGCCCGTACGGGCCGCGGGCGGGTGCTGCACACCGGACGGCTCGCCGTCGGGCCGCTCGGTCGCGGCGGCGAGTGCGGACTCGGGCAGCGGCGCGGAGAGGATCGCGGCGATCTCGGGTCGCGGCGCGGGCGGCGTCGTGCAGATCCCGCCGAGCTCCTTGGCCCGTACGGCCTTGGTGATCCAGGCCCGATCGAGGACGCGCCGCTCGTCGGCCTCGGCGACGAGGTCCTCGGACTGGTTGTAGTCGCTTCCGGCGGCCTGCACAGCCCACAGGTGCACGGCGACCCCGTGTTCCTTCGCCGCCATCATGCCGGGCAGCAGATCGCCGTCGCCGGTCACGAGCACCACATCGGAGCAGGCCCGGTTGCGCGCCAGTTCGGTGAGCTCGGCGTGCATCGCGGCGTCGACGCCCTTCTGCGCCCAGCGCCCGTCGCTGCGGGTCAGAGCACCGAGCCGGACGGTCACCCGCGGCATCACGCGCAGCCTGCGGTGCTCCGGCTGCGGTACGCGGTCGGGGGCGCCGTCGAACCAGTAGATGCGCAGCAGCGGCCGCTCCGTATCCGACTCGGCGCGGTCGCGCAGCCCCTGGATGAGGGCGGCGTGGTCGACGGTGATCCGGGACCGGGACGGCTCCCCGGCGAGGAGACTCGCGGCGGCCCCCAGCAGATATCCGGCGTCCACCAGGACGACGCAGCGGTCCACGCGATCCACCCTCTTTCCCTGGGCATTTCCTCGAGGTTTCCCTCAAGGGTCTTCGGAGGCCCGCACGTACCGACGAGTGCGGGTGTGCTTCGGGTTTCCTTCGAGTCTGCCCGACCATACGGGTGTTAACGGCCCGAACTCGATCTTCGGCGTGGCGTATCGGCGGATCGGTTCCCTGCATCCCTTATTACGCACGGTAATTCTCTGAAATGCGCTGCTTGTCATCGTATGTGAATCTGGTCCCGGCCCTGGCCCCTAGATCCCCCACAGGAGGCTGATCACCATGGCCAAGAACAAGAACCGCAAGCAGGGTGCCCAGCAGGGACGCGCTTCGCAGCCCGAACAGGCGGCGCAGGAGGCGAAATCGGTCGCGACCGAAGCGCACTCGGAGATACCCCAGGGCAACCCTGCTGATGTTGCCCGTAAGCAGCAGCGTCGCTTCGGCCACAACTGACGCCTTTCCATAAGGCTCACGCGGCCGTAGGTACGCCACGAGGGGCGCACCCAAAGGCGGGTGCGCCCCTCGACTGTCGTTGCGCCGGCGTGCCTGTCCTCAGCCCGCCAGGCAGGACGGGCCCAGCAGCACCTTCAAGTCGCCGAAGAGCGCGGGGTCCGGCTGGACCCGGTGCCGGTCGAGCCGCAGCACCGTCGTCTTGTGGGCGCCCTGCAGCTTGATCCGCACCTCGCTGTTGCCCTTGTGGTGGCTGAGGATCTCGCCGAGGCGGCTGACCATCGGCGGGGTCACGCGCGTGGTCGGAATGGTGATGACCACCGGGGCGTTGGAGCCCGCGTTGGACAGGTCCGGGACCATCAGCTCCATGGCGACCAGCCGCGGCACGTCCTCACGCTTGTCGAGGCGTCCCTTGACGAACACGACGGCGTCCTCGACGAGTTGGGTGGACACCAGCTGGTACGTGGCCGGGAAGAACATGCACTCGATGGAGCCGGCGAGGTCCTCCACGGTCGCGATCGCCCAGGCGTTGCCCTGCTTGGTCATCTTGCGCTGCAGGCCGGAGATGATGCCGCCGATGGTGACCACTGCGCCGTCGGCGTGCTCGCCGCCGGTGAGCTGGGAGATGGCCGCGTCGGTCTTGTCGGACAGGATGTGCTCGATCCCGAAGAGCGGGTGGTCGGAGACGTAGAGGCCGAGCATCTCGCGCTCCTGGGCCAGCAGGTACGTCTTGTCCCACTCCTCCTCGGAGAAGGTGACGTCGAGCCCGAACCCGGGCTCGTCGGTGCCCTCGTCCATGCCACCGAAGAGGTCGAACTGCCCCTCGGCCTCCTTGCGTTTGACCGCCACCACGTTGTCGATCATCGGATCGTACTGCGCGGTGAGGCCCTTGCGGGTGTGCCCGAGGGTGTCGAACGCGCCTGCCTTGATGAGCGATTCGGTGGTGCGCTTGTTGCAGACGACCGCCTCGACCTTGTCGAGGTAGTCGGGGAACGACGTGTACTTCCCCTTGGCCTTGCGGCAGCGGATGATCGACTCGACCACGTTGGTGCCGACGTTGCGCACCGCGGAGAGGCCGAAGAGGATCACGTCGTCGCCCTGCGCGGCGAAGTTGTGCTCGGACTCGTTCACATTGGGCGGCAGCACCTTGATGCCCATGCGGCGGCACTCGTTGAGATAGACGGCCGACTTGTCCTTGTCGTCCTTGACGGACGTGAGCAGCGCCGCCATGTACTCGGCGGGGTGGTTCGCCTTCAGATACGCGGTCCAGTACGACACGAGGCCGTACGCCGCGGAGTGCGCCTTGTTGAACGCGTATCCGGCGAAGGGGACCAGCACGTCCCACAGCGCCTGGATCGCCGCGTCGCTGTAGCCGTTCTTCCGCGCGCCCTCCTGGAAGATGACGAAGTTCTTCTCCAGCTCCTCGGGCTTCTTCTTGCCCATCACGCGGCGGAGGATGTCGGCCTCGCCGAGCGAGTAGCCGGCGATGATCTGGGCGGCCTTCTGCACCTGCTCCTGATAGACGATCAGGCCGTAGGTGACGTCCAGGACCTCCTTGAGCGGCGCCTCCAGCTCGGGGTGGATCGGCGTGATCTCCTGCTGCCCGTTCTTGCGCAGCGCGTAGTTCGTATGGGAGTTCATGCCCATCGGGCCCGGCCGGTACAGGGCCGACACGGCGGAGATGTCTTCGAAGTTGTCGGGCTTCATCAGGCGCAGCAGTGAGCGCATGGGCCCGCCGTCGAACTGGAAGACGCCGAGGGTGTCGCCGCGCTGGAGCAGCTCGAACGTCGTCGGATCGTCGAGCGGGAGGCTCAGCAGATCGATGTCGATGCCCTTGTTGGACTTCACCATCTTGACGGCGTCGTCCATGATCGTGAGGTTGCGCAGGCCCAGGAAGTCCATCTTCAGCAGGCCGAGCGACTCACAGCTCGGGTAGTCCCACTGTGTGATCGTCACGCCGTCGGTGTGCCTCACCCACACCGGGACATGGTCGGTAATGGTCTCGCTGGACATGATCACGCCGGCCGCGTGCACGCCCATCTGCCGGACCAGGCCCTCGACGCCCTTTGCGGTGTCGATGACCTTCTTCACGTCCGGCTCGTTCTCGTACATCCCGCGGATCTCGGCCGCCTCCGAGTACCGGGGGTGGTTCGGGTCGGTGATGCCGGAGAGCGGGATGCCCTTGCCGAGGACGTCGGCGGGCATGGCCTTGGTGAGGCGGTCGCCCATCGCGTACGGGTAGCCCAGGACGCGCGCGGAGTCCTTGATCGCGTTCTTGGCCTTGATGGTGCCGTACGTACCGATCATGGCGACCTTGTCGGCGCCGTACTTCTCCGTCACATACCTGATCACTTCGACGCGCCGACGCTCGTCGAAGTCGATGTCGACGTCGGGCATCGACACGCGCTCGGGGTTCAGGAACCGCTCGAAGATCAGGCCGTGCGGGACCGGGTCGAGGTCGGTGATGCCCAGCGCGTACGCCACGATCGAGCCGGCCGCCGAACCACGGCCCGGGCCCACCGCGATGCCGTTGTTCTTGGCCCACATGATGAAGTCGGCGACCACGAGGAAGTAGCCCGGGAACCCCATCTGGATGATGACGTCCATCTCGTACTCCACCAGCTTCTGGCGGTCCTCGGGGATGCCTCCGGGGAAGCGGCGCGCCATGCCACGACGCACCTCCTCCTGGAACCACGTGACCTCGGTGTAGCCCTCCGGGATGTCGAACTTGGGCATCAGGTCGCGCTTCTCGAACATCCCGGTGGTGTCGACCTGCTCCGCGACCAGCAACGTGTTGCGGCAGCCCTCCTGCCAGGCGTCCGAGGAGTCGATGGCGTACATCTCCTCGGTCGACTTCAGGTAGTAGCCGGTGCCGTCGAACTTGAAGCGGTCCGGGTCGGAGAGGTTCTTGCCGGTCTGGATGCACAGCAGCGCGTCGTGTGCGCCCGCCTCGTGCGCGTACGTGTAGTGCGAGTCGTTGGTGACCAGCGGCGGGATGCCCAGCTTCTTGCCGATCTCCAGCAGACCGTCCCGGACCCGGCGCTCGATCTCGATGCCGTGGTCCATCAGCTCCAGGAAGTACCGGTCCTTGCCGAAGATGTCCTGGTACTCGGCGGCCGACTTCAGGGCCTCGTCGAACTGGCCGAGGCGCAGCCGGGTCTGGAGCTCGCCCGACGGGCAGCCGGTGGACGCGATGAGCCCCTCCGACCACTGGGAGATGGTCTCCTTGTCCATACGCGGCCACTTCTGGAGCCAGCCCTCCTTGTACGCGTCGGAGGAGAGCCGGAAGAGGTTGTGCAGACCGGTCGCGTTCGCCGCCCAGATCGTCTTGTGGGTGTAACCACCCGAACCGGACACGTCGTCCTTCTTCTGGTGCGGCTGGCCCCACTGGATCTTGCGCTTGTTGCGCCGGGACTCCGGCGCGACATACGCCTCGATCCCGATGATCGGGACGACTCCGGCCTTCTTCGCGGAGTGGAAGAAGTCGTACGCGCCGTGGAGGTTGCCGTGGTCGGACATGGCGATATGGGTCATGCCCATCTCGTTGCACGCGTTGAACATGTCCTTGAGCCGCGCCGCACCGTCCAGCAGCGAGTACTGGGTGTGCACGTGCAGGTGCGTGAACGGCGGCTTCGACACGGTCTGGCCTCCAGGGCGATGTTACGGCGGCGCAAAGCGCCTCGATCAGGGGTGGTGGTCGGGTGACGGGTGGGCGACAGTCCGGGGACAGCCTCGAAGTCTATGCCCGGGCACCGACAGGCGAGGGCACTCCACGGACACGAGCGCCGCGATCCGAGCCCCGCGACCGGGCACGCGCGCGTGCCGCAGCGAGACACACGCAGGGCACGCCAGCAGTTCATCCTCCTGGCACGCCCGCGTATCGCCGCAGCGGCCACAGGCCGGGCACTCCCGCGTACTGTCGTCCGTTGGAAGGGGACGGAACGCCGTCCCCCAGACACCACGGACACCAGCCGTACCAGGAGGCACCCAGCGATGTCGGTCCCGCAGCCCAGCGCCGAGCAGCGCGGCGACGAGATCCTTGCCGTCTTCGAGACCGCCTTCGGCGAGCTGCTGGCCGCCGATCCCGCGGCGTTCCGCGTGAAGTTCCGGAAGATGGCGGCGTCCGCCTTCGCCTTCTACCGCGGCACGGCCTGCCTCTTCTACCACGACCTGGAAGCCGAGAAGCACGGCGGCCCGTACCTGGACGACCGCACCGCGCGCGTGTGGATCCACGGCGACCTGCACGCGGAGAACTTCGGCACCTACATGGACTCCACGGGCCGCCTGATCTTCAACGTCAACGACTTCGACGAGGCCTACGTGGGCCCGTTCACCTGGGACCTCAAGCGCCTGGCCGCCTCGCTGGCGCTGACCGGGTACGCGAAGGCGCTGAGCGACGAGCAGATCACCGAACTGGTGCAGGTCTTCGCGGCGGCCTACCGCGAGCGCATCCGCGCCCTGGCAACCGGCGCCAAGAGCGACGAGGTGCCGCCGTTCACGCTGGACACTGCCGAGGGCCCCCTCCTGGACGCGCTGCGCGACGCCCGCTCCCTCACCCGCTTCGGGCTGCTCGACTCGATGACCGAGATCCGCGACTTCGAGCGCCGCTTCGCGCCGGGCGGCGGCTCGCTCGAGCTGGACGCGGCCACCCGCTACAAGGTGCTGGCCGCCTTCGACGGCTACCTGGAGACGCTGCCGGAGTCGTCCCTGTCGCGCCCCGACTCGTACCGCGTGAAGGACGTCGTCGGCCGCCGCGGCATCGGCATCGGCTCCGCCGGGCTGCCGTCGTACAACATCCTCCTCGAGGGCAACAGCGACGCCCTCGAGAACGATGTCGTGATCTACATCAAGCAGGCCCAGACCCCGGCCGTCTCGCGGCACATCACCGACCAGGCGATCCGCGAGTACTTCCAGCACGAGGGCCACCGCACGGTGATCTCGCAGCGCGCCCTGCAGGCGCACGCCGACCCGTGGCTCGGCTGGACCGAGTTGGACGGCGCAGGACAGCTGGTCGCCGAGGTCTCGCCGTACGCGGTCGACCTGGACTGGTCCGACATCGACGACCCGGAGGAGATCGCCGCGGTGGTCGCCGACCTGGGCCGGGCCACGGCCACGATGCACTCGGCCGCCGACGACCAGTCCGGCGAGTCCCTGGTCCCCTTCTCCACGGAGCGCGCCATCGACGCGGCGATCGCCGCCGACGAGGAGGGCTTCGCGCCCCTGCTGGTCGACTTCGCGCACAGCTACGGGGCACGCGCGCGTGCGGACCACCAGATCTTCGTCGACCTGTTCCGCAACGGCCGGATTCCCGGTCTGTAGCCGTTTCCGAGGCCGTCGGGACTCTCACAGGGACCCTTTAAGGGTCGCTTATCCGTTCCCATGGCACACTCCTGCGCAATGGACGTCATATCCGGGACCCAGCTCAGAGCCGTGCGCGCGGTGGTCTTCACGGCACTCGTCGTGATGCTCTCCGTCGCGTCGCATGTCCTGCTGTCCCGGACCCCCCTGCCGCTGGCCACCGTCGCCGTCATCGCCGCCGCCGTCTTCGCCGTGGCCTATGCGCTCGCAGGCCGTGAGCGCGGGTACGGACGGATCGCCGCGCTCCTGATCCCGCTGGAGCTGACCGCCGACACGGTGTTCGCCGCGGGCCAGCACGTCTGCTACGGCAGGGCGGGCGGCCCGGTCGCAGGCCCGCTGCGCTCGGTCGGCCTCGACCTGCTGTGCGGCGGCGGCGACGTGGGCACCCCGCTGGCGCAGGTGGCCGGCGGGGACCCCGGCCGGGCCTCAGCGCTGCTGGCGCACGCCGACCCCGCCACCGCGTGGCTGCTGCTCGGCGCCCATGTCGGCGTCGGCCTGCTGGCGGCCGCGTGGCTGCGGCGCGGTGAGCGGGCACTGGAGCAGCTGCTGCGGGCGGTGGCGGCGTGCACGTTCCGGCCGCTGCTGATCGCTGTCGCCGCCGTGACCGCGCGTCCGGCACCGGGGCGCCGCCGGGCGCGGCCCGCGCGCCGGGTGCGTACCGCGCGCACGCGCCTGCTGGTCCACTCCGTGGGACGACGCGGACCGCCGCGCTCGCCTGCTCTCGTCTGATCAGAGCGGTCAGAGCAGAGCGGCCGGTCCCCCCAGTCCCCGCGTACGCAGGACGTACCACGACGTACGCAGTCACGCCATCACGTCATCACACGGAGAAACACCACCATGAGCAAGAGGAACAGCCAGGCGGCGAAGACGGCGGCCCGCGAGCGGCTGCGCGCCGAGCGCGAGCGGCAGGCCAAGAAGGACAAGGTGAGGCGGCAGCTCATCGTCGCCGGCTCCGCCGTCGCCGTCCTCGCGATAGCCGGGGGCGTCGGCTACGCCCTCGTACAGGCCAACAAGCCCTCCTACTGGGAGGCCGCCAAGGACGACAAGCTGGTCAAGCCGGCGAACACGTCCGGCACGAACGGCACCACCGTGATCATCGGCAAGGACACGGCGAAGAAGACCCTCAAGCTGTACGAGGACCCGCGCTGCCCCGTCTGCGCCAGCTTCGAGCAGACCGTCGGCCCGACGGTGCACAAGGACGTCGAGGACGGCAAGTACAAGCTCCAGTTCATCGGCGCCACGTTCCTCGACCGCAACCTCCAGGGCGAGGGCTCGAAGAACGCGCTCAGCGCGCTCGGGGCCGCCCTCAACGTCAGCCCCGAAGCCTTCCTGGACTACAAGACCGCGCTCTACTCGGCCAAGTACCACCCCGAGGAGACCGAGGACAAGTTCAAGGACGACTCCTACCTGATCAAGATCGCGAACACCGTGGGCGCGCTCAAGAACAACACGGAGTTCCAGAAGGACGTGAAGGACGGCACCTTCGACAAGTGGGCGCTGGACATGTCCGAGGTCTTCGACAAGAACAAGGATGGGATCACCGGAACGCCGGGCCTGGTCATGGACGGCAAGAAGCTCACGGGCTCCGACGGCCAGAACGCGCCGATGACCGTCGCCGAGTTCAACACGGCGATCGACAACGCGCTCAAGGCCTGAGCGGACAGCACGCTTAAGGGCTGAGCAGTCGCACCCAGGTGGCCGCACCCAGGTGGAAATCGCCGGGTGAAAATCCCGGTGCCGACCCGGTGGTTGAGCAAAAATCGCCGTAAGCACGGCGGAAGAGCGGGCGAACTTTTCGAGTTCGCCCGCTCTGCGTTCATACCGATCAGTAATCTGATCGGCCGTGACCAGACGACTCAGCTCCCTGGATTGCTCTCCGGACTCCCCCAACTCCCGTGCGCCGCGCCGCCGTACCGTCGTAAAGGCCGCGGCCGCCACCGCCGCTCTCGCCCCGCTCGCCGCGGCCCCCGAGGCCCTGGCCGCCGACGGCCCCGCCTTTCTGCACGGCGTCGCCTCCGGCGATCCGCTGCCCGACGGCGTGCTGCTGTGGACCCGGGTCACCCCGGTTCCCGAGGCCGTGCCCGGGTCCGGCAAGGGCCCGGACACCGAGGTGAGGTGGGAGATAGCCGAGGACAAGGGGTTCACCACGGTGGTGGGCCGGGGCACGACCATCGCGACGGCCGGCTCCGACCACACGGTCAAGGCCGATGTAAGGGGCTTGCGCCAGGCGAGCGTCTATTACTTCCGCTTCCGCGCGGGCGACGCCGTCTCCCCCGTGGGCCGGACGCGCACCGCACCCGCGTACGACGCCGCCGCCTCCGGCGTCCGGTTCGGCGTCGTGTCCTGCTCCAACTGGGAGGCGGGCTGGTTCTCCGCCTACCGCCACCTTGCCGGCCGCGCCGACCTGGACGCAGTGCTGCATCTCGGCGACTACATCTACGAGTACAAGACCGGCGAGTACCCGGCGGCCCAGTACGGCGTCCGGACGCACGAGCCGCAGCACGAGATCGTCACGCTCGCCGACTACCGCACCCGGCACGGCCGCTACAAGACCGACCCGGATCTGCAGGCGCTGCACGCCGCCCATCCCGTCATCGCGATCTGGGACGACCACGAGTTCGCCAACGACGCCTGGTCGGGCGGCGCCCAGAACCACACGCCGGAGACCGAGGGCGACTGGGCCGAGCGGCAGGCCGCCGCCAAGCGGGCGTACTTCGAGTGGATGCCGGTGCGCCCGTCCACCGAGGGCACCGTCTACCGCAGGCTCCGCTTCGGCAGGCTGGCCGATCTGCACCTGCTGGACCTGCGCTCCTTCCGCTCCCAGCAGTCGACGATCGGCAACGGCGACGTGGACGACGCGGACCGCACGATCACCGGCCGCGCCCAGCTCGACTGGCTGAAGTCGGGCCTGGCGTCGTCGGACACCTCCTGGCGGCTCGTCGGTACGTCGGTGATGATCTCGCCCGTCGCCTTCGGCTCGCTGCCGGCCGATCTGCTCGGCCCGCTGGCAGAGCTGCTCGGCCTGCCCAAGGAGGGCCTGGCGGTCAACGTCGACCAGTGGGACGGCTACACGGACGACCGCAGGGAGCTCATCGCGCATCTGCGGGACAACGGCATCACCAACACCGTCTTCCTGACCGGCGACATCCACATGGCCTGGGCGAACGACGTGCCGGTGAAGGCGTCGACGTATCCCCTCTCGGCGTCGGCGGCCACGGAGTTCGTGGTGACGTCCGTGACCTCGGACAACCTCGACGACATCCTGCACGTCGCGCCGAACACGGTGTCGCTGGCCGCCGAGGCCGCGATCAAGGGCGCCAACCGCCATGTGAAGTGGCTGGACATGGACTCCCACGGCTACGGGGTCCTCGATGTCACCGCCGAGCGCTCCCAGATGGACTACTACGTGCTCTCCGACCGCACCGATCCCCAGGCGACGGCGTCCTGGGAGCGTTCGTACCGCACGCTCAGCGGCACGCAGAAGGTCGAGCGGGTCTACGCGCCGGTGCGCTGAGCCTCGCTGTTCCGGGGCGGATCCGCGGAATCGGGTGCGGAGCAACGGGAATCGGGGGCGGAGCGACTACAAGCTGTCCAGGAACCCCAGCGCGGTCCGCCACGTCGACTCCGCGGCCTCCGCGTCGTAGTCCGGCAGGTCGGGGTCGGTGTAGAGGTGCCCGGCCCCGGCGTACCGGTAGATCTCCACATCGGCGCCGGTCTTGCGCATCCGCAGGTACCAGGCGCTCAGCCAGTCGTCCGTTTCGAACGGATCGGGCTCGGCGACGTGCAACTGGACGGGCAGGTCCTCCGCTGACGCGTTCTCGGCGATGTCGGACGTGCCGTGCAGAAGCAGCAGGCCGCGCGCCTTCTCGTCGCCGAGCGCCAGGGTCTGGGCCAGGGCGGCTCCGAGCGAGAACCCCGCGTACACCAGGCCCCGCTCCGAGTACGGCGCGGAGGCCAGCACGGCGCGCTTGAGCAGCTCGTCCTTGCCAATCTCGTCCTTGAAGTCCCTTGCCTCCTCGACGTCGTCGAAGGTGCGGCCCTCGAAGAGATCGGGCGTCCACACCTCGTGCCCTGCCTCGCGCAGCCGGTCCGCGGCGGCGCGCACCGCTGGCCGGAGCCCGTACGTCGAGTGGAACAGCATGATGTTCATGGGCCCATGGTGCCAGCTCAGGCGGCATGTTCAGGGGGCGCCGGGACTGGTTACGGTCGAAGCATGGACAACGTACTGCGTCCGCTGATCGTCATCGGTGGCTCGGTCGTGCTCACCTTCCTCGTCGGATGGGTGGTGGACCGGCTTCTGCGCCGGGCCGACGACCGGCACAACGAGACCCCCCTGTGGGGGCTGCTGCGCCGCTGCCGCCTTCCGCTGCAGGTCGTGCTGTGCACGGGGCTGCTGCGAGGGTCGTACGAGCAAGCGAGGATCGCCGAGGACCATGCGGCGGCGATCGGCCGTGTCCTGAGCCTGGTCCTCATCGGCTCCACAGCCTGGCTGGTGATCCGTATCGCGGCGGCGGTGGTTGAGTCCTCGTACGCCCGGTACGCCGCGGCGCGCCGCGATCCCGCGCGGGTCCGCAGGGTGCGTACGCAGGTGACGCTCATCCAGCGCGTGGTCTCCGCCGTCGTCGGTGTGGTGGCTGCCGCCGCGATGCTGCTGACGTTCCCGGCGATGCGCACGGCGGGGGCCTCGCTGCTCGCCTCGGCGGGCATCCTCGGCATCGTCGCCGGTATCGCCGCGCAGTCCACGCTGGGCAATCTCTTCGCGGGGCTGCAGATCGCGTTCGGCGACATGGTGCGGCTCGGCGACACGGTCGTCGTGGACGGCGAGTGGGGCACGGTCGACGAGATCACGCTGACGTTCCTGACCGTACGGACCTGGGACGAGCGGCGGATCACGATGCCGGTGTCGTACTTCACCAGCAAGCCGTTCGAGAACTGGTCGCGCGGCGGCGCCCAGATGACCGGCACGGTCTTCTTCCACCTGGACCACCGCGCTCCGGTGCCCGAGATGCGCGAGAAGCTCGCGGAGATCGTGCGCGCCTGCCCCGCGTGGGACGGCCGCGCCTGGGGCCTGGACGTGACGGACACCACACCCACCACCATGGAGGTACGGGCCCTGGTCACGGCGAAGGACCCGGACGACATCTGGACGGTGCGGGTCACCGTGCGGGAGCAGCTGATCCGCTGGCTGACGGAGGAACACCCGTACGCACTACCGCGCGTCACCACCGCCCAGGCCTCACTGCCGCCGGCCATCCCGCACCAGGTCCGGGGGCCAGGGGCCCCGTCGAAGGCCGACCAGGACCAGCCGGGGGGCGGGACGGTCAGTGCCCGCGCTCCGCACCGCCGTTGACCTGCACCACCTGCGCGGTGATGTGACTGGCGGACGGCGACGCCAGCCAGTGCAGCGTGGCGGCGACGTCCCCCGGCGTCCCGGCCCGCCCGGTGGAGGTCTCGGCGATCAACTGCTGCCGCCGCTCCTCGGTCATGCGGTCCCCGAAGAAGTCGGTGTCCTCGATGTAGCCGGGGGCGACGACATTGACCGTGATGCCCCGCGGCCCGAGCCTGCGGGCCAGATCGAAGGCGTACGGGTGGAGGGCGGCCTTGGACGCCGCGTAGGCGCCCGAGCCCGAGCCGCGGTAGGCGGCGATGGAGCTGAGGAACAGCACCCGGCCGCCGGGCGAGGCGAGCCGGTCGCTGAGTGCCTCCGTGAGCAGGGCCGCGGTGAGCGTGTTCAGACGGAAGGCCACGGTCCAGGCGTGCGCGACGGCGGCCAGTGGATCGTCCCCGGCCTCGGTCCCGGGCCCGGGTTCCAGCAGCCCGCTGCCACCGGCACTGTGGATCAGCACGTCCACGGTGCCGAGCTCGGCCGCCACGAATTCCGCGACTCCGCGCACGTCCTCGACTTTGGTCAGGTCGGCGGCGTACGTCAGGGCGCCCGGCACCCCGGCCTTCTCCAGCACCTCGGCGCGGCGCCCGAGCAGCAGCACCTGGTCCGCGTCCGCCGCGAAGGCGAGCGCCGCCGCGAGCCCGATACCCGTACCGCCACCGCTGATCACCACGTTCCGCGTCATGCGGCGACGTTACCTCGGGATTCTGTGTCACCCGCGGCCTGGTGGGCCAAGTGGGCGGGTTCACCCGACAGTTCACACGGGTGCCGGTCTCCGTGGGCGCGCCGTCTCACCTCAGGCTGCGCACGTCCAGGTGGCGCAGCACGCGGTCGACGATCTCCGGATCGGCGCCCGGCTCGCTGCGCGCGGAGAGCACCTCGTGGCGCGCGGCGGAGAGCATCTCGCCCTGGATGCGCCGGATGCGTCTGATCCGCTCCACGCGGTGGGCCTGTGCCTCGCGCCGTTCCTCGTCGCCGATGTCGGGGCTGATCCGCAGTCCGATGTCGAGCGCGCGGCGCAGGAGCTGTTCGGTCACCTCCTCGGGCAGCTCCTCGACGTCCCGGATCTCCTTCAGCCGCTGGCGGGCGGCGTGGGCCGCGCGCACCGCCAGCTTCTTCTCGAGGGCCTTCTCGGCCTCGGTGTCCGCCTCCACCCCGAGCTTCCCGACCAGCCAGGGCAGGCTGAGTCCCTGCAGGACAAGGGTGGCCATGATGACGCCGAACGCGATGAACACGATCTCGTCGCGGTCCGGGAAGGGCGAACCGTCGTTCATCTGCTGTGGAATGGCGAGGGCCAGGGCGACGGACGCCACGCCGCGCATTCCGGCCCACCACATGACGACCGTCTCGCGCAGGCTGACGGGGATGTCCTCGTCGTCGCGGCGGCGCATGTGCAGCCGATTGGTGAGCCATGTCGCCGGCAGCAGCCACAGCAGTCGTACGAGGATCACGACGCCGACGATCGCGGCGGCCCAGCCGAGCATCTCGCCCCATCGGCCCGACGCGGTGCCGACGGCGTTGTGCAGTTCGAGCCCGACCAGGCCGAACGCCGCCCCGGTGACCAGGGTGTCGACGACGTTCCAGAAGGTGCGCCCGCTGAGGCGGGTGAGCACGTCGTCGGCGTCGAGGGCGTATTCGGCAAGGAACAGGGCCGTGGTGAGGACGGCGAGGACGCCGGAGCCGTGAAGCTCCTCGGCGAGGACGTACGAGACGAACGGCACCAGCAGGGTCAGGCCGACCTGGAGCGTGGCGTCGCCGAGGAGGCCCATGAGCTTGTTGGCGGCCCAGCCGAGCGCAAGGCCGACGACGACGGCGACGACGGCGGAGAGCACCAGTTCGAGTGCGGCGTGCGGCAGCGAGAAGGAACCGCTGACGGCCGCGGTGATGGCGACGTGGTAGAGCACGATGGCCGTCACGTCGTTGAACAGCCCTTCGCCCTCCAGGATCGACACCATGCGGCGCGGCAGACCCAGTTGGCCTGCGACGGCGGTCGCCGCGACCGGGTCGGGCGGGGCGACGAGCGCGCCGAGCGCGACGGCGGCAGCGATGGGCAGGCCCGGCACGATGGCATGGGCGACGGCGGCGACGGCCGCCGTGGTCACGAACACGAGGGCCACGGCCAGCAGGAAGATGGGGCGTTTGTTGGCCGCGAACTGCCGCCAGGAGGTGCGCTGTGCGGAGGCGTAGAGCAGCGGCGGCAGCACGGCGGGCAGGATCAGCTCCGGCGGAATGTCGACATTCGGCACGCTGGGCACCAGTGCCAAAACGATTCCGCCGAGCGTCATCAGTACGGGCGCGGGCAGCCCGAGCCGGTCCCCGAACGGCACGCTCACCACGGCCCCGAGCAACAGCAAGAACAGCAGGGCCAACTGATCCACGGAGCCGCTCCGACCGCTCTCGACGACGAGGCATCAAGCGTGCCACGCGATGATCGCCGGAACCGGGCTCCGCCCCGCGGCGTGCTGCGGTTCGGCAGCGCCCCGAAGGGGCGCGGGGAACTGCGCGACCAGCCACGAC
>NZ_LOHS01000065.1 GCF_001642995.1 Streptomyces jeddahensis
GACGCCGCCACGTTCGCCTCCTGGGGCGTGGACTACCTCAAGTACGACTGGTGCTGCCGGAGCGGTGGGCGCTGATGGGTGCCCCGCTCATGGCCGGCAACGACATCCGCACCATGTCCGCCGACATGAGCGCGATCCTGCGCAACCCCCGTCTGCTGGCGGTGAACCAGGACTCGCTGGGCGCGGGCGGACGCAGGGTGCGCGACGACGGCGCCACCGAAGTGTTCGCCAAGCCCCTGTCGGACGGCTCGGTCGCCGGGGCCTGTTCAACCGGGGAGGGAGCACCACGACCATCACCGCCACGGCCGCCCAAGTCGCCCTCACCGGCGGCTCGTTCACCCTCACCGACCTGTGGACCGGCGGCACGTCCAGCACCTCCGGCCTGATCTCGGCGAGCGTCCCGACGCGCGGTGTCGCCGTGTTCAAGATGACCGGCGGCAGCCCGCTGTCCTCCACCACCGCACGCCTGCGCGGTACCGGGTCCGGCCGCCGCCTGGACGTGGACCGTGCCTCCACCGCGGCCGGGACGACGACGCTGATCTGGGACTGCCACACCGTCGCCAACCAGCTCTGGACCACCTGGGCCGGAGGCGAGATCCGCGTCTACGGCGACAAGTGCCTGGGCGCCTCCAACCAGGGCACCACCATGGCCAGAACAACCAGAGGTGGACCACGCTCACGTAACCCGCCACCCCTGCCCGCGCCGGCAGACGCCCGACCGGAAGAGGGCAGTCCCCCCGACAGCAGGCCAAGCTGCGGGGGCTGCCCTCCCGCACGGGGACCGGCACTTCGAACCCATCGCCGCAGTCACCGGCCAGGCGCTCCCGTGGCGGGTCAGAGCCTCCATCAGACCCGGAGCGGTTCACCACAGCCGTTTGACAACAGCATTAGGAAGCGATGTCGCCGTAGATTATGCCGCGGGCGCTGAGGTAGACGCGGCCGTAGATGAGCGGGTCGCCGGTGATGGCGGACCCGGCGAAGCCCCACTGGTGGTCGTCGTCGTTGATGCGGATCCAGGATTCGCCGCCGTCGGTCGAGCGGAAGATGCCGTCCTGGCCTTCGACCGTGGCTGAGATGTAGATCGCCGGGTAGCCGGATCGTTTGGCGGACTTGCCGAAGCCGACCGAGATCGCCAAGTCGATCGTGCGGATGCGCTTCCAGGTTGTGCCGCCGTCCTTGGAACGCCACAGGCCCGTCTCGACGTCGTCCTTGTCGCTGCGGCCGGCGAGCCAGATGTGGCCCTTGTGGCCGGGGGCGACCCTGAAGTCGTCGACGCCTTCGGCGGGCAGACCGGTCGCTCCGGTATCGGAGAACGTCGCGCCCCCGTCGGTGCTTCGGTAGAACGTGCCGCGGGAGAAGGCGTACAGGACGGACGGGTTGACGCGGTCGGATCGGATCCTGGCACCTGCCGGGAGTCCCCGGACCGGGTTCCACGTCTCGCCCAGGTCGGTGCTGTAGACCGGGGTGACGTCGGTGTTGCTGGGCGACCACAGGAGCGCGGAGGCGTTGGCGGTGATCGCGACGACGCCGCCGTGGTCGTTGCCCGGGAGGCCTCCGAGTCGCGTCGCGGCCCGCCAGGTCTTGCCGCGGTCGGTGGAGACGATGACGTGGCCTGACGTGTCGCTGCCCACGTCGCCGCTGCCCACGATGATGTCCGGGTCGGACTGGGCGTAGTCGAGACTGGTGCCGGCCCAGCCGGGGTGGACCATCTCCTCGGCCCGGTCGAGGTCGGTGTGGACGAAGCCGCTGACGTCGCCCATGGCGGAGACGAGGGTGCCGCCGAGGGCGGCTAGGTCGCGGACCCAGGTCATTTCCACGCCCTCGGCCCGCACCCCGACCGTGAACCGCTCGACGGGCAGCGCGATCCGCTCGCCGGCCTCGTTCTTGCCGATCAGCTCGCCTTGGGCGTCCCACCGCGTCAGGTCCTCGGTGCCCCAGATGGTGGCGCCGGTGCCCCACATGATGCGGTCGGAGTTGTGCGGGTCGATCGCCAGGCCGTCGATCATCCACCCGTGCTTGACCGCGTATGCGGGCCCCTGGTCGACGCCGCCCCAGTCCAGCCACGGCGTGCCGGTGTTGTCCATGACGAAGCGGTCGGTGCGCTCGGTGCCTTCGGCGTAGTCCCAGCTGGTCTGCCAGGTCTGGCCGGAGTCGGTGGAGCGGTAGAGGATCTCGTCGGGGTACCAGTTGTTGCACGTGGCCGCCATGAGCGTGCGGGGGTTCTGGCGGTCGATGGTCAGACCGCCGAAACCGGGGATCGGGCCTCTGGGGTTGTACGCGGGGGTTATGTCGGTCCATTGGCCGGTCCTGGTCTCCAGCCGCCAGATCTGGCCGCCGTTGCCCGAGGCGGGTGCGCCGTTGTAGGGGCCGGGGTCCCAGCCGGTGACGATGTAGAGGTACCCGTTCGTGTTGTCCACAGCGGACTGCTTGGGGATGGTTGGGTTCCCGTCGACCTCGCCGAGCGCTTCGGCCGCGCCGGGGACGGGCTGCCAGGTGGCTCCGCCGTCTTTGGACACATAGAGCGGGTCGTCCGGATCGGCCACGCCCACGTAGATGTCGCCGCGGATCTGGTCGAAGTCGATCCAGATCACCCCCTGGTTGTCGGCGAGGTAGTCGTTGGTGGGGTCGACGACGAAGTTGCCGGGGTTGGGGAAGTTCTCGACCGCGGCCCAGGTGCGGCCGTAGTCGGTCGAGCGCCACAGGCCGTTCCCGCTGGGGGTGCCCAGGTACAGCTGTGCGTTGTCGGCCGGGTTGACGACCAGGCGCTCGCCCATGCCGCGGCCGGGCATGTTGCCGCCCTGCTTGAACGGCAGCGGTGCGATGCCCCAGGTCTCGCCGTAGTCGTCGGAGTAGAGGACGGCGCCGTTGTTGGGGTCCCAGTCGGTGGTGTAGGCGCCGACCGCGGCATAGACGCGGTTGGTTTCGACCGGGTCGGTGGCCATCGAGACCACGTACTGGTAGCCCCATTTGTCGCGGCCGACCCAGTCCAACAGCGGCTTCCAGGTACGGGACTCCTCCTGCCACCGGAAGGCACCGGCGACGTCGGTGCGGGCGTAGATCAGGTTCGGCTCGGTCTCGTTGAAGATGATGCCGGGAACGAAGCCGCCGCAGTTGACGACGACGTTCTTCCAGGTGTAGGTGCCCTTGCCTCCCGGATCGGCCTTGGCGAAGGCCGGGACGGGCAGAGCACCGGCCGCGACCGCGGCCGCGCCGAGGGAGGCGATGAACGTGCGTCGTCGCATGACGTTCTCCTTTGCGATGGATACGAGAGGTTGGTCTTCGACTCGACCGGCACACGGACATCGCCTAGGTGCCACCCG
The DNA here is from genome assembly GCF_001642995.1 of Streptomyces jeddahensis. GTDB lineage: Bacteria > Actinomycetota > Actinomycetes > Streptomycetales > Streptomycetaceae > Streptomyces > Streptomyces jeddahensis. The sequence goes on from NZ_LOHS01000065.1 coordinate 3,321, forward strand.
AACCCGATGACCGGGGGGTGGGCGGCGTAGCGGGATGCGAAGTCCTCGAGGAGAGGTATGGGTTCCGCCCGCCGGGACCCCTGGCGGGCGGTTGCGGGGTGTCGTACGTCGTCACATGGCCGGTAGCCCCGCACCGAAGTGTCGAAGCGCTTCACTTGGCGACTCAAGTTAATGAGAACTCTCTGGCGAAACAAGAGGAACGAAGACAACGCAGCCTTGCTTCCCAGGCATTGACACCAAACCCAGGCAATGGGAGCGTCGAAGCGCTTCACCATCCGGTGTCACTTCCTCCTCTTGAGGATCTTCGGACGCCCCCTGACCACAGCAACCGCCGTGCCTTCCACTCCGGTTCGGCGGGCCGGCCGGGAGCATCGCCCCGGCCGCGCCGGATTCCAGAAAGGCCAGCGTCATGTCCCGGAAGTCCAAGGAGAGAAGCGTCAAAGATGTACTGGTGGCCCTGCTGATGGGGATTGCGCCGCTGATCGCGGCGCTCGGACTGACCGGCACCTCTGCCACCACCGCGTCGGCCGCGTCACTGACCGAGGTGACCAACTTCGGCAGTAACCCCGGAAACCTGCGGATGTACGTCTACAAGCCCGACAGCGCTCCGGCACGCCCGGCGGTGGTGGTGGCGGTGCACTACTGCACCGGCACGGGGCCCGCCTTCTACTCCAACACGGAGTTCGCCCGCCTGGCCGACCAGTACGGGTTCATCGTCGTCTACCCGGACGCGAACGTCAGCGGGCAGTGCTTCGACGTCTCCTCGCCCCAGGCGCTCAAGCACGACGGGGGCAGTGACCCCTCGAGCATCGCCTCGATGGTCCGATACACCGTGCAGAACATGAACGCCGACGCCGGCCGGGTCTACGTCACCGGCGCCTCGTCCGGCGCGATGACGACCAACGTCATGCTCGGCGCATACCCCGACCTGTTCAAGGCCGGTGCGGCGTTCATGGGCGTGCCGTTCGGCTGCTTCGCCACCACCGACGGCTCCGGCTGGAACACTGCCTGCGCCACCGGCCAGATCAGCAAGACCCCGCAGGAGTGGGGCGACCTCGTCCGGAACGCCTACCCGGGGTACACCGGCCCCCGGCCGCGAATGCAGCTGTGGCACGGCACCGAGGACGAAGCGCTGCGCTACCCGAACTTCGGTGAAGAGATCAAGCAGTGGACGAATGTGCTCGGGGTGAGCCAGACCCCGGTCTTCACCGACTCCCCGCAGTCCAACTGGACCCGCACCCGCTACGGCTCCACCGGCGCGCAGGCACCGGTCGAGGCGAACAGCTTCCAGGGTGTCGGGCACAGCCTGCCCGAAAGCGGTATGGCGGCCCGGGCCATCACCTTCTTCGGACTCGACGGCTCCGGCGGGACCGGCGGGACCACCACAGGTCCGATCCACGCCACCGGTTCGGGCAAGTGCCTGGACGTGCCCGGCTTTTCGCAGACCAATGGCACCCAGACGCAGATCTGGGACTGCAACGGCCAGACGAACCAGACCTGGACCAGCACGTCGACCAAGCAGCTCACCGTCTACGGCGGTGCGAAGTGCCTCGACGCGACCGGCACCACGGCCGGCGCCAAAGTCGCGATATGGGACTGCAACGGCGGCACCAACCAGCAATGGAACCTCAACTCCAACGGCACCATCACCGGTGTCCAGTCAGGCCTGTGCCTGGATGTGACCGGTGCCTCCACCGCCAACGGAGCAACGGTCGCACTGTGGGACTGCAACGGCGGCAGCAACCAGCAGTGGCACCTCGGCTGACACCACCGCCCAGGACTGAGAGGGCTTCTCGAAACCACACTCGGTTTCGAGAAGCCCTCCAAGCTCACACCCCCAGATACTGACCTCCCCGGCCCGCGCCCGGCGGGGAGACGAGCGCCCCGTACCCAGACCGTGACAGCCCGCCCCGGCACACCACCCGCCCCTACGCCACTTCGCGAACCGAATCCCCCCGGCCGGTCGTCATCACCTCCAGCAAACCCCCGGACAGCACGAAACCCCCCGCCCTCTCCGGGCCTCTCCAACTCCGTGGCCAGCCACTCCCGCCAGCCTGGGACGCCTTCGTGATCGTCGTCGGCATGCTCAAGGGCGGCACCGGAAAGACCACCTCGGCCTGGTTCATCGCCCTCTACTACGCCGTCGTCCTGGAGCTGCCGACGCTGCTGCTGGACGCCGACGCCACCAGCCAGTCCGCCTACGACTGGTTCAAGGTCGCCCAGGCCGAGGGCTTCGAGATCCCCGCCACCCTGGTCATCGAGCGGTACCCGTTCGATGACATCGCCGAGTACATCCGTGAGAAGCGGTCCGAGTTCGGCGCGATCGTCATCGATGCCGGCGGCGGCAGTGCCCGCATCTTCCACGAGGCTGTTACCGAAGCGAACCGGCTGATCGTGCCGGTCGCCCCCACCAAGATCGAGCGCCGCAAGCTCGTGGCCACCTTCGACGAGGCCGAGCGCGCCGCCGCCCGCAACACCCGCGACGTGACCGCCCACGTGGTCCTCGTGAAGGCCGACGACCGCACCAGCCTGCCCCGCACCGCGAAGGACAAGTTGCTGGAGCCCGCCCACGGCGAGGGCATCGGCCCGGACCGCGACGAGCCGTTCCCCCTCGCCGAGACCGTCATCCACTCCTGGGTGCACTACATGGAGGCCTTCGGCGAGGTCCCGACCGAGCTGAGCGAGTACGCCGAACTGATGAAGGAGCTCACGGCATGAGCGAGCGTATGAAACCCCCGGCCCGACGCGCCGGCCGCACCCTGGGCGGGGCCAAGAAGGCGACCCCGCCGCCCCCTCCCCCGGCCGCCGAGCTCACCCCCGAGCAGTACGCCGCCGAACAGGCCGCTGCCCAGGGCAAAGGCCGTCCCCTGCCAGCGAGCCGCAGACTCAGCCCGCACCTTCCGCCGTTCCCGCCGAGGCATCGGCGCGGGGCCAGGCCGAGGCGGTGCCCGAAGTGGCACAGACCCAGGCCCAGCCGGGCGTGGAGGTCGAGCAGAGTGGCACCGGTCAGCAATCGGCCGTCGTCGCCCCCAAGATGCAAGACGCCACGGAAACGGTGGAGCGACAAGTGCCGCCTGGGGCCCGGGCTACCGAGCCTGCCCCACCTGCGATCCAGACCACGCAGCCGAGGGAACACGGCTCGCAGCACGAGCCGTCCCACGTCACATCTCCTCCTCCCGGCGCTGGCCCGGCCGCCGAGGTCGCGGTTCGCCCGGCAGTCCCTCCAGTCTCGGGCGGTACGGCGTTCCCGGTGAAGGCCGATGGTCCGAGATCTCACCAGGAACAGAACGCTCGATCGCAGGAGGCTCCCAGCGAGGGGACGATGTACGCACGGTTCCGGCCGTCCCAAGGACGTACCCGAGGTCGCCGTCATTCTCAACCAGCGCATCATCGCGCGGGAGAGCCTCGACTCGTCGGTTCCCGCTGCGTTGAAGCTGAAGAGTCGGATCAAGCGATTCGCTCTGGACAACGAACTCGATCACCTGCCCATCGGCGACATTGTCTCTGTTGCGCTGGACGAGTGGCTCAGCGCCCGCGGCTTCTGACACGCCGCGCGGCACACGGGCGGAGGGTGGTCGCCAAGTGCGCGGCCACCCCGTCCGCCGACTATTTCAGTAGCCCAATAGGCGGCTAACTAGCCGCCTAGCCGGACCAACCGGAGCAACGTTCGTGCCCGACCTCACCCACCACGCCCGACAGCTACGCGACATAGCCGATGCACTCGAAGCCCAGTCCGAGCCCGCCGACGATGCACTTAGTCCGCATCCAGACACTCTTACGATCATCGGCAACCGCCACACCAAACGCGGACAGCTCAACTACGCCGTTCCCGACATCCTACAACTCCAGCGACGTATCCGCCGTTACAACGCCGACCACGACGTTCCCCACGGCGACATCGTCGCCCTTGCCCTCGACACCTGGCTCCGTGCCAAGGGCTACCCGCCCGACCTCACCCCGCTGCGCACGACGGAGTGAGCGCCGGCGGTGGCGGCATGGCTGGGCAGGCTGCCGGCCGGGGAGTGCAGGCCAGCGCGGCCGGCGTGCCACCGGCTCGGGCGAGGGCGGCAGGACCGACACGGACGACGCCGATGTGCCGACATGACACAGGCATGGCTGCGCTCATGGCCAGCCCCGGCCGCAACCGGCGATATAGGGCTGTGTGAGTGCGCGTCGACAGCCCGCGACACGGTTTGCGTTGCGGAGGCATTGAGGCCTGGCCGCAGGTTCCTGGACTCGTTCCCCACTGCCTGACCGAAGGAGGATTGCCTCGTTGTTCAACTGCGTGTCGCTGCTTGCACGCGCAGCTCTCTGCGTGAAGTGACTCCGAGCTTCACGAAGATATTGCGCACGTGCCATTCGACCGTGCGCGGGCTGATGAAAAGCTGGGTTCCGATTTCGGGATTGGTGAGGCCTTCGCGAACAAGTCTGGCGATCTGGGCCTCCTGGGCCGTGAGTTCGTTCCTGTTGTTGTCCGTGTGCTTTCGAATGTTTTCTCCGGTGGCAGCCAGTTCGCGTGCGGCTCGCTGGGCGAAACCCTCCATGCCCATCCCGACAAAGAGTTCGTGTGCGATGCGCAGCTGCTCGCGGGCAGCTTGACGGCGTCGCTTGCGGCGTAGCCACTCACCGTAGAGGAGGTGGGCGCGGGCGAGCTCTCCACGGATACTGGTACGGCCGAGGCGATCGATCGCTTTCAGGTAGTGGCTTTCAGCCTCTGTCTCTTCGCTGAGGAGAGCACGGGAGCGGGCCTCGATGCCCAGAGCCCAGTCCGTGCCGCTTGGCTGAGTCACTTCGATGAGGCGGTGCAGGGCGACAAGGGCACGGCCGGGTGCCCCGCCTCGGGCGGATGCCTCGATGTACTCGACGAGGGACCAGATCGGGATGCCCATTTCCAGTTGGAGGTATTCCCCGCTGGCAGTATTCGCCGCCTCGGCGGCTTCCTCGTACCGGCCAAGGCTGTTGTAGAGCACGGCGTTTGCCCACCCGCTGACCACCGGTCCGACGCCCTCGCCCCGGCGGGCGGCCCCCTCATTGGCGCGCCTGCTCAGATCGACGCATTCCGCTTCGCGGCCCCGCCAGGCGGCGACAAAGAGTGCGGCGTAGAGCGGAGTTGCAGTTCCGACCGCGTCGGAGATCGTCTGCACCTCGGCTGCCAGCGAGGCGGCCTCTGGCAATTCCCCGTCGAGTACGTGGACTACGCAGCGCATGGTCAGTGCCAAGGGAAGCGCTGCGACCTGTCCGGCTTCCCTGGCGAGCCGAAGATAACGGGCAGCCAGGTGGGACAGCGTTTCCTTCTCCCACAGCCCCACGGCGGTCACACAGATCAGCCAGAGCCAGCGGAGTCCATCCTCCGGGGAGAGGCTCGGATCGCGAAATGCCCGCAGAGCCGCGCGCAGGCTGGGAACGGCGGCGGGATGACCTTCGGTGATCCGTACCGCCATCCCGTCAAGCAGGAGATCGGTCGGACGGGGGGCGGGCGGGGTCGGTGTGCAGCGCGCTGCCCTGGCCGCTTCGTACTGTCCGGTGCTGTAGGCACGGGGCCCGGCGAAGAACGCCGCGCCAATGACTTCGAGATACGTTTCCCGGGCGAGAGCCATGTCGTGGGAGGCGAGCTGACTCGCCGCTTTGAGCAGCAGATCCGGAGCATCGCTACCCCGGTTCGTGGTGAAAGCGATCCGGGCGCGCATCAAGTCGACCGCACCACGTCGGCGCTCGTCGAGGGGGCCCGCTTCGACGATGGACAGCAACTTCAAAGCGATGTCGAGGCTTCCCGCCTCGTACGCCGCTCGCGCGGCGGCCAGCGCCCGCATCTGACGGCGGCCCGGTTCCAGTGTCAGTTCCACCGCGCGTGCCATGAAGGCCGCTTCCGCGGCGCCTCCTCCGCGCGTCCGCGCCCGTTCGGCCGAACGCTCGAGTTCCGCTGCGACGACCTCGTCGGGGCCGGACGCACCGTGCGCCGCATGCCAGGCACGGCGGTCGGGATCCGCCGCTGGATCCATCACTCTCGCGAGCGCGCGGTGCGTGCTGCGCCGCTCTTCAGCGGATGCCGCCCAGTAGACCGCCGACCGGACCATCGGATGAGCGAACCTGACTCGATCGTCGATCGTGAGCAGACCTGCCGCCGCGGCAGGAGCGGAGGCGTCGATGCCGATCCCGAGCTGTTCGGCCACAAGCCACAGCAAAGCCGGTTCGCCCGTCGGATCCGCTGCCGCAGCCAACAGAAAACGCCGCGCCTCTGGTGGAAGCCCCGCGATCCTCTCCAAGAAAGCCGCCTGGATCCGATCCGCGACCGGTCGCGCGCTTGGCAGGCCGTAGCCCCCGGCCAGGTCCACCAGAGTCGAGGTTTTCGGCAGTTCCAGCAACGCGAGCGGGATGCCGCGGGTTTCGGCAACGATACGACCGAGCACGCGCTCGTCCCACGGGCCGGGAAGCACGGAGCACAGCAACGCCCGCGCGTCGTGATCGGGCAGTCCTTCGATCAGCACATCGGGCAGACCTGCAGTATCGGCCGTGCCCGGCAGCGCATCGTCCAACGCGCGGGTCGCGAAGACAATGGCCACCGATTCAGCCAGCAGGCGTCGTCCGGCGAACGCCAACGCCTGCATGGATGCTCGGTCGAGCCATTGCGCGTCATCCACGATGCACAGCAACGGCTGATCCCGGGCGACTGCGGACAGCAGGCTGAGGACACCCAGGGCGACGAGATGGCCGTCGGGAGCCCGTTCCGATCCCAGCCCGAATGCTCCATTCACCGCGTCGCGTTGGACAGCGGGAAGGTCGGGAAGCCTGTTCATCATAGGTCTGCAGAGCTGGTGCAGACCGGCGAAGGCCAACTCCAGCTCGGACTGAATGCCGGTTATGCGGACGATACGGAATCCCCGAGCGCGCTCGACCAGGTATTCGAGCAACGTCGTCTTGCCCACCCCTGGCTCGCCCCGTAGCACCAGTGCCCGGCTCTCACCCCCGCGCACAGCATCTACCAGTTCGTCAAGCTGCTTGCATTCCCAGCTACGCCCCAGAACACCCACTGGCGTCACCAGCCGCTCAGCCCGACGAACGCACTGAGACCCGCCCAGAAGGCAGCGACTCGCCCTCTTGGTGGCCCACATGCGTCGGTTCCGCCTCCGCCGTGCGCGGCTTGACCATCACGTCGAACGACAGCGGCGAGTTCCGCAACGTGGTGCCCAAGGCCGTGGAAGAGATGCTCAAGGAGAGCCAGGCGCCAGCCTGGGCGCACACGGTGTAGCGGCCGCATTGGGTGAGCTGCGGCTACAAGGGTGACCGACGTGTCCGGACAGGTGGGCGGTGCGAGTGCGTACGGCATGCATCACAGGTTCCTGTGGCCTGCGCGCACTCGCATCCGTGGTGTCCACAACCGTGCTACGCGCGGGAGCAGCCTCGGATCGGCACTCTCGATGTGGTCACAGGTCAAGCTTCCCGAGCCGGTTCCGCGAGGTGCCGCCAGCTTGGTGAAAACCTTGTGCAGGTGGTACTCGACGGTGCGGGTGCCCAGGATGGACTGCGCCATCATCGACCAGCCGCATAGGAGGCGAGTTGCCGGCCGCCTCGCCCAGCAGGGTTGTCAGGCGTGCGTGCACCGGAATCTGCGGCACCTGCTCAGTGAACGACAGCCTTCGGCAGGCGGGCTCCCGGAGCGCTCGAGGAGACGAACGACGGTGCACACTCCGGTACGGGGGCTACTACGGGAACAGGCCCTGAAAGGCCGAGTCCCAGTCGATCAAGGCGCTCTCCTTCCCAGGAGGAACGGCCTCCCAGGTACGCTCAAGCCACTCCTGGAGGGGACGCCGAGGTTCCGCCACGAGCGCCGAACCGGTGGTTCCGCAGAGCAGCAACCGTATATCCACCCTTCCGCAGCAACGGCAGGGCGGCCATATCCGAATGTCGCCTTCTCCCACTCTCCTGCGAAGTCCCGCGTCGAGAAGCTCTCGCGCGAAGACCCACCGGGTCACGTCGTCGCCGTCGGGATGCGGGAACTCAAGCCTCACGGAGTACGGCTGGCACGCGTCATACACGAAGCGCGCCGGCAGCGGCACCGCTTCGGTCGAGCTCAGGATCATCTTCACGAACAGAGCCACAGTGATGTCTTTACCGAACGGACACATGCCCTGGTCAGGCAGTGAAGGAATACTCATCGCGTTGCTTTCCTCTCCAGTTTCGGCGTGCACAACACATGCAGCATTGAAAGCAGTCAAAACAATTATGCATTTCGGTCCGGCAAGTCGTGGCAATGGGCTAAATTCTTTTCCTGGCAAGGGCGAGTATTCGAAGACGCCGACTCATGGATCACTCACCTCACCGAGACAAAGTTAGGCTCGGACATCGAGTGTCCCGGCAGCCGACGAGCCGATGGCCAGACCCTCCTTTGCTTCGACTGGATTTCTGCAACAGTGCTCCGCCGATTTGTCGCACCAAACCCGGGTTACGCACTGGTCGAATCCCTGGGGCCGAACGCGAATCACCCGCCGGCCGGTCAGATCGAAGCACGATGGCGCGCGCCTCGGGTAGACGGCCCGCGGCCCACGTCGGGGGGCCATGGACAGCCGGCCCCATGACGGTTGGGTCGGCCGCCGGCACCAATCCCCGGCCCTTGCCCACGTCTTCGTTCTCGCACCCCAGGGGCTCACCCCGTGTGCAACCCGGGTGCCGCCGGCATCAGCCTCGGGAATAGTGGTTGATGTCCGGCGAGGCCAGGTTCTCCCCGGGTTCAGCCCACAGCCGACGAAAGCGGCACGCACCTCTCACCTCGGGCGAGCGATGCGTTGGGGGGCCGCACGGATTGGCGGCTGGAGTCGAGGCCCCCCGGGGTGCCGCGGGTCGATCTTCCGGCTCTGCGGTGCCCCGCCTGATGGCGCTCAGTGGGTCGGACGATCCAGCGCCATTCACCAGATCTCACGAGACTGCACAATGCTGCAAGGAGACAGTCATGTCTAACACCGCGATTCCGAGCACAATGCGCGCAGCCCGAATGCACGCGTACAACCAGCCGTTTGTCCTTGAGGAGGTACCGACTCCCGACATCGCCCCCGACCAGGTGCTCATCAAGGTCGGAGCCGGCGGCATGTGCCGTACCGATGTGCAGCTGGTGGACGGCTACTTCGACAAGTACGCCCCGTCCGAGTTCCCCGTCACGCCGGGCCACGAGATCGCCGGTGAGATCGCCCGGGTCGGGAGCGCGGCCGAGGCCGGCGGCTTCCGTGTGGGCGACCAGGTGGTTGTCGTGGGCGGAATAGGCGACGGCACCTGCCGCCTCTGCCACCGCGGCGACACCCACATCTGCCCTCACGGCGCGTGGCCCGGGTTCGGTCCTTACGGCGGCTACGCCGAGTATGTTCCCATCCCCGCCTCGTACGTGATCAAGGTGAAGTCGGAGGCCAACCTCACGGCAACGCAGCTGGCGCCCCTGACCGACGCCGGCTTGACCCCGTACCGCGGCATCAAGAAGCTGCGCGACGCCGGGGCCTTCTTCCCCGGCGGCGTCGTGGGGGTGATGGGGGCGGGAGCCCTGGGCATCTACGGCGTGCAGTACGCCAAGCTGCTCGCCGGCGGGGCAACCGTCGTCGCGTTCGGCCGTAACCCGGAGAAGCTCAAGCTCGCGGAGAAGGTCGGCGCGGACCACGTCATCAACATCGGCGGCCGGTCCGTCGACGACATCCGGGGCGAGCTCCGCGAGGTCACCGGCCGGGACGAGGTCGACGCGGCCATCGACGTCGTCGGCGCCGAGGCCACGATCAAGCTCGGATTCGGGCTCCTCGCCACCGGCGGTCACTACGCGTCGGTCGGCCTTGTCGGGGACCGGATCGACATCCCCCTCTTCCCGCTAGTGGGCCGTGAATACACGTACCACGGGTCGTTCTGGGGGAACTACAACGACCTGAGCGAGGTCATCGCGCTGGCCGAACAGGGGAAGATCCAGCACGCCGTCCACGAGATCCGTTTTGACGACGTGAACGACGCGATCGACCGCATTCGGACAGGCGAGATGGTGGGGCGGGCCGTCATCACGTTCTGATCCCGGGTCCGCCGAGTGATCGCTGTCTGTGATCGGGGCCCGGGACGGGGAAGTGCCTTGTGACCTGTGATGCCGGGAGTTCATCAGGCTCGCAGCATGCACGATCGGCAAGTCACTTCCCCACAGGGCAGTCTCTGATTCTTTGAACAGCTCCGTGGTCGCCTGATGGGGTGAGGTGTGGGCAGAATCCGCGGGTCCGCAGGGTGGGATCTGTGGGTCTGCCCCACCTCCTGATAAGAGGCCCGCTCGAAGAAGGCTGGGGCGAGGACCAAGTACACCAGGGCCCCCGGCCGGCCGCAGACGCAGCCGTTGTTCCCGCGCAACGGTGTTGCGCGCAAAGGGACATGACCGGTCGCGCATTGCCAAAGGCGGTTCGACGGGCAGATCCTGTCGGTCGGCGGGTTCACAGGAACCTGCGCCGGCACAGACCTCAGCCGCGATGCGGGGGCCGGTGCGACGGATACGGGAGTTCCTGCGCCGACCAGAGCGTAGTCCGTACGGCCCGTCAGCTGCTGCAGCATGCGAAGTCTGGTCGATGTTCCTCTCATGAGAACCATCTGACCCTCTGTCACCAACCTCCGCATCTCGTGGGAAGCCAAGATGAGCATTTGTCGACAAGGTACGTCCATCACGAGTGGTCAATTTGGCTGCATTACTACATATCTGAAGTATTATGAATTTTTCTGGAGAAGACGTGCGTGAACACACCAAGCTGTACATCGACGGCGTTTGGCGCGAGCCCGTCGACGGCGGAGTCGCCGAGCTGACCGACCCCGCCACCGGTGAGGCGTCCGGTCGGGTGGCACTCGCCGGTACGGCCGATGTCGACCTGGCGGTCGCCGCGGCCAAGCGAGCGTTCGTGTCCTACTCGCAGACCACCCGCGAAGAGCGCATCGAACTGATGGAACGGATTGCCGACGAGTACGAGCGAAGGGCCGAGGACATGGCCCGGGCGGTCACGGACGAGCTGGGCTCCCCGCTGTGGCTGTCCCATTCCATGCACGTCGCTGCCGGGAAGGTCCAGTTCAGGGCCGCCGCAGACGCGCTCCGGACGTTCGCGTTCACCGAGGATCGAGGCACCACCCACATACGCAAGGAAGCCATGGGCGTGGCGGGCCTGATCACTCCGTGGAACTTCCCTGCTCTTCAGCCCGCCGGCAAGACCGCCTCGGCGCTGGCGGCAGGCTGCACCGTCGTTCTCAAGCCGGCCCAGCTGGCCTCGTCCTCGGGTGTCGTGCTGGCCGAGATCCTGGAGGCCGCCGGCGTCCCGGCCGGTGTCTTCAACCTTGTCACCGGCCGTGGCTCGGTGATCGGAAACGCGCTTTCAACGCACCCCGACATCGCCACCATCTCCTTCACCGGCTCGCTCGACGCCGCGCTCCAGGTGCAAGCCGCCGCCGCCCCCACCGTCAAGCGTGTGACCACCGAGCTCGGCGGTAAGTCGCCGCATGTGCTCATGCCGGACGCCGACCTGGACATCGCCGTCGACACGGTGATGGCCTGGCTGATGGCCAACACCGGCCAGATCTGCAGTGCGGCGAGTCGGACCCTGGTGCCGCGTGAGCGGTTGGAGGAGTTCCTGTCCCTGCTGCTCCCGCGCGTCGAGGCCCTGCGGCTCGGTGACCCGCGTGCGGAGGGCGTCGACATGGGCCCGCTGATCTCCGACGACCAGTGGCAGACCGTCCAGGGTTACATTCAGTCCGGTCTGGACGAGGGCGCCCAGCTGCTCACCGGTGGCCTGGGCAAGCCGGAGGGCCTGGAGAACGGGCACTTCGCCAAGCCCACAGTGTTCTCCGGGGTCAGCAACGACATGACCATCGCCCAGGAGGAGATCTTCGGCCCGGTGATGTCGATCATCGCCTACGACTCGGTGGAGGAAGCGGTCCAGATCGCCAATGACGTCCGGTTCGGCCTGGCCGGCTACGTCACCGGCCGTAACCTCAAGGCTGCCGAAGAGGTGGCCTCCCAGATCCGCGCGGGGTACATCGTCATCAACAACGTCGAGTTCGACTGGAGTGCCCCGTGGGGTGGATACAAGGAGTCGGGCAACGGCCGTGAGTGGGGTCCCGACGGCATGCGGGAGTACCTGGAGACCAAGGTCATCCTGGGCCGCGGCTGACGGCGAGGGCGGGACTTCCCGCCACAGCCGGTGCTCCCCGTCACCCGTGGTGTGTGGCGGGGACGCCGCTCCTCATGTTTCCGGGCCGTCTGGTGGCCCGTTCGGGCCACCAGGCCAATGCGCCCGTTTCGAGACACACGCGAGGCAGCGGCGAGGGCCACCATGCGTAAGCCTGCTTGCCGCGCTGCGTGGAGGCCCAGTGGCGTCAGGTGCGGCCGACCGGGGCATGGAGCCACGGATGCCCGTGTCCCGTCCCGGAGTCCCGGACATCCGCTGCCACGCTTTCCGAGGCCCGGGTTCGGGTTGGCCGCTCAATCCGTGGAGGCAGCGATGTCGTCAGTCCGTGGTCGGACTTCCGGGGCGGCGGTACACGCCGTACCAGTAGCCACGCGCCAGTTCGCGAGCGACGACGGTGTCGTCGCTGCCGTCGCTGTTGGACACCTGCTGCGCGATGACCTGACCGCCTCCTTGGACGATCACCTTGGCCGCGAGTTCGGGGTCGATGTCCGCCGGGGTACGGCCGGCCCGCTGCTCTTCCTTCAGCACCGTCACGAGGTTGTCGATGAAGCGGTCCTGGTCGGCCGTCCACGCCTCGCGGACCAAGGGGTCGTACGCGGCAACCCCGTTGATCGCCGGGAGCAGGGCCGCATGCTCGCGGTAGTGCCGCAGGATGAGCTCGTAGGTACGGGCCAGGCCGTCGAGGCCGCCGTCGGGGCCGGTGGGCCGCCAGGCCGCCGCGATCGCATAACTCTCGGTCTTGAGGGAGCCGCTCAGCCGGAGCAGCACGTCGACCTTGTCACGGAAGTACAGATAGAAGGTCGAGCGGGAGATCCCCGCGGACTGTGCGATCTTCCACGCTGAGCTCGGTGTAGGTCACACCACCGCGCAGACACTCCTCAATGACGGACAGGATCCGCTTTTCGAGGGCAGCCCGCCGGTCGGCCGCACTGGAGCGTCGTCGGGTGGTGGAAGCCATACGGGCATCCTAAGGAACCGGACGGGAGCGTGTGCCGAGCAGGTCACCGACAACGTCCTGCCCACCGTGCCGAGCGCGCACAGCCGCGGGGATGGGTTCAGACCATCAGGCTCACCCGATCGGTGATGCCGAGAAGGGACTTGCCGTAGACCTCCAGGCCGACCGCCGGGACCAGGCCGGCGTGGCGCGCCGCGACGCCTGCATCCCGCCAGATGCGCTGGAGGGGGCTGGTGTCGGCGAATGAGGACGCGCCATGCACGTTCAGCAGGGTGCTGACCGCCTCGAGTACCTGCTGTGCGGCAAAGCCGGCCCGGGCCCTCACGTGCGCGCGTGCGGCGTAATCGAGGGGGCCGCCTGAGGCTGGGGCCTTATCCACCTCGTCGACGGCTCGGTAGGTGTGCAGGCGGGCCGTCTCCAGCTTCAGCGCGGCCTCGGCCAGCTGTATCTGGACGCCCACCGAGTCCGCCTGCCGGCTGTGGACGGTGAATGACAACGGCTTCTGCGCGGCTGCCTCGACCGCCGCCTGCATGGCTGCCCTGCCCAGTCCGAGCAGCGGTCCGACCAGGCAGAGCAGCAGCATGGGCCCGAACGTCGAGCCGTACAGCGCCTCTTCCCGGGACGCGCGCGGATAGGCGCCCTCCGCGGCCGCGGGAACCGACAGCACACGGTGCTCGGGAACGAATACGTCTCGCCCGATCAGGGTGTTACTGGCGGTCGCCTTCATGCCCGCGGTGTACCAGGTGTCCTCGACCGTCAGTTCGGAGGCTGGGATCAGAACGAGGGCCTGGTCCACGACTGCCCCGCTCTCGTCCTTCAGCAGTGCGCCGACCGCGGCCCAGGTGGCATGCGGCGCACCCGAGTTGTACGACCACTTTCCGCTGACGCGCCAGCCCCCCGGCACCCGCTCTCCCATGCCCGTCGGTGCCGCCACACCGGTCACGCGCGCATCCGGATCGGTTCCGAACACCTCCTCCTGGGCCTTGTCCGGGAAGAGACACGCTAGCCAGTTGGTCACCGAAATGATCATCCCGACCCAGGCCGCCGAGCCATCGCCCTCCCCGAGGGCCTCGGATACTTCGGTCAGCGTCCGCAGGTCGGTCTCATAGCCGCCATAGCGCCTGGGAGTCAGCAGACGGAAGACGCCGGCCGCGGCCAGGGCGTCGACGACCTCAACCGGCAGGACGCGATCCGACTCTCCGCGCGCTGCCTGCTCCCGCAGCAGCGGCTGCAGAGCGACGGCCCGCGCCACGAGCTCGGCCCTGATCGCTTCCTTGGACAGCGCACCGGTCTCGTCCTGGTGGCTGTTGCTGTTCACTATGTCTCCTTCTATACGGTTACCTGTCAGGCAGGCCGCCCCCGCTGTGCATGCCGGTCCGTCGGCATGAGCGGTCACGGTGCCCTCCTCCACTGAGTCGTGCGCC
>NZ_LOHS01000066.1 GCF_001642995.1 Streptomyces jeddahensis
GGCCGATGACCCGCCTCTGCGGCTCTGGGCTGTTCTGTCGGAGGCCGTACTTCTCCAGCAAGTCGGCGGGCCACCGGTGATGAAGGCGCAGCTGCAGCACCTTCTGGATGCTTCGGAGCGTTCCAATGTGACCATCCAGGTACTGCCGTTCTCCCGTGGTGCTCATGCGAGTATGTTCGGCCCGTACGTGGTGCTGGGCTTTCCCGAAGAGGGAGCGCTGGACGTGGTGTTGGCGGACAACCCGACTGGATCCACATGGCTTGAGCGAGAGGCAGAGGTCGCGCGATATCGGGACCTGTTCGACGCTGCACGCACATCCGCTCTCTCTCCGGTGGAGTCTCGCACTCTCATCCACCGCAGGGCCAAGGAGCATGGACCATGAAGGACGCACGCCGCAGCACGCCCGAACTGACAGGCGCAAGGTGGCGCAGGAGCACATACAGTGGCGGAAATAATGAGTGCGTCGAGGTCGCAGACGACTTCCCCCACATAGTTCCGATACGCGACAGCAAGCGTCCCGTCGGCCCTGTGCTTGCCTTCAGCCATCACGCGTGGAGCGCCTTCCTGAACCACCTGCGGTAACTGACGGCGGGCCACCGCCGAGCACTCACAGCTCCGAACAGCTGAGTGGTCACATCGGTCACGCTCCGCCCGGGCTCTTCAATGAGATCGTTATATGAGCTCTACGGGCGGAATACGCCTTGCGTCTGCGAAGGCCATAAGCTGTCGTCAGATTCGCGGGGGCGCCGGAAGGTGTGCGAGTGGCTCGAGTTGAGCCTCGCAGCAACCTGGGGTGCGGGTCAGTTGAGATGCGGGCTCTGTCGTGTGAGGCCGGACCACCCATCGTGCTCCCTCGCAGCTTGACCTGTGAGAGGGAACCCATGTCTTACCCCACGCCGCCGGGCAGCGGTCATCCGTATGGGCAGCCGCCCCCGCAGAGTGGTTGGCAACAGCAATGGCAAGGGTCGGGCCCTGTGCCGCCACCGCCCATGCCGACGGCACCCCCAGGGGCGACTCCGGCTGCCGTTCCAGCCCAACCGGGCCCATACCACTTCGGTCCGTATTCCCAGCCCGGCAGTCCTGTGCCCGGGGCGCCGGTACCCCCCTCCAGTGGGGGAGGCACTGCCCGAAAGGTGATCGGAACTCTGCTCGGCGTATTCGGCGTCCTCGGCATGCTGGGCGGCGGTGCGCTAGCAGCTCACGCGTACAGCAACAGTCAGCAGAATGTGCCCAACGCTGAGGCCTACGGGCCGGTGCTCTGGCGCAATGAGGCCGCCGACCAGCTCTTCCCGGCGACCGTTGGGGATCCGCCCAGCTACAAGTACGAGGTATCGGACGAGACGGTCGCGCGGTGGCGTCGGATGGGTATCTCCGAGGACACGTCGTGTTCCAAAGGCCTCAGTGGAGAGACCAAGAAGACCGCGCAGCGGCTCGGGTGCGAGGCCGTGGTGCGGGCCACATACGTCGATCTCACCGGGGAGATGGTCGCCACAGTCGCGATCATTGTGCTGCCCAAGGGTGGTACCGAAGCGCAGGAGATGGGCGAGTATCTCCGGAACCAGTCGTCCGAAGTAGTCCCTGACGGCGCTGTGATCCCGCTGAAGGTTCCGGGGACGCTCGCGGCCAAGTGGCAGGAGAGCAGGCGCAACGGCGTGGGCGGGACCGGCCTGGGCGGGAACCTCCCGTACGCCATCGCGGTCACTGCCGGCGCCGTCGACGGCCGCGCTGCGGGCTACTTGCCCGAAGAATTCGGCGAGTACGGCCCGGATAACGAAGACAGACGGCCCTGGATGGATGCGGCCGAGGCCCTCAGCCAGGTGTTCAACGTCCACATCACGCGCCTGGAGAGGTGAGGCCAGAGTGAAGTTCCAGACCATACGCGCAACCTGCACTGCGGTCGCCCTCACCGGTCTGTTGGGCACTCTTGCCACTGCGCCCGCACAAGCGGCCACCCCGGTCGGATGGGAAGGGGCGGCACTCGGCCTGTCCGCAGCGCAGAAGCAGAGCCAGGGCGAGGGAGTGACGGTTGCAGTTCTCGACACTGGTGTAGAAGTCGACCATCCAGCCCTGAAAGGCAGAGTGACCACCGGGCCCGACTTCCGCAGGGACGGGCTGGAGCCGGGGAACCCGAAGTGGGGACGGCACGGGACTGCCATGGCCTCGGATGTCCTGAAGGTGGCCCCGAAGGCCAAGATCCTTTCTGTGCGCGTACTCGACGACGACAACAGTGAGGAGAGCGATCGGGAGGAGATGGAAGACCTTCGGGACAGCGGCGCAAGCCCGATCGCCAAAGGCATCGACTATGCCGTCGAGCACGGTGCCGACGTGATCTCCATGTCGCTCGGCAGCGAGGACATCATCGGGCACTACAACGAAGACGAGGCCGCTGCCCTCGCGCGTGCCGCACGCGAAGGCGTGACGGTGCTCGCTTCGGCCGGGAACGCGGGCGACGTGCTCAACGAGGTCTCGTACCCGGCCGGTTATGCGGGCGTGATCGCGGTGGCTGCGACGAAGCCGGGCGGTGGGCGTGCTGACTTCTCCACCGTGCACACGTACAACGATGTGGCCGCACCCGGCGTCGACATCGTCAGTGCTAATAACACGGGCGGCTACAGGCCGGTCGACGGCACCTCGCCGGCATGTGCGCTGGCCGCCGGCGTCGTAGCGCTCATGTACGAGAAGAACCCGAAACTGACCCCTGCGCAGGCGAACGACGTCCTGATCGCCACCACCCATCGCCCTCCAGGGGGCGGCAGTGCCCTGCTCGGCTACGGACTGATCAACGCAGACGCGGCTGTGAAGGCCGCGGCATCGCCCCCCAAGGACAGGACAAGGGCGGTCGCGTACACGGGCAAGGAGCACCTTGCGACTCCGGACGGCACACCGAAGACGACGCACCCGGAGCTGGACCAGGGGCTGTGGATGACGGGCCTGGTCGCTGCTGGCGGCGGGTTGGTGTTCCTGATCGGCGGTGTACTCCTTGCGCTGTCGGGCCGACGCAAGGTGCCGACGGGAGCGGCTGGCATGGTGCAGCCTCAGGGGCCATTCCCACGCTGAGTCCCGCGGCCGAGCAGCAAAAGCTCCTGTTGGTTGGAAGCGCATCGTGATCTTCTGTTCAACGGGAGCTTTCGCCTGCTCCGTGCTTGTGGCCTTCCGTGGAGCGCCTGCGTCAGGGCACCGCATCTCAACGTCCCTATGTCCTCGGCGGCTTCCAGGACTTCGTGCGCACGGTCAGCCGCCGGGACACCCGGCGCTGCCTCGTAGCACGTCCGGCAAGCGGCCAATCTTGAACCTGCAACCCGAGCCCTCGTAGGTTGACTTCATGGGACTGTTCGACAAGCTGACCGGAACCAAGCGTCCCGCCGACGGTATCGCCCCGCGATCCGCCGATGAGGTCCAAGCGGCCCTGCTCGGCCTCAACAGTCCTGACGTTCCGTACGTCATCCGGGACGGCCGCGCGGAAGGCGCGGACCTGGTGGCCGAGTGGCGTGTCCTAGAGCCGGCCTGGCGGACCTTCTTCCTCCGCACGCAGCTGAGCCGGACGTTCAAGGTTCATATGCGCCTGGTCCCGGAGAAGAATGAGGTCCGTGCCCTCGATCAGCAATTCGAGGTCGACTGGGTCGGCGACACTCCCAGGCTCGCCCTGTCGTCCGAGGCCCAGAGCGGTCAGGTGAAGACTGTCTCGAAGCGCTGGTCGTTCGGCAGCGACGAGGACGGCAGGCGCGAAGAGACGTTCAGCTTTGACAGCGACGACCTGAAGGACCCCCTGCAGAGCGTCGTCCTGAAGTCGGGCTGGACCTGGCGCGGAGTCATCACCGGCAAGCTGTGAAATTGGCGGTACCACACCGCCAACCTGCGTGAGTCTCATTCGCTGAGGGGGAGAACCCGGAGCTTGGCGGTAACGGGGCTGATAATCACCGGCGTTGCGTCTAGGGACTCGGCTCCGCGGCCATGGCGATCCAGCTAAGAATGCCCACGGCAATGGCGACCACGACGGCGTGGCCCACCCGGGTCGGCCACCTTCTGGCACCGCGAGGGCTCCCGGCGGTGGGCCTTCCCGCGCGGCTTGATCGCTTGGTACCCGAGGACCCCGAGGACGGCCACGCAGACCGCGACCTGGCAGAGCTCGCCCACGACACCCCAGAACCCGACCCGTTGAATCGTCTCCGGCTCGATACCCTGTCGCGCGTCGAACTCGGTGCCATCGGGGTGGCCGTGCCCGGTGTCCTCTAGCTGCACGTAGTCGGCGGTGCCGACGTGCGGCGTGAAGTCCCCGTAACAGTCGTAGTGGGAGTTCCTACGGCTGTTGCTGGTGTCGACGCAGGTGCCCACCTTGTACATGCGGGGGTGCCGTGGAGACCTGTGGACGGGGCGAGGCCGGCGGTCGCTGTGGCGATGTCGGGTGCCACAGGCGGGTTGTCCACGTGGGGCTAGATGATCCTTCGTGCGAGGTCTGCGGCCTGGGCGCGGGTGACGCGGTCGTGGGACGCCTGCTTGCGGTCGTTCGCGGTCGCGTCCCAGTCCTCCGGCTGCATAAGGAAGAACGCGCCGGAGCTCGGCACGTAGCCGACCGCGCCGAAGGGCAGGTCGCCCGCGACATACACGCCGTTCTCGATGCCTTCGGGCCAGGGGTTGCGCCACGGGCCGCGCCGCGGGACCGGGTTCATCCGCATCAGCGGCGACTCGTGGCCCTCGGCGGTGCGCAGCGTGAGCGTCATGCTCTTCGGGCGGCCCTTGGTCGCCTGGGCGCCGTCCACCTTGGTGATCTGCGGGCAGAACGTGTCGAAGGAGTACTGGGCCAGCGTCCTGCGGCAGGTGCGCGTGAGAAGGACAGCGATCGGGATGCTCTAAAGCGCGTCCGTGGCGTGCCGCGAGAGGCCGCTGTGCGGGCGCTCGCCGAGGGCATCGCAGCTTGCTCGCACTGTCGGCCGGACGCCGATCTCGGGGTGCTGGATTAGCTAAGGGTTGTCCCGTAAGCGATCTTGCTGTGGGATGATCTTGGCCGTGGCTGGTGTGATCACGGCGTCTGAGCCGTCCTGGATAGCCCCGTTCGCCGGACTGAGCCCGCGTGCCTTCGGCAAGTTGATGACGCAGCTGCGCCGCGAGGGCGGCGACGCGCCGGGCCGGCCGTGGAAGCTGTCCCTGGAGGACCGGGTGCTACTGGTGGCCGCGTACTGGCACACCAACTTGACCCTGCGCCAACTCGCGCCGCTCTTCGGAGTGTCGAAGTCGACCGCCGATCGCGTCATCGACCACCTCGGCCCCAGGCTCGCGCTGGCCCCGCGCAGGCGGTTCGCCAAGGACGCGGTGCTGATCGTGGACGGGACGCTGGTATCCACCCGCGACCACCAGGTCGCCGAGCAGTCGAAGAACCATCGCTACTCGACGAACCACCAGGTGGTCATAGACGCCGACACCCGCCTGGTCGTGGTGGTCGGCCGGCCGCTGCCGGGGAACCGCAACGACTGCCGGGCCTGGGCCGAGTCCGGTGCGCAGCAGGCGGTCGGCAACACTACAACGATCGCGGATGGCGGCTACCTGGGCACCGGCCTGATCATGCCGCACCGCCGGCGCAAGGGCGAGGAACTGCCGGACTGGAAGCAGGCCCACAACAGGAGCCACAAACGGGTCCGCGCCCGCGTCGAGCACGCCTTCGCCCGTATGAAGACCTGGAAGATCCTGCGCGACTGCCGCCTGAGAGGCGACGGTGTGCGCCACGCGATGCACGGCGTCGCCCGCCTACACAACCTCGCTCTCACGGGATAACTCCCGCCGCATGCGGGACCTGAGAGGTCCAGGGGAGACGGCTCCCCACCTCGCAGTCTCGGAGGAGATTCAGTCGAGGCAGAACTCGTTGCCCTCGATGTCCTGCATCACAATGCAGGACTCGTTCTCGCCGTCGGCACGCATCGTTCGCACATGTACCGCGCCGAGCGCGACCAGTCGTGCGCACTCGGCCTCGAGTGTGGCAAGGCGCTCCTCACCCACTAGCCCGATACCGGCCCGCACATCGAGATGCAGCCGGTTCTTGACGACCTTGCCTTCGGGAACTCGCTGGAAGAGCAGGCGCGGGCCCACACCCGAGGGATCAGTGCACGCGAAGTAGATCACCTGCTCCTTAGGCGGCAGCGAGCGGTGGTACTCCTCCCACGTGGCAAAGCCCTCCGGGACCGTCGGTACGACGTACCCCAGCACCTCACACCAGAAAGCGGCGAGGCGCGCAGGTTCCGCGCAGTCGAAGGTCACTTGGAACTGCTTGATCGTTGACATCGGCGCACGATAACAGGGGCCCTGCTCATCTCCCCAGGTGGGTAGGTCCGCACGTTGTCGGGAGGAGGCCCCTGCTATCCGCTGCTGTGTCGTGCGGTCGCAGGGGTGAACCGAGGTCGGTGTCTCCCAAAAATCGGGGGACGGGATGCGATTTCGGCCAGCCACTCTCGTGCTGCCAAAGATCAGTTACGGGGCAACCCTTAGGGTTCCCAAATGCGTGGTGACGACATATCCGAGCGCAAGAACGCCTTCGTAGACGCGCCCAGCGCCGAGGCAGCGCGGCGTCGCAGATGGCTGGTGGGCTGTTCAACCGCCGTGATCGTAGCGGTGGGGGTGGGCTGGTACGCGTGGCCGACGAGCCAGGAGCCGAGCGCGGACCCCCACGTGCGTAACCCGGGCAAGATACAGCCGATCTGCGCCTCGTCGGACGGGCGGACGCTGTATGCAGACGTGGATGGCGACGGCGTGGTGGACGAGGTGCACGACAGCAAGGACCGTGACGGGCGCACGGTCGTCACGTTCGAGGGACCTGGCAACAAGCAGATCCGGCACCCCGTGTGGTCGATCGTCACCACGGCGGAAGGGCGCAAGAAGGCCCATGCGTCGCCCGAGGAAGGATTCCGGGCAGCGTTCGGAGATTTCGACAACAACGGCCGCGTGGACATGGCCGTCACGTATACCGCACGCGACAAGAGCGACGATCCAGTCGACTCGGCGAGCATGCTCGAAGTGCGCTGGGGGCCGCTGGGCCGTGACCTCAGGGGCAAGAGCCGGGGTTCGATCCGGATGAGCCACGGTTACTACATCGACGGTTTGCGTGCGGTGGCGGGCAACCAGCACAGCGCCAGCGCCAGCGCCAACCCGGCCTCCGCACGGCTGCTGATTTACCAGACGACGGGCGACGGCGCATTCGAGACATACCAAGGACAGAAACTCGGTCATGATCTGGTGGTGCCGGATGAGCCGTTGCCCCGATGGGGACAGGAATTCGCCGAGCAGAAGGACGGGTGGACTGACCTGGGCGAGTGCCCGGCATCACCACGAAGCACGGTGACCGGCCCCTACTAGGGCCTGTATCGAGGGCGATTGCGACCTGCTTGTTGCCGGGAGCTGATCAGAGGCATGATCTTGGCCATGTCTGAACTGCCCTCTCGGCTCTCCGTAGTGACCCTCGGCACTCGTGACCTGCCAAGGTTGCGCCGGTTCTACTGCGGTCTGGGATGGGAGGAGATCCCCTCCAGCGATGATGATTGGGCGGGTTTCCTGCTCGGTGGTGTGCTGCTGGCGCTGTACCCGGTGGATGAGCTGGCTGCCGAGGCGGCGACCGTCACCCCGTCTCCCTCTGTGTGGTCGGGGATCACGCTCGCCTGCAATGTGGACAGTCGTGAGCAAGTGGATGCTGCCTTCGCGGCCGCGGTGGCAACGGGTGCCATCGCAGTTGCTGATCCGGTGGACCGTCCTTGGGGCGGCCGGTCGGCGTACATCGCCGACCCGGAAGGCAATCGCTGGGAGATCGCCTGGGCATCCAGCGCGAGGTTCGATGACCGTGGCGCGTTGACCGGTTTCGGCAGCTGAGGATCCGTTCCGTCACAGCAAGTCGTTGATGGTCGCGACGAGAATGGTTGCCTCGTAGCGGACCGCGAGCTTGTCGTACTTCGTCGCCACGGCCCGGTGTCTCTTGAGGCGATTGATGCCGCACTCGACCGCGTGCCGAGCCTTGTAGTCCTGTGGGTCGAACTTCGGCGGCCGGCCGCCGGGCGAGCCGCGTTTCTTGCGGTTGCGGGCCTGGTCGGCCTTGTCCGGGATGGTGCAGCGAATCCCGCGCCGTCGCAGGTAGGCGCGGTTCTTCCGGGAGGCGTACGCCTTGTCGGCGCGCACACGATCGGGCCGGGTACGCGGTCTGCCCGGCCCCAGACGCGGGACGCGGACCTTGTTCAGGACGGGCTCAAACTGTGGGGAGTCGCCCCGCTGCCCGGCCGTAATCACGATGGACATGGGCTTCTGGCCCTGTCCGACTGCCGAGTGCAGCTCGCCCCGGCGGCGTGCTTCGGCTGACCACCCATCTGATCGGAGCGAACGCAGGATGAACAAGGACTGCCGTGACCAGGTCCAACCGCATCTCCAGCCCGGAGAGCAGCTGCTCGCGGTGTGCGAGTGCGAGACGGCTCCTGGGGTACCGGAGCGGCCGGTCTGGCTACGGCAGCCACCCCAGGAGTCAGAGCTGGAGCGTCGGCTCAAGTCCCGCCTGCCCGGGGTAGTACAGAGGTTCCTGCGGCCGAGTGAACCCAAGCCCGTCACCCGGTTCGAGCGGACGATGGAAGGCGCCGAACAGACGGCCGAGAATGCCCTCACCCAGGCGGCCCACGGCAAGGGCATGCACGGCGGCTGGGAGAGCCAGGCCGGGCAGTTCTTGGTGACGCACTACACTGCCGCGCGTCTGCCCGCCACGACGCTGGCGGTCGCGTTCACCGACCGCCGGGTGCTCGCACTCGCGGACCGCGCAAAACTCTGGCAGACCAATCGGGCGTACGAACTGCAGTGGGAGGCCCCACGGTCTACGGTCCTCGGAGTCCGTGCGAACCCCAATGGCTGTGTCACTTTCGAGGGGAGTCATTTCGAGGTGACTTGGGGAGTCGTTTCGCGGCAGCAGGCAAGATCAATGTCAGTGACTTTTGATGTCACTCCCGGCTGTCAGTGCCGGGTGGGAAACTGCCCGGCATGATCGAACCGAACCCGAAAGCGGACCTTCTCCGGTACTTGCAAGAAGGGCGTGACGCCCTGGTGTGGAAGCTCGATGGGCTCTCGGAGTACGACATCCGCCGCCCGCTGACCCCCACGGGCACGAACCTGTTGGGGCTGGTCAAGCACGTCGCCAGCGTGGAGTTGGGGTACTTCGGCGACACGTTTGGGCGGCCGTTCTTCGACGAGGAGCCACCGTCCTGGTGGTATACCGAGGAGTCAGAGCCCAACTCGGACATGTGGGCCGCAGCAGACGAATCACGGGAACAGATCGTTGGGCTGTATCACCAGGCGTGGGAGCACTCCAACAGCACGATCGCGGCGCTGCCGCTTGATGCGATCGGTCACGTCCCGTGGTGGCCGGAGGAACGCCGAGAGGTGACGCTGAACCACATCCTGGTGCGCGTGATCTCCGATACTCAGCGGCACGCCGGTCACGCCGACATCGTGCGAGAGCTCATCGACGGATCCGTCGGCTATTTGCAAGGCAACGACAACATGCCACCAGGGGATCAGGCGTGGTGGGAGGGCCATCGGAGCCGACTGGAGCGCGTGGCGCGGGAAGTGAACGGCTGATCTTGCCCTGCTGCCGACCCCATTGGCTCCGGGGTCGGCCATGGGGCACCGTTCAGTCGGCTGCGGTTTGCTCGGCCAGGGCTTTGGTGTGGGCGAGGCGGTAGGACTCGGTGCCGGTCTGGATGATGGAGCCGTTGAAGGTGAGCCGGTCGACGATGGCCGCGCAGAGCCGGGGGTCGGTGAAGGTCTTCGTCCAGCCGGAAAACGACTCGTTGGAGGCGATGGCGACGCTGTTCTTCTCCTCGCGTTCGGTCAGGACATGGAACAGCAACTCGGCTCCGCGCCGGTCGAGTTCCATGTAGCCGAGTTCATCGATGCATAAGAGATCGACACGTCCGTAGCGGGCGATCGTCTTGGACAGCTGCTTGTCGTCGGCGGCTTCGACCAGTTCGTTGACGAGTTTGGTCGCCAGCACGTAGCGGACGCGGAAGCCCTGCATGGCGGCCTCGGTGCCCAGGGCGATCAGCAGGTGGGACTTGCCGGTGCCGGAGTCGCCGATCAGGCAGAGCGGTTCGCCCTTCTTGACCCACTCGCAGGTCGCGAGCGTGTTGACGGTGGCGGGATCGACATTGGGGTTGGCGTCGAAGTCGAAGGCCCGCAGCGACTTCTCGCGGGGAAAGGCCGCAGCCCGGATCCGGCGTTCGGACCTGCGGCGGGCCCGGTCGTCGCACTCGGCCATCAGCAGCTCGGTCAGGAAGGCCCGATACGACATCTGCTCACGGGCAGCGCCGTCGGCCTGATCCTTGAACTGCTGGCGGATGGTGGGCAGCCGCAGCATGCGGCATGCCTGGTTGATGGAGGCGGTGGCGGCTTCTTCCGTCAGCCCGCGCTTGCGCGTCATGATCCTTCTTTCTCGCCCGCCGTGCGGCCGGGCCGTTTGAGGAGTTGGTCGTAGTGGGCCACTGAGGGAAGCGGCCGGTTGTCAGGTGGCAGGTGGGCCAGTCGCCAGTCGGCGAGAAAGGTCACCGACGCGGTCGGTCCTTCGTCCTCCGTCGCCCTCGCCTCCGCCCCGGAACGGGCCGGCAGGACCGGGTCCCCGTCGGATTCGGCGAGCTTGCGGGCCTCCAGCGCAACCGCGTCCGCAGTCAGAGCCCCCGCCTGGTAGGCGGCGGCCAGACCGGCGACGACCTGCTCGTGGTCCATGTGCCGGCCCAGCAGCAACACCTCGATCAGGGCCCGGGTGCCGGCCGCGTCACCGTGGGCGGCCTTCGCCGCCGCCCACCACTTGTCGTGAACGGGAGTGAACCGGCCTGCGGAGCGGGCCTGTTCCAGCGCCGTCGACCCGGGAAAGGCACCCGGCTTGCGCAGCAGCGCTTCCAGATAGTGGTCCAGGACCAGCAGCGACCTGTGGCGGCCACCGAGCCGCTCGTGCCGGGTCACCACACTCCGGCCGTCGTAGACGATCAGCTCGTTGGCATGCAGCAGAACCCGCAGTTGCCGCCCGATGAAGCGGACCGGCACTGAGTAGGCATTGCCGCGGACGTTGATCTGGCTGAACCGGTCGACCCTGGGGGTGAACCAGCGGCCTGTCTCGAACGGTTCGGTCGGCAGCGGCTTGAGCAGGTGCTGCTCGCCGGCGAAGTACTCACCGACGGTGCGGGTGCGGCCCCGCAGCCTCCGTGCCTCGTCGTCCTGGTCCCACTGCTCGACCAACGCGTTCAGCTCGGTGAGCGAGGCGACCTCGGGAACGGGAACGAAGTGGTTGCGGCGGAAGTAGCCGATCTGCCCCTCGACTCCGCCCTTCTCGTGGGCGCCCTCGATGCCCGGCCGGCAGTAGAACGCCTCAACGCCCCAGTGCGAACGGAACGCGGTCCAGCGGTCCGCCTCCTTCCGGCCCCGGTAGAACCCCAGCACCCGCTCGACCGCGGCCCGCAGGTTGTCGTAGCGGATGTGCCGGCGCGGGACACCGCCAAGGACCCGAAAGGCGTGCACGTGGCCTTCGAAGAAGGCTTCCTGACCTGCGGTGGCGAACACCCGGTGCACCGCCTTGCCCGAGTACGACAACCGCAGCGAAAACAGGTAGAGCCGTGTCATCTCACCGGCGAGGATCACGCTGACCTCACCGAAATCGACCTCCGCCTCGGCCCCCGGCAGGTGCGTCTGCGGCACGAACATGGCCTGTGGACCGATCCCCGCATCCCGCCTGATCTGCGGACGCCGGTCTTTCACATAGACGCGGACCATCGGATACGAGATCTCATGGGCGTCGTGCTCGTCGACCAGCCGATCGAAGATCCGCTGAGCGGTGTGGCGCTGTTTGGCGGGCGCGTCCAGATCCGCCCGCAAGATCGCATCGATCAGCGGCTTGTAGAGATCAAGCCGCGATTCCCGGCGCCGGTGATTGCTGCGTGGCTCCGGCCACTTGCCGTCCAGCGCCCGCCGTACCGTCCGCCACGTGACGTTGTGCTTGCGCTGCAACGCCCGCTGCGACATGCCCTCTTGATGGTCACGGCGGATCGCCGCGTACAGATCGATCTTCGACTGCGACGTCCCCATACGGCCCCCAGCGGCAGCAGCACAACCACCGTCCCACCGCAAGCCCCTGGGTGACGTCAAAACAAACCGTCATCGCAAACTCGGTCAGAAGGCGACTCCCCGAATCACCTCGAAACGACTCCCGCACTGAGATACATAGCCACCCCAAGGGTGTTTTCCAGCGAGGCCGCTTCGAGATCCTGTTTTTGGACGGGTCGTGGATCGCATTGGTGGCATTGGTGCCAACACATGCGGAGTCGTTCGCCGCAGAGGTAGGCGCCTGAGAGCTTCTGGGATCGTCGTCGGGCGGAGTGCCGCGCCTATGGCAGTGGGGATTCCCGCGGCCTCTGAGGGCGAGTGACGCCACTGCCATTCGGGGATCTCGCAGCGCCGAGTGTTCAGGGATGTGCGGCGGCCCGGTCGTCGACCAGCGTCAGCCCCGAGCAGTCGTGCCCCCCCGAGGGATCCGGTTCGTACACCCAGTAGAGGGCCGCGAGCTGCACCAGTACCAGTACGGGGACGAGGCAAGCGGCCGCCATGGCCACGCGTCCCTGCCACGCCGCCCCCGGCCGCTGGCCCCGCCGGTGTGCCCCGCGGCGCAGGGCCAGGAGGAGCAGCAGAGCGGCCTGGCCGCAGGCCGGGGCGGCCCAGGCGGTGACGTACATCCGGGTGGACGGGCCGAGGTACCGGCAGTTCTGGAAGGTGTCGCCGTCGAAGGAGAAGTGGACCGCCAGCAGGGCGGCTGAGGCGGCCACCAGGGCCGGCACCAGCAGGGACCAGCGGCGCCAGGAGGGGGTGGGGGCGCTGGAGGTCGGCGTGGGGTGCGTGTGTGTGCTCATCAGTACCAGTCCGGGTTGGGGCGGACGATCCGCACGTTCTGCTGTCCCTCGTGCTTCTCCGTCGCGGGGAGCCGGCCTTCCAGGCTGACGTTCTGATACGAGTCGCTGTGCTGGGTGTACTTGATCTCGCCGTCTGGCATGACCGCGGTGACGATCGCCGCGTGGTGGGTGTTGCCCTTCTCGATCGAGTCGTTGGGGCCGGCCTGCTCGTAGTAGATGATGTCGCCCGGCTTCACATCGGAGCGCGGGACGTCGGTGCCGCCGTGCCTGAGCATGAAGTTCTGCTGGTTCTCGGCCGCGGCCCAGGTGTCGGAGTAGGCGAGCCGCTTGTCGACCGAGTCGACGCCGGTGCGGTTTCCGATCATCCAGGAGTCGTCGTCCGAGGTGCCCCAGATACTCGTCTTCTCCTGCATTCCCGCGTGCAGCAGGGCGTTGGAGACGAAGTTGGTGCAGTTGTTGCCGAAGTCGGTCGGGTCCTCTTTGTTCCAGTTGGCGAGGGCGTACTCGACCAGCTTCACGCGGTCGTACTTGCCGTTTCCACGCAGCTCCTGCCGTACGTCGGCCGGGATGCCCTCCAGGTTGGCGATGGCGACCGGCTGGGCCAGCATCATGTCCTTGCGCTGCTGGGGGGTCAGTCCGTTCCACCACTGGCGGACTGTGGCGGGGTCCTCGTCCACCGGGATGTCGGCGGCGAGCATCTGCATCTGGACGTGCGAGGCGTGCGTCTGGAGGTCGTTGAGTGCTTTGGTCGGGTCGGTGACGCTCGTCTGGTCGGCGAGCTTGGCGAACTCCGCCGCGGCCAGCTTGTCGGCGGCGGTGACCTGTTCCACGGCCTGGTCGATGAGGTCCTGCACCTCCGCACGGTACGGGCCCATCTCCTCCGCCTCCATGCGGCTGCGCGGAGGTGGGCCGGTGATCGTCCCGTCGACGCCGATCTCCAGGCCGTAGCGGCCCGCGAGGTCCACCGCCGCATGCATGGTGCTGTGCGCGGTCTCGATGGTCGTCGTCATGCCGTCGGCGACCATGTTGACGGCGAGGAGGATGTCGTACGCCGCCTCCAGCTGGTTGGCGAGCTGTTCGAACTCGGCCGCCGCCGTCGCGCCGACCTCGTCCGTCCAGTTGTCCTTGAGGGGCTTGGCACCGTACTCACGCAGATCCCGTGCCGCGTCCAGGGCGTACTTGGCGAGGGCGTGCCATTCGTCGGCTGCGGTCGCCCACTTACTGGGGCGGGCGCTGTTGATCCCCTCGTACGAGACCATGGTCAGGCCCTCCCCAGATCGTTGAGGCCGGCGCGCAGCCGCGACTCCGCCTCGGCGTCCGCGCGGTCGTAGCCGTCGGCGGAGTCCCGCAGCTTTTGGCTGAGCTCGCCCATCCTTTTGGCGAGGGACACCATGTGCTCCTCCCACTTGAGCGCGCAGACCTTGAGCTGGACCGGGCTCTCCCAGCCATTGCCGTAGTGGGAGCCGTACACCTCGTCGCTGGTGTCGAGGGAGTGGCTGAGGCGCCTCATCACCTGGTGGGACAGGGACTCGGTGTCATTGGCCGCAGCACGTACCCGCGCGGCGTCGATCTCGATGTCGATGTCGCCCATGGGCGATTCCCCCGATGTGAATAGGCTGTTGCTGAAGTTGCTGAAATCGACGAACCGAACTCGTTCGAATACGGCGGCCAGCGTACGGGCCTTTGTCCTTCGCCCGGTTCCAACTCCTCCGGCTTGGAGGGCTCTTGACCATCGATCCCACGATTCTCCTCTGAACCTCCATACTCACGATGCTGCGTTCACGCCACCAATGCCTCTAAGCGGTCCTCACGCTGAGCACCACGGCCGTCTCCGCCCGTGGGCACTACCGTGACCTGATGAAGGCCGTCGCGCACACCGTGGCGTTCCACGATCCGCTGCCGGACATTGAGCGGACCGTACGCGGGGACGAGCACGACGGAAGTTCCGACCGCATCAAGGACGGCATCACGGCCGACTTCGGCCGGCCGAGGTGAGCGACGAGTGAGCATGAACCTGAACACCAAAGGTGGGTTCGACGGCCCGGTGGCCTGGGACCGTCCGGGCACCGCAAGTGCTTTGTCCCGCTGGGCCGCAGCTCAGCTGGCCAGGTTTCTCGGCTGGGTGGCGCTGTGGTGGGGTGCGGTGTTCGCCACGGTCGGACTGCTGCCCGTGGGGGCCGTGGTGCCCATGACGGTCGTGCTGGCCGTGCTCATGTACAACGCCGTCATGTCGCTCATCAAGCTGTGCAGATTTGGGCCTATGCGCCGGATCCTGACGGTCTACCCCTGGCGTCGGCAGCCTGGTGGCGTTAGGTACGACGCACGGGGGCGCAAGGCGTCTTTCCTCCTGCCCGACCCCGACCGGCCGGAGAAGACGGTGTCGCCGAAGATCTCCGGATTCTTCTTCCGGCCCTGGGACCGCATCGCCCGCAAGGGCTTCGACGGTGACCTGTGGTACGCGGGCGACCCTCGCTTCGCTTGCGTCATCGCTCAACCTGGCCTGAAGACGCTGACGTATGCTGCCCAGCCCACGGCGTTCAACCCCCGCACCACCCCCCGCCGCAAAGGCCTCAGCCCCGAAGCCCGCCGTCGCGCCCGGGCCATCGGTGCGCGTGTCGCCGATTGACGCGGCCCACGACCCAGGCTCAGCCGAAGTCCAGCCC
Organism: Streptomyces jeddahensis; assembly: GCF_001642995.1. Classification (GTDB taxonomy): domain Bacteria; phylum Actinomycetota; class Actinomycetes; order Streptomycetales; family Streptomycetaceae; genus Streptomyces; species Streptomyces jeddahensis. The sequence goes on from NZ_LOHS01000066.1 coordinate 15,563, forward strand.
CTCGCAAGCCCCCGGCGCCCCTCTTCTCCCTGGTGACGCGCCGGGGCCTCCGTCACGCGGAGGTCACGCGAAGAACATCACCAGCAGGCTGATGGCGAAGCCGATCAAGCCTGTCGCGATCAGTACGTAGACGGTGCCGAGCAGGCCCTGGCTCGCTGCCTGCTGGGAGCGGCGGGCGTCGGAGGTGCCGCCGAAGGCGAAGCCGGTGTCGGTGCCGAAGAGGCCGAGGGCGAGGGGGATCAGGGCGCCGAACCACCACACGCAGCCGACGGCGATGGCGCCGACCCAGCCGTGGTCCTGCTGGTAGGAGGTGTCGCCGGTCTTGCGGGCCTCGAGGATGTCGCCGCGCTTGTACAGGGCATCGCTCTTCAGTTCTGCGTTGAGGTCCTTGGCAGTGCCGTCGGTGGCGGTGAAGGTGCCGTAGCACCACTTGGTCTTGGTCCGCTTCCGCGAACTGCTCGACGGGCTCGAGTACTTGTAGTCGACCGAGCAGGTCTCGACCGTGAGCGTGCCTGGTGTGGACGTGGCATAGGAGTAGGGGCCTAGGAAGGCGCCGAGGGCCATGAGGGCGAGGCTTACGAGTATCAGGCCTGCGCCGATGAGGCGGCCGAGGCCCGCCTGCCCTCTTGGCGCGGTGGCGTTCGTCGTGTCGTTCCCGTGGACGTGTGCCATTTAGGCTGACTCCTCAGAATACGGATTCGGATACGGATTCGGATACGGATTCGGATACGGATACGGATACGGGCACGGACATCACAGGACGAGTGCGCAGACGAGCGCTGCCAGGATGCCCAGGGCGAAAAGGCCGCCCACGACGGGGCCGGTGACGGTCGGGGCCGGCAGGGAATTCCAGGAGGCCGCGAAGCCGGGGCCGTTGCGGGAGCCGAAGCCGGTGAGGAGGCAGTAGCTGCCGAATGCCAGCATGGCGAGGCAGAGCGTGAGAATGGCGGCGTCAATCTCCTGGGTCCCGGTCCTGGGGCTGCGCGAAGGTGTCGTCCACGTGCACAACGGGGATTTTCGCCCCGGTTTCGAAACGCGATGAAGTGTCCACTTCTACGTCTTGGCGGGTGGCCTCACCGTCGTGTGCGGTCCAGCTTCCGGTGTAGCTGAACTGGAGTTCTGTGGAGCGTCGATGCGTGCCGTAGTGGATCTTCTTGTGCGTTTCGCATGAAGAAACGGTGAGGGTTCCTTCGGTGCCGTGACCGACAAGTTCGCTGCGCAGTTCGGGAATGGTGACCGCAGCGACGGCCGCGGCCGCGAGAAGCAGTCCCAATCCGAGGAGTCTTCCCGCCCGCAGGCTCCCTGAGCTGCCGTAACGCGGTCCGTAACGCGGCTGTGTTGTCACCACTTCTGGACGTCCCTTGAATTACTTGACGACCTCTTGATCGATGGATTTTCTGGTTCATGCGCGAGGAGTCTAAGCTACCGGCCTGTCGTTCAATATGACGTACAGCAGGGGGAGTTCGGGGGAACAATGATGTTCGATTCCTTTCATGTGGACACGGCTGTACTCCGACAGCAGGGGCAGGGATTCGCTGCCCTCGGGGGTGATTTCACGAGTGCCTCCAAACGGCTTCAGAGCACCCTTGAAGGGATCGGCGAACCGTGGGCGGCGGCGGATTTCGGAGAGATCTTCGGGCAGGTCTACACGCCGATTCGCGACGGGATCTTCACGTCGATGGACAGCCTCGCGGAACGGCTTCAGCAGATCGGGTACAACCTGCAGGACATGGCGCGTAACTACGACGCATCGGATACGTCGAACAGCGGCCTGCTGAACGGGATCTCCGCTCAACTCTGAGCGAATCTAAGGAATCCAAGCGAATCTAAGCGAAATTCGGGGCTATTGGCATGTCGCTCACGCTGCCCAGCGAGCTTGTCTGGGTGCTTGACCTCCTCGGCTACAACTGGCCCGAGGCCGACGAAGAAGCACTGCATGAGATCGCCGAGACCTGGCGGATTTTCGGCGCGGAACTCGAAGAGATTCAGGCGCAGGGCGAGGGCCTCGCCCGCACCGTCGTCGCCGGCAACATCGGCTCGGCTGTCGACGGCTTCAGCAGGGCCTGGGGCGCCTACACCGGCGCGAACGGCGAGGACAGCTACATCCCTGATGCGAAGATCGTGTGCGAAGTGATCGCCTTCGCCTTCGACGCGGCCGCGGTGGCGGTCCTCACGGCGAAGCTGGCCGTGATCGCGCAGCTCGTCGCCCTGGCCATCGAGATCATCGCGGCGCAGGCGGCGGCTCCTTTCACCTTCGGACTGTCCGAGCTCGGCGCGCTGGGCGCGACGCAGGCCACGCGGGTGATCGTCCGGGAACTGCTGGACCGGCTCAAGAAGGAGGTCATGGAGGCGATCACCAAGGCCATGGAGCACGCCACCATGGACACCCTCAAGAGGATCGCCAAGGAGCAGGTCAAGCAGATCGTCCAGGAACGGGTGGTCGACACCGCCAAGGACACGGCCCGCGAGGCCGCCATCGGAATGGTGCAGAACATCGGCCAGCAGAGCATCGAGACCTACTTCGACGCGCGGACCGGCATCGACCTCGGAGAGACGGCGGACGTAGCCAAGGCGGCGGCCGGCGACTATGTGGACGGCCTCAAGAACGAGGTCACCGCGGGCGAGGGATCGGCACTCGCCGGCTACGCGGATCCGACCACGCACGTGGACACCGCGCAGGAGGCCTTAATCGGGGCGGTCGGGGATCGCGCACAGCAGGGTGTCGACGCGCTGGCCGGACAGGGTGCCAACACCACACAGACGTCCGGCGGGGCTGCGGCCACCGCCTCCGCCGCGGGCTCCGGTTCCTCCAGTTCCTCCCGTGCCTCCAGTTCCTCCGGCTCCTCGGGGAGCGCGGATGACTGGGCTCGAAACGAGTTCGGATGACGCCCGCTGCTTTTCACCGCCCTCACCGCCGACCGGCACCTAACCGCCGACAGGCACCTCACCGCCGACAGGCACCTCACCGCCGACAGGCACCTCACCGCCGACAGGAAGGACGTGCCGGGCCCATGACCGCGGACCGGGAAATCCAGGACGAGGAACTGATGGGGATCGCCCAGGACCCCGAGCAAGCCCTGCGGCTGCGCCGCTCCCTGCGCACGATCGCCAATGCGACATCGCTCCACCCGGACCTGCGCGACATGGCGCGTGCGGTGCTCAGCGGGCGCGTCGACATCAAGGACGCCTTCCAGGACCCGCGCTACACCGAGGCCGTATACCAGCGGATCCACGAGATGCGCCGGGCGGCCGACGACCAGACGTACGCGGAACGCCGGCAGTCCAAGGCCCGGTTCGCGGAATGGGACGCGCGGCAGCAGGCGGAGCTGGACCGGGAACGTGCCGAGCGGGACTCGCCGGTGCTCATCTCCGGCCGGAGACAGCGTCCCGCTCAGCGCTGAGGCTCAGGCCACGCTGCGGAGTACTACCAGCGCCACGCTGCTCCCCAGAGCACACGACAGGGCGAGCGCCAGCAACTTGCCACTGCGGCTGCGGTAGCCGCGCACGGCCGCCCAGATTCCGGTGGCGCCGACGACAGCCAGAGCTCCGTTCACCAGGCGCATGGCGACGTCGAAGCCCGGCATGGTAGCCGCTGCGAGGCCGCCCAGGGCCACCATCGCGCTGAGGATGCCGGCGAACATCGCCGCGTTCCACCAGGTGCGAGACGACAGTCGCTCCCGGCTGCTGTCACCCATGTCATTCATCAGCATGGGCGGCAGGCTACGCCATCACACGGATGGGAGCAGCCGACGGGAGCCTCGTCCATCCGCCGCGCCTGCAGTATGCGGCCTGCAGTATGCGGCAGCCGTTCCCCCTTCACAGCTTCCAGTCGTGGCCACTGTGGCGAGGCCGGTGATGTGCCCCCCTTGAGCGCTCTGCTGCCTCTTGGCGTTCCTGTTCGATCTCGGCGCGCTGCGCTTCGAGGTAGCGTTCGGCCTCGGCGCGCTGCCGTTCGCGCTCTTCCGGGGACTGTTGCTCGTACTCCTGGCGAGCCTGTGCAATGCGCTCGCCGAGGGCATCGGAGTACGCGCCCACGCGCAGGGCTTCGCGGAGGCCGACTCGCCCTGCGAGGACCTCCCGGGCCATCTCCTGGAGTGCACCGTTGCCGGACGGATTGTCGGCGAGGCGCTGGAGTGACTTCCGCAGAGCACGGGCCCGTGCCTCGTCCCGCGCGATGTCCATCAGGTCTGCGTCGCCGATCTGGCGCTCTTCACCCATGGTGTGGGTCTCTCCTTACTACCGGCGATTGCCGGGGCGATTGGGCAACAGGACAGGGTCAGGGCAGGGTCAGGACAGGGTCAGGCGACCGCGGGGTTGTCGTAATTTCCGCCCACGGACGGGAAGTTCTGGAAGTGCCCGTAGATCTCGGCTCCCAGTGACTCCAGGACTCCGATTCCGCCGTTGACGATGGTCTGCGCCTGGGCGAACATCTTGGTCGCGTCCCCCCACATCTTGAGCAGCCGCGTGATCTCAAGGGCAGCCAGTCCATATCCGACGACGGCCCCCACGCCTGTCCAGGACAGCGCTGTACCCGCGGCCATTTCGATACCAACGATGATCAGGCCGTCGATGATGCCGCTGAGCACGCCCTTGATGGCTTCCGCCGTCGAATAGGCGGCGTGGGCCAGTCTCTCGTACGTGGCTTGCAGGGAATCGAAGGTCTCGCGGCACCCGGTGAGTTTCTTGGCCAGCTCGTCGAAGTAGATATAGGCCGCATCCGCGGCATTGCCGTCCCATGTCGAATCGAGAGACGAGTTCCCCGACTTCAGGTTCGCTGCTACGCCTTCGCATGCCTTGCCGATGTTCTGCCATACGGAAGCGCACTCGGCGAAGGACTCCCAGTCCCCGGCGAACCACTGGATGACTTCCTCCAGGGGGTTGAACCCGAAGACCGCGTTGTACGCCTCCATGATCCAATACGAGGGGCTGACGAGGTCGCTGGCGTCGTTGAAGACGTCCAACAGGAACCCTTGTGAGAACTCCTCGGGCTTTTGGGGAGCGGTCAGGTGGCTCGTGGGCTCGGATATGTCTGCAAACCCGGACATGCAGGGGCCTCTCGGGGGTGGCGGACTCAGCGCTTGCTGGGCGGGAAGGTGGCGTCCATGGATTGAGCGGTCGATTCGTCGGTCGTCCTGTAGTAGTTGGCGCTCTTCCTCATTTCCGCCTCTGCGGCGCGCAGCACCGACTCCGCTCGTGTCAGAGCGGAGTTGACCTCGTCGACCACCGTCCGGTGAGCACCGATGATCAATTCGATCAGTCCCTGGTCGGAGACGCCTACGTCGCTGTTCTCCTGTGCGTACTTCCTTGCTTGCTGAACGTCCTCGGCAGCTCTGGCCACTTGGTCCGCGAAGCTTTCGAGATCGCCAGCCTGAACCTTGAACCCCATGTGTTCTCCTCTGCCTTCCCGTCACAGCCGCTGTGACAAGCACCGACGATCCACCGGACGATCCACCGGAAACAAAGCCTCTAGCGGGAGGATCCGCCGCGCGTACGCTCCCGGTGCCCCTTGCGATCCGGAACACCCATGTAACCGACCTCGCGTTCGGTCTCGCCGAGCCACAGCTGAGGGACCTGCTGCTGGATCGCCGTGACCAGTGCCACTCGGGAACCCGCAGGCACAGGGACGCGGTAGCGCAGCCGCGGCAGGGTGGGGTGCAGCGGTTCCTCGTCGCGGACCAGGGGCCACAGGACCGGGTCGTCGCGGTCGATGGGAGTGTTGGGGCACAGCTCGATGGAGTACACCTTCACACCGCCCCTCTTGCCCACCTTGCTCCAGTGCAGCCCGACTCCGGCGAGGCTCTGCCAGGGGATGACGTTCTGCGCCTTGCCGTTACTCACCCACAGCCCCGTGTCGTCGATGCTCACGCTGGAGTGCCGGCTCGACCAGGCGGCGATCAGGCTGCCGACGCTGATGAAGCCCATGAACAGCCCGATGACGATTCCCCCGATCCCCTTGGGGTTCGGCCCGCCGTCTCCGAGCCCGGCGGTCATCGCTATGCCGCCGAACAGGACCAGGGCACTGATCGCCGTGAGCGCGATGCCCAGAGGGATCATCCGCCGCGAGGCCCGCTGTCCGGTGCGTACGACAGTGGCGGTGGGGGAGGGGGAGAGCCCGCGGGAAATCGACATGGGGCGGAAGTGTAGGGAACGTCTCCGCGCCGCCACCAGGCGGGCTTTGACCGCTAGGCTCCACCGCCATGACAGCGCATGGCGGTGACTCGGCGACCAGGCCGGACAGGACGGGCGGGCAGCCACTGTCTTCCGGGGGCAGCACGGAGGAGCTGCGGGCGCAGTTCCAGGCGCGGGGCCGGCCGGGGCTCGCGGAGGACCGGCGGCGCGACGCGCGGCAGGCACGTCGGATGTACGCGGCGTTCGCCGGGATGGTCGCCGTCATCTGCCTCGTCCTCATCGTCGTGCGCCTCGGCAGGGGCGACGCCATGGGTGTCTGGGTCGCCACGTACGCCGTGGGTGGGGGCGTCAGCGGTGTGGGTGCTGTGCTGGCCCGGAGCGGTCGCACCCGCTGGGCGCTGGCGGTCACGTGTGTCGCGGTAGCGCTGGCGAGTCTCGGCGACAGCCCAACGTTCCGCTGAGGCCGGTCGATAGTGAAGGCGGCGCCCACAACCCTCACGGCCCCCACGCCGGTCATCCCGATCGCGGCCCGTCGCGTCGCTCTCCACCGTGGCGTTGCCGGTGACGCGAGATACTTCGGGTGACGAGAGGCGAGGAGAAGCTCAGATGACCAGGCAGCCCGAGAACTCCCCGAATCCGCAGGGCTCTTCACCGGAGCGAGGTGTGCTGGACGAGGCACTCGAACCGGAGCAGGTACGTTCTCTGAACTCCGCCCTGCGCAAGCTGTCCGAAACCGACGGCGCCAGTAAGGAGCTGCAGGACGCGGCGAAGAGGCTGCTCTCCGGCCGCCTTGCCCTGCGCGACGCCCTGGACGATCCCGCGGTGGCACGCGCGCTGGGCGGGGGCATGGCGTCTCTGCGCGGTCAGTGGGACGCGCTCCCCGAGGAGGAGCGCGAGCGGATCAGGCGCGGGGAGGCCCCGGCGAGCGGGAGTCCCTCTTCGGGTTCCTCCGAGCAGAGGGGCTCCGAAGGGCAGTCATCGCAGTCCGGGAAGAAGAGCCAAGGGCGCCACAGCGGCGGATTCTCGCTGTACTGATCACTGAGCCTGGCGCTGTTTCCGGTACAGCGCGATGGCCGCCTCCGTCGGGTAGTTGGGAACCGTCACGGTCTCGCCCGTCTCCTTGGAGACCACGATCTTGCTGCCGCCGGGCGGAGCGGGCCGAGGCCGGCCGGCGGCGTCCGTGGCGGGCGGGAACTCCGCGTACACCAGGTACCCGATGTCGAACTCCTCGACGCGCAGCTCGGCGGGGGTGCCGTCCGGCAGCTTGGGTTGCGCATACCGGGTGCGGACGATGTCGAGGGCCTGCTCGGGGGTGGTCGGCGGTGCCGGGTCGGCAGGGTTGTCCGGGTTGTCCGAGGTCACGGGTTGCTCTCCTGGTTCTCTCGGGTGTCTCGGTGGGGCTCTTCAGACGGCCGGTCAGAACAACCCGTGCCACATCTGCTCGACGACCAGCGACCACCAGGTGTCCGCGTCGGCCAGCGCGGACGCGTCGATGGCCGCCAGCTGCTCCTGCAGCGTCGCCACTTCCCCGCCGGCCGCGACCGGGTCCAGGCCCTGCATCCGCTGCCGTGTGGTCGCGAGCAAGGCCAGGGAGCGGGCGAAGGCGGCGGCCGAGACGTTGACGTAGCGAGCCGCGCCGGTGACCGGGTCCACCGCCCACACCGCGCCGAGGCCGTCCGGCTGCCCCGTACCCGGCAGGCACTGCACCGCTACGACCGCGACCCCGTCGAAGCCGATCCGGGCCAGGTGCGCCAGGGCGCCGATCTTCTCCTCGCCCGCCGGGCTGCGGCGCTCGCGCAGATGCGTGGCGACGTCGGTGAACAGGCCGCCCGCCGGAGGGGCGTCGGGTCGGTCGGCGGTGAAGAAGAGCGGGAGGTCGGCGGGGAGCCCTGCCCAGGTGAGCGTGGACTTGGCGGTCTCGGGCAGAGGGCTGCCCGCGATGTCGTCGGCGTCGTAGCGGCGTACGCCGTCCTGGCCGAAGACCTCGACGAGATGGCGGCCGAGGGCCGCGTCACGCATCGGCTCCGCGGGTGTCACCTGGGCGGGAACCGGGAGGCGGTGCGGGCGGGGTGGCGGCTGCTGACCCGCGATCCGGTTCATCGTCTCGACCTGCTCGACCAGCGCGGCGATCCCCTCCGCGCGCGCCTCGGGACGGGCTCCGTAGGTCTGTGAGCAGGAGAGCTGAGCGTTGGGGAAGGTGTTGAGGAATTCCGCCGTGTAGCCGCCGGGGAGCAGGCTGGGGCGCAGGTCGGTGTGGATGGCGACCACGTTCTCGGCGGGTACGTTCATGCGCCGCAGGTCGGCCCACGCCTGGTACTCGGCCGGGGGCAGGCCCGGGCCGGAGGTGCGGAAGACGGTGGTCTCCTCGCCGGTGGCCGGGTCGGTGTAGGTGAAGACTGCGGTGTTGCCGGGGCCGGTGACCGGACGGGCGCCTTCGGGCGCGTCCGAGCCCTGTGCCGCGCCGCCGTGCTTCTGCCGGTACATCTGCACGACCTCGTCGACCGGCACCGACGGCCAGACCGTCAGCTCGCCGGTACGGCGGTCCACGACCCCGCACGCGTTGCCGACCTCGGCGGGCGGCCGGCGCTCCCCGGTCACCGGGTCGCGCTCGGGCTCCGCGGGCGCGGCCCACACGACCCAGCCCAGGTCGAACTCCTGCATCCGGACCTCGCGGCGCGGCTCCGCCGAGCCTTCCGGGTTGAGCCAACGGTCGGCGAGGGCCAGCGCCTGCTCCTGGCTGATCACGAGGAGGCTCCTTCGATGTGGTCGGTCCAGAGGGTGAGGCGGTCGAGAGGGTGAGGCGGTCGAGGGGTGAGGCGGTCGAGAGGGTGGAGAAGGGTGGAGAACAACGAGCGGCATGCGTTTACGAGGCTATCGTCGCGGGTCCACCGGGCGTATGCGGAGGGCCTTTGCCCCGCGCTCGGTCGCGACGACGAGGATGCCGTCGGGGGACAGGTCGGCGGAGGTGAACGGTACGTCGGAGATCAGCGCAGCCACGACCTCCTCGCTCGCCCGGTCCCAGACGCGAAGGTAGTCCGCGCCGCGGCTCAGCCCCAGAGGGGCGGCGGCACGCTCCTCCTCGGACGGACGCAGGATCTGCCCGGGTTCCGCGTCGCCGAGGTCATCCGGCGGTACGAGGCCGCGAACGAGCACCGCGGATCCGCCACCCTCATCGATCGGATGCGCGCCGGGAGTGCCCGGTGGCACGACCAGCACCGCCACGCGGGTCGCGGATCCCTCGGCATCGGGGAGGCTGCCGACTGTCACGTCACTGATGCCTGCGACAGGCAGGCTCCACAAGGTCTGCCAGGGCAGTTCGAATCCGAGCCGGTGCAGGGCGTCGGCATACTCGGGCAGGCCGTCCTCGACGAACGCCGTCTCCAGCAGAGCGGCACGCCACAGCTCGGAGACCTCGTTACGGGTGAGCAGGGGTGCGGCACGCAGATACGTACGGGCCGGTGCGCCCAATGCCTCCACAGGGAAGGCTTCGATGGCGGCACGCAGCGGCACCGGGTCGGCGTGGACGAACAGGCCCGGGTCCGTGAGGAGTTGGGGCAGAAGTCCCGCCGCCAGCGTGTGGCCCGCGATGTGGTCGCGTACGTACGGGTCGGCCTTGCTCCAGTCCTGCTCCGGCACGGCATCCAACAGCGCCATCGCGATCTGCGTCTGAGCGGCGCGGACGTTCGGCAGGCCGGCCCGGATCTCGTCGCCGACAGCGGGGTGCAGGAGGCGCAGCAGCGTACGACCGCTGTTCTCGTCGCCTTCGTCCGCCTTCTGCGCCACGGGCTGTACGAAGGGGCCAGCGAGCAGCATCCCGTCCGCGATGGCCTGGCTCATGTCCTGTCCGGCGACCGCGCTCGCCAGTCGCGCCCAGAGGTGGGCCGGTATGCCGTCGGCCTCGGCCAGGGCGAGTGGTGCCAGCATCAGCCGCAGCGTCCGCGGGTCGGCGCCGAGCCGGCCGGCGTGCAGGTCGAGGGCCTCGCCGACGGAGGTCGGCAACTGGCTTTCGTCGGCCGGGTCGAAGCCCCCGGGAGCGGTGAGAATGCTCCGGACGGCAAGCTGTACGACCAGTGGGCTGGTGCCGGCACGGCGCCCGATGGCCGCGGCCAGGGCGCGTCGGTCCTCCGGGTGCTCAGTGAACGGCACGTCCGTTCCGGCGAATTGCGGGCTCAGAGCCGCCTCGGCGTGCCGTACGAGCCCTTCGGGGTCGGCCCACTGCGGCTCGTCGAGATCGATGATCCGCAGTGCGCCGGACGGAAGACCCTCAGCCAGTTCGGTGACGAGATGCCGCGGCAGCTCCGCCACAAGACGGACTGAGTCGAGGGCGGCGAGCGGCCTCAGTACGTGGCGTACGAGTACGGAGGGTTCGTCCGTGTGCCGGACCGGGCCCGCCTGATCCACATCCAGAACGACGAGGGACACGGGTTCGTCGATGGCTGCCAGCTCCGCGTAGATGTCCTCGGTGCGGTCCGCCTGCACCTCGTAGTGATCGGCGAGGGCCCAGAGGAATTGCTGGGCTGTCAGTCCGCGCGCATTCGCCGCTGCGGGTGCGGGCAGCTCTGGAGGCACGCTTGACGGGTCGAGCCGATTGAGATCCAGTTGCTTACGGGTCTCTGGGTCGCAGAGCATCAGAAACCCGGTGAGCAGCCGCGAGCGGCCGCTGCCGGAATTTCCCGTCAGAGCCACCACACGAGGCGCCCCCGGCCACGCCATGTGCCAGGCGGCGAGCGCACGCAGGGCGTTAGTGCGGCCACCTATGTGGGGGTGCGGAGCGTAGCCGCCGGTTGAATCGGTCATGGATTCCCGTCCTCCGCTGGTGCGGACGTGTGCGAAGGCTGACGTGTGCGAAGGCTTTCGACTGTCGGGCGGTTCAGGTTCAGGCCATGGGCCGGTGCGGACTTCAGATGGGCAGGGCGCCCTTGAAGCGGGAGTTGGGGACGTCGGGGTGGGTGGTGGCGAGCCAGCCGTGGCCGTGGGTGTATTTCGCGAGTTGGGGGCCGGGTGCGACCGAGAGGCTGTCGGCTGCCGTGGACGCGTCGGGAACGCCTTCGGCGTACTCCTCGGCCTCGTCCTCGTCCGCGTTCTCCATGTGCCAGGCCTCGAAGGGCAGTGGTTCTCCTTCGAACTGCGGGTAGTCGTAGGTGCCGTAGCTCCGCACCATGTGGCCATCGCGGGCGACGTACCAGTTCTCGGCGGAGTTGTAGGGGTCGAGGATGTAGAAGTGAGCCTCACCGCATCGCTCGCTGAGTTCCCTGGCCAGCCGGAAACCGTCGAGTTCGTCCAGGAACGAATTTCCCCACAGCATGCGCCAGTTCTTGATCTGTCCCTTTGCGCGCCAGTTCTCGAATTCCGGGGTGATGAACACCCGGTAGGCCCTCTGGGTCTCACCCTGGGAATCCTGGAAGTCGAGGGAGTCGGTGGCTTGGGTGGCGGCGGCCACGCCCATGACGGTGGTGACCGGCCGAACGTCGTGCAAGCCGAGAGCGGCTACGGCGTCGTCTAGGCGGTCCGCCGGGAAGGCCAGCCAGCGGCCGGCTTCCGAGGGGACGGAAACCGGGCGTTCGTCCAGGATCTTGATCCGCACGAGGCGTTCCACGGCACGGCGGTCGATCTCGTCGAGCGCGTCCGCGCCGCCCAGATTGACCAGGATCTCAAGGGCATTGCTGCGCAGCCGGCCGGGTCCCTCACGTCGGATTTCACGGAGGCGCGGGAGCGCCTCGTCCCCCATACGTTCAATAATGGACTGGACGTCGCGCCTCGGGCTCCTCGGCCGTCGGTCGAGGGTGTAGGGCAGGAGCTGGTCGATGCCTTGAGGCCCGAGTGCGACCAGGGCGTCTTTTGCGGCCCGGCGAACGGCGCGGTTCCTGGACGAGAGGTCTTCCACGAGGGCGTCAATGGTTTCTGGCATGGGGCATAGCCTAGTTCTGGTCCATGGGAGCGGTTGAGGGTGTTTCCCTGCGCGGCATCCGGCTTGTGTGCCGTCACTTCTTCTTCAGCTCAGGGAGGATCGTGTCCCAGGTGTTCCTGAGGGCATCGATGTGCCGATCGAATTCAGCAGTAATGGCTTGCTCCTTGAGGGTCCTGGTCTCCTTTCGCTGGGCGTTCAGCTCTTTGGTGATGGAGTCGATGAGTTCGGTACCGGCCTTCCCTTCAAGTCTGTTCAGGGCCTTCGCGAGGCGTTGTTCGTCGTCCTTGTAGCGCTCGCTCCACTGCTCTGTCATGTACTCCTTGATCTTGTCGTCCGGTATGTCCTTTAGTTTCTCGAGGGTTTCGTCCCTCTCAGCAAGCATCTTCTGGCGTATTGCGACGCCTTCAGGGTCATCCCGGTAGGTGGTGCTGTAATGGATCGGAACGTCTTCAAAGCGATCGTCCAAGAGGACTGTGGCGCACTTCATGTGACCCTCGCCCTGCCCGCAGGGTTCGCGCTCGGTATAGAGCCCCAGCGGTGTGTACTTAGTGCCCTCGGGGTCCACACGTTTGAGCCAGTCCAGCAGATGCCTCTCCGAGTGGCGTGGTTGAACGCCTGGCAATTTCTGATTGGCAGGAACCGATGAGTCCACGACATAGGTGACTTCGTGGTCCGGTGGCGGGCCCTGCACTTCGAGGACCGCGAAGTTCTTGCCGCTGAAATCTGGTCCGTTGCGCCTGACTTTTCCTGCCTCGTCGGAGGGAAGCTTCTTGAAAGCCGCCTTCTTGAAGAGCTGGTTGACCGCCATTCGGTGCAGTCGTACACCGAGTGACTCCTTGGACATCTTGGCGCCCCGGTCGGGTGTTTTCGGAGCGGGGTCGCCCTCGTTCTCACCTCGGTAAGGGCGGCTGACTCGCTCCGGGTTGACGCCCACGCTGTGCTGCTGGTGGAAGGAGCGGCTGAGCCGGGCGAGCGAAGCCACGACTGCCTGCTGCTCCCCCCGCGAAAGTCGATCGAACCGGTCCAGATGCTGGCTGAGTTGGGCCCGGGTGAAGCTTCGTGGGCCGTCGGGGTTGGGGTGCGGGCCGTCTCCGGAGGTCGCCTGCAGTACGCGCGTGAGTTCGCCCGACTCCGCCCACCGCTGGAGGCCGTCGTGAACCCGGTCCAGCTCGACCCTGTGGACGTCCCGATCCTCGCGCAGATCGCTCTGCAGTTGGTCGGGCTCAATACCGTATTCCCTGGAATACCTGTCTTCCGGATCTGCATGTGTACGCGAGGTGTCGCTGTCCGGGCCGTCCTCGGTGACACGGCGGCTCTCGTCTGAGGTGTCACTGTCGCCGCGGTCGTGAGGATCGGTGTAGGGCTTATTGGCCTGGTCATCTGTGGTGTCTTGGGTGGACCCAGGGGATGCAGGCCGGGCCGGGCTCTCCGTCGCCGCGGTCGGCTGCTGCGATCCGTTGTTCTGGCTCTCGGAGTCCTCGGCGTCGGCCTGTGTGGTGTCGATGGGGTTGCGGTCGGCGTCCAGCGGGATGTGCCAGACGTGTGTCGCTTTGTCGATGTGGAGGGGCTCGTTGCTGACCTCTCCGCTCTGGGTGTCGATCCAGATGATGTCGCCGTTGTGGTTGACGACGTTGAAGGCGTGGCCGCCTCCGCCGGGCCAGTCGACCTGAACGATGGCCGCTGAGCCGTGTCCGGCTTGCTGGAGGACCGATGCGATGTTGTCGGCGGTGTCGGGGTCGTTGCCCGGGCCGGCGTAGGTGTGCGCGGCGCCTGTCCAGCGGATCTGGTTGTCGTTCGCGTTGTCTTCGGGGGTGAACGGGTTGTGCTTGCCGTTCTCGTCGAGGTCGAGGGTTCGGGGGGCGGAGACCTGGGGGTTGCCGTACCAGGTCTCCAGGAAGGAACGGGAGCAGTCGGCGCAGTTGTTGCTGCGTCCGGGGACGGTGTTGCCGCCGTCGTTCTGCAGTTGGGTCCAGGGGCCGAAGGGGTCCGGGAAGCGTTCCGGGGTGCCGTCTTCGTCGTGCGGGATCGCGTCGACCAGTGCCTGCTGATCAGCCGGGTCCGGTTCGGACAGGCCTCCCGGATAGTGGTCCAGGTCGGCGCGGATGTCGTCCAGGCTGTCCTGCTGCGGCTGCTGGTCCTTGGCGGCTCCGGGGTCGGCCTGGGATGAGCCCGGCGGCTGCGGCGTGGCGTGGCCCGCATGCGACGGTGACCCGGAGGAACTCGGGGTGGTGACGACGGTGTGGATCGGCACCGCCGTGACCTGCGGCTGTTGTTGATGCTGCGGGTTGGGCGGCGTGTTCTCCGGCTTGTGGGGCTGTGCGGGCGGCTGCTGCGGGGCGTTGGGGGTGTTGGGCGCGCTGCCTGCGTGCTGGTGGGGCGGCCTGGTGGGAGTGGAGCCGGTGCCGGTGCCCGGCTGGTTATGGGTGCCGGGTGTGCCGGGGGCGCCCTGCGCGGTGGGGCCGGGCTGGGTCGGGGAGTTCGGTGTGCTGGTGGACGGCGATGCGGTCCTCGGGGGAGTCGACTGGGCCGGGTTCTGGTTCGGGGTGGTCGTACTCGGGTTCTGGCCCGGGGTGTGGGTACGGGTGCCGCCGATCGAGTCCGTGGTGCTGCGGGGCGGTGTGCGGTCGCCGGGCGTCGTACCGGGGGTGTTGCGGGGCGTGGTGCCGTCACCCGGCGTTGTGCTCCCGGGGGTGTTGCGGGGCGTGGTGCCGTCACCCGGCGTTGTGCCCCCGGGGGTGCGCTGAGTCGGTATGCGGCCGTCCGGCGTGCCGGTCGAGCGGCCGTCCGGCGTGCCAGGAGTGCGGCCGTCCGCCGTACCGGGTACGCGGCCGTCCGGTGTCGGCGTCGGGGTCGACCGAGGCGTCGTCGGCGACGTGGGGTTCGGAGTGGAGGCGGGACCGGTTCCCGTGGGGGACGGGATGCCGGATGTGCCGGGTGTGCTGGCGGAAGGATTCCTCGCCGCACCCGAGTTGGGATTCGGGCTGGTAGGACCCGTGGCGGACGGGGTGCCGCCGGAGGCGCTCGCGCCGTGGTGCGTTCCGGGACCACCACCCGCGGTGGAGGATGCCATGGGCGACGTCGGCACGGTCGAGCCGCCATCCGTACGGCCGCCGGTGCCGGCCGGGGACGGATCGGTCGTCGTCGGCGTGGGCGCCGCGTTGGACTGCGTGGGGACGCTCGCCGCCAGGCTGTCGATCGAGGTGCCGATCGCACCGCCCCCCGGCGACGACGACGTACCGCCGGAGGACGCGGGCGTGGGTGCGGACTGTGGGGACGGCGAGGAGAGGCCGGAGACGGAAGGACCGCCGCTGTTGCCGGTTGGGCCGGAGGTGCCGGGAGTGCCGGAGGAACTGCTGGTGTCGGGGCCGCTGGACGACGGGCCGCCGGACGTGGGGTCGTCGAAGTCCGACAGGGACGGCCCTGACAGCGACGGCGTCGGCCTGGAGTACGGCGAGTCCGAGGAAGAGGGACTCTGCCCGGACCCGGACCCGGACCCGGACCCGGAGTCCGAGTCGGAGCCGGGGCCCGCGCCCACATCCGGAGTGCCGATGCCGGTGCCGCCGGTGTCGGCGGATATCCCGCCGCCGATGTTCGTTCCCAAGCCGGTGCTCGTACGCGTCGACGGGGAGGAGTCCGGCCCCGACGACCCGGAGCCGTTGGAGGAGGACGAAGAGGAGCCAGAGGAAGACTTGGAGACGGAGTCGGAACTTCCGTCGCCGTCTCCCTTACCGGTCCCGCTGTCGCTGCCCGGCTTCTCGGACGGTGTGTGGTAACCGTCGATGCGGCTGTCGATGGCGTGGTGGAAGCGGTTGCCGGCCTTGCTGCCCAGGCTGTCGCGCACGCCTTCGGCGAGGGTCTGCGGGGTCTGCTTGATGGCCTCCCAGCCGCCCACGGCACCGGCCTTCACGGTCTGGCCGAGGTCGTAGCCTTGCTGGGCGCCGAACCCGACGTTCACCGACTGCCTCACCAGATCGGTGATGATCGCCTCGATGGCCGAGACGGCGGGCTCTTTCATCGCCTCGACGATCGCCTCCATGAGGGCCTGTTTGAGCTCGTCGAGGAGGCGTCGCACGATCAGCCGGGTGGCCTGTGTGGCGCCGAGTGCGGCGACCTCGGACAGGCCGAAGGTGAAGGGGGCGGCGGCCTGCGCTGCGATGATCTCGATGGCCAGGGCGATCAGCTGGGCGATCACCGCCCATTTGGCGAACTCGACGAGGTAGGCGCAGGACTCCATCACGGTCGCGATGATGTAGGCAGCCTGCGCCGCGTTCGCGAGGTAGCCGTCGGAGCCGTTGCCGCCGTCGAACTTGGCGTACGTCTTGGTGAACGCGTCGATCGATTCGCCGGCGTTGTGGGCGGTCACCGTCCGGGCGCTGGTGTTCGCCGCGGCGTGCAGCTCCGTGACGTCGTCGCCGAACTTCCGCCACAGGGCGGCGGATTCTCTCAGCTTGTCCTCGTCTGCCGTCGGCCAGTTGTAGCCGAGCATCTCGAGAACCCATTCGAGCTCGTCCGGCAGCATCATCGACACAGCAAAGCTCCCCCGTCAGACGACCAACGGCCGTACAACTCCCCTCAGCAGCAAGGGACATCACGCAGAAGGACAGCCGTTCCCCAAAGCTTACGGACTTACCCGCAGGCACCTTGAGAGGCTGCTGTCACAAATCCGTTGCAGGTCAGAGCTGTTGATGAGGACGCAGCGTGCCGTGTATCGGGCCCGACGGCATCTCCACCTGGCCGTCGTGCTGGGAGGTCAGGTCACGCCAAGCAGCTTCTTCGTTCCCCTCGTTGCGCTCGTGCCGCACGCCCATCTCGGTGAAGGCCAGCCCTATCCCCGCAAGCCGCTCCGCCAGGCTGCCCATCGACTGGTACATGCCGTCGCGCAGGCCCTCGTAGACGACTCCGAACTTCTCGCCGATGTCGTCGTCGCCCCAGGGCGGAGTGGCGCCGGTGCCGCCCTCGAGCGCGCTCAGTCCCTTCTGCAGGCTCTGCACGGCCTTGCTGAAGTCCTGGCCCACCGTGAACATGTTGAAGCCCTCGGTCTTGAGGACCGCAGGATCGGCGTCCATCCAGTCGCTGGCCACAACTGCCCCCCGTAACTCGGCACTTCTGTCGCAACGCCACCTTAGCGAGGGCATCCGACAAGACCCACCCCAAGAAAGGGGCGGCACCCCCTGGGTGCCGCCCCTTCCGCGCTCAGCGCCGCGACTCAGCGCCGCGACTCAGAACCGGGCCGGAAGCCACCCGGTCTGGATCAGCTGCCCACCGCGCCGCCGCGTGTGGAAGTACCCTCGCCCGGGCGGCAGCTGCGACGGAGTGATGTTGCCCAGCAGCGCGCCCTCCGTCCGGTCGCCGGAGAGCACGACGCCCTGGGCGCCGAGCTCGCGCATCCGCTGCATCACCGGCTCGTACAGCGACCGGCTGGCACCGCCCGAGGAGCGCGCGATGATGACGCGCAGACCGACGTCACGGGCGAAGGGAAGGTACTCGAGGAGCGGGGCCAGCGGGTTCATGCCCGTCGCCACCAGGTCGTAGTCGTCGACGATGACGAATGCGTCCGGGCTGCTGTACCAGCTGCGGTTGCGCAGCTGCTCGGGCGTGACGTCCGGGCCCGGCATACGACGGCTCATGGAGCCGGCCAGACCTTCCAGCGTCTCGGCCAGGGCCGGCGCCGCCGCGCAGTACCGCGACAGGTGCGTCTCCGGCACGCCCTGCAGATGGGCGCGCCGGTAGTCACCCATGACGATCTTCGCCTGATCCGGCGTGTACCGCTCGGTGATCTGCTTGACGAGCAGCCTCAGCATCGCGGACTTACCGGACTCGCTCTCACCGAACACGATGAAGAGCGGGTCCGTCTCGAAGTCGACGAAGACCGGCGAGAGCGACGACTCGTCGATACCGATGGCCACACCGCGGTCGGGGTGCTCGAAACCCTTGGGCAACCGGTCCGCCGGCAGGAGCGTGGGCAGCAGCCGTACGGCCGGAGCGTGGCTGGCCCCCCAGTTGTCGTTGATGCCGCGGATGAGGATCGCCGTCGCCTCCGCCAGGTCCTCCGTCTCCGAGGAGCCGTCGACCCGGGGCAGTGCGGTCATGAAGTGCAGCTTGTCCGGGCTCAGACCACGGCCCGGCACGGTGGCGGGGACGTTCTGCGCGACCTTGCGATCGATCTCGGACTCGGTCGGGTCGCCGAGCCGCAGCTCGATGCGGTTCTGCAGCATGTCCTTCAGCGCGGGCCGCACCTCGGTGTAGCGGCTCGCGGTCAGGATCACGTGCACACCGAAGCCGAGGCCGCGGGTCGCGATCTCGGTGACGGTGGACTCGAGCAGCTCGTAGTCCGTCTTGAAGGTGGCCCAGCCGTCGATGACGAGGAAGACGTCTCCCCAGGGCTGGTCGGGCAGCTGTCCCGCCGCCCGGCGCTGACGGTACGTCTGGATCGAGTCGATGTTGTTCGCCCGGAAGTACTCCTCGCGGGTGTTGAGGATGCCCTCGACCTCGCTGACCGTCCGGCGGACCTTTTCGGCGTCGAGCCGGTTGGCGACCCCGCCGACGTGCGCCAGGTCCTCCATCGAGATCAGACCGCCACCGCCGAAGTCCAGGCAGTAGAACTGCACTTCGGTGGGCGTGTGGGTGAGGGCGAACGACGAGATGAGCGTGCGCAGCAGCGTCGACTTGCCGGACTGCGGGCCACCGACGAACAGACCGTGGCCCGCACCGCCGGAGAAGTCCCGGTACAGCACGTCGCGCCGCTGCTCGAACGGCTTGTCCACCAGGCCGACCGGCACGGTGAGCCGGCCGAGCGCCGTGTACTCGGGCGCGGTCAGGCCGCGCTCCGGGGTGACGGCGAGCTGGGGGAGGAGCTGCTCGAGGGAGGGTGCCTCGTCGAGCGGGGGCAGCCACACCTGGTGGGCGGGCGGTCCCTGGTTGACCATCTTGCCGACGATGACGTCCAGGACGGTGTCGGCGAGCGCATCGTCCACCCTGTTGTCCGCCTCCGGCTCCTCGATCACCGGCTGCGGGGGCAGCGCCACGTGCTCCGCCGTGAACAGCGCGGGCCGCAGCTGGGTCGAGCGGTGCACCCGGGAGGGGCCCTCGCCGTGGTACGGCCCCGACACGTACGCGGCCTTGAAGCGGACCATGGTGTCGGTGTCGTACCGCAGATAGCCGGAGCCGGGGATCGACGGCAGGTGGTAGGCGTCGGGGACACCGATCGCCGTACGGGACTCGGCGGCGGAGAACGTGCGCAGACCGATCCGGTACGACAGATAGGTGTCCAGGCCGCGCAGCTTGCCCTCCTCCAGGCGCTGCGAGGCCAGCAGCAGGTGCACACCCAGCGAACGGCCGATGCGGCCGATCTGGATGAACATGTCGATGAAGTCCGGCTTGGCGGTGAGGAGTTCGGAGAACTCGTCGAGCACGATCACCAGCGAGGCCATCGGCTCGAGGGCGGCGCCCGCCGCCCGGGCCTTCTCGTAGTCGTGCAGGTTGGCGTAGTTGCCCGCCGTGCGCAGCAGCTCCTGCCGGCGCTGCATCTCACCGGTGATCGCGTCCCGCATACGGTCGACGAGCGTGAGGTCGTCCGCGAGGTTGGTGATGACGGCCGCGGTGTGCGGCATGTCGGCCATACCCGCGAAGGTTGCACCGCCCTTGAAGTCCGCGAGGATGAAGTTCAGCGTCTCCGAGGAGTGCGTCACCGCGAGACCGAGCACGAGCGTACGCAGCAGCTCGGACTTGCCGGAGCCGGTCGCGCCGACACACAGGCCGTGCGGGCCCATGCCCTCCTGCGAGGCCTCCTTGAGGTCCAGCATGACCGGCTCGCCGTTCTCGCCGACACCGATCGGCACCCGCAGCCGTTCGTGCAGGGTGCGCGGACGCCAGGTGCGGGAGACATCGACGGAACCCGCGTCGCCGATGCCCATGAGATCCGTGAAGTCCAGGTTGGACAGGAGGGGTTCGCCCTCCTCCGCGGAGCCGACCCGGAAGGGGGCCAGCTGCCGTGCCAGCGACTCGGCCTGCGCCGCGTTCAATACGTCGGGCTTGCCGCTGTACGCGGACTCGTGGCCGACGAACAGCCGCATCCTGTCCGGCTTGGCGTAGACCGTCAGTCCGGCGCGGAGCTCCTCCTCCAGCTCGCCGGGGGCGATCTCGAGGAACGTGACGCCCTGGAGCCCCTCGGCACTGGCGAGTTCGGAGTCGGGGGGCACGGTGCCGCCGTCGAGCACCACGATCAGGTGCGGCTGGTCGTAGACCGGAGTCGCCTCACGGTTCCAGCGGGGCCGGTCGTCCAGCTGGTCCGCCAGCGCCTCTTCCAGCTCTCCCAGATCGTCGAAGAGCAGCCGGGCCGAGCCCGCTCCGTCCTTGGCCTTCGGGTGCTGGCTGTGCGGCAGCCACTTGATCCAGTCCCAGTCCGCCGCCGCCGACGGGTGCGCCACCACGGCGATCAGCAGGTCCTCGGGCGAATGCAACGTCGCCAGCTGGGACAGGGCGGCACGGGCGTTGCCGTAGACCGTGTCGGTGTCCCCGCACACCGTCACGTGGTAGAAGGCGCGCAGCGAGACGGAGACGGGCAGGTCGGACAGGCTGCCGTGCGCGTCGAGGAAGGCCTTCATGGCCGCCGCGGTCAGCGGCTCCAGCTCGTCCTTGGGCGCCGTCTCCGGAGCGACGAGCGGAGTGTTCAGCTGCTGGACGCCACGGCCGACCCGTACGGAGGCGAAGTCCGCGTCGGTCGGGCGCCGCTCCCACAGGCGCTTGCCGTCCGCCGCCACCGCCCACAGCTGGTCCGGGTCCGGATGCTGGAAGAGCTGGCTGCGCCGCTGCAGCTCCGCGGTCTTGTGCACGTCCTTGCGGACCTGCTCGAGATAGCGGAAGTAGTCACGCCGGTCCTGGGCCATCCCCGCGCCGCCGCCCTGCCGGGCCCTGGCGAACTGGGCGATGGCCATGGCCAAGGTGGAGGCCAGCATCAGCCCGCCGACCACCCTCATGTAGGAGGGCAGACCCGGCATGAAGAAGAAGCCGACGGAACCCACCATGCCCATCATGGGCAGCAGGTTCATGAGCATGCTCTCGTCGCCCTCGCGCGGGATCTCGGGCGGCGTCTCGAGCTTGACCTCGCCGTCCGGGACCACCGGGGGCGCTATCCGCGGCGGCCGTTTGATGATGACGACGCTCACCGATGCACTCATCCTTCGCGATTGATACGTCCTGGCACCGACGCCCCCGTGTACCGCGACGTGTTCTCGTTCGCGTAGGCGTCGTCCGCGTAGGCGTTGATCCTACTGATGCGACCAGTGCCCGAGGGAGTCAGGAGCATGGAGATGCGGAGGGGGTCCTGGAAGGAATGAGGGAGGCAGGCCCTGCGCCCGCCACGGCAACGGATAGGGTGGCGCTTCGCGTCGTACGAACGGCGCGAAGGAGCCTTGTCTAGCAGGGGGAACTACCAGGTGAGCACGGGGACTTCGACGGGATTCTGCCGAATCACCATCGCAGCGCCGGACAGCCGTGTCGATGTCGCGCTGCCCGAGGACCTGCCGATCCAGGACCTCTTTCCTGAGATCATCAGGCTCTCGGGCCTGGTCCAGTCGGACACCAGCCCCGCCGGCTACCACCTCGTGAGCCGCGACGGCCAAGTGCTCGACGCGAGCCGTTCGTTGCTCGAGCACCGGGTCAGGGACGGCGAGGTGCTCCTGCTGCGGACGTTCGCCGACTCACTGCCGCCGGCCGTCCACGACGACGTGGTGGACGCGATCGCCGCCGCGGTCAAGCAGGACGTCCGCAGCTGGAACGACAACCTGATGCGGGTTGCCGGTCTTGTCGCGGGATCGCTGCTGCTGATCATGCTCGGCTTCGTCTTCTGGTTCGCGGACCCGATACGGCACGACATGCACGGCCTCCAGGGCATCCTCGCCGGCGTGACGGCACTGGCCCTGACGGCACTCGCAGGCGTACGGGCCCGGGTGTACGAGGACCGCGGGTCGGCCGTCGCGCTCGGCGTCTCGGCGCTGCCGCACGCGCTCATCGCGGGCTCCGGCGTCATTCCGCAGGACGCGGGCGAAGGCCCCGGCAGGCTCCAGTTCCTCGTCGGCTGCGTCGCCGTACTGATCTTCTCCGTCGTGCTGATCATGCTGCTGCCACAGGGGGACGCCCCGTTCGTGGCCGGTGCACTGGCCGCCGGGATCGGCACGCTCGCCGTGTTCTGCGGTGTGCTCACCGAGGCGAAACCGCGGGAGATCGCCGCCGGCACCGCGGTCGTCGCCCTGGCGGTCGTCGGCTTCCTGCCCGGCTGGTCGGCCCGCTTCGCCAAGCTGCCGATCGGTTTCCGCAACCCGGAGGACCTGGCCAGGGCCCGCCGCGACGGCCAGGAGGGCGACCTCGAGGCCGTCGACGTCCAGCGCATCGTCGCCCAGACCAGCCGGGGCCACGAACTGCTGCTCGGACTGGTCGGCGGCTGCGCCGTCGTCGTCATCGGAGCGGGTGGCGCGGTGCTCGGCTTCAGCGACAGCGGCTGGGCCCAGCTGCTGGCCCTGTGCACCGGCCTCGCCGCGATGCTGCGGGCGCGCCTGTTCCGGTACACCGCGCAGGTCACCTGCCTCTTCGTGGCCGGTGTCGTCACACTCGGCCTGCTGGTACTCGGCCTCGCGATCTCGCCGCCGGACCAGATCCTCATGGACCTGGCCCAGGGCAACTCCGGTCCCGTCGACGTACGGACCCTGTGGCTCGGCGCCTCGGTCGGAGCCGGCGTACTGCTCCTGATCGCGATCGCCCTGATCGTGCCGCGGAAGGGCCTCTCCCCCTTCTGGGGCCGCATGCTGGACCTCGCGGACTCGCTGGTGCTGCTGTCCCTGGTCCCGGTCTGCCTGGCCGTCCTCGACGTCTACAGCAAGGTCCGCGGCGGCGTCTGAAGGGGTCCCGCCGAGCCGCCGGTGGAAAACCGGCCACGTGCGGGCTGGTACGCTGTGTGACGGCCGTTTGTGTACGCACCCCCGGACCGCCCGAAAGCCCCGCAAGGGCTGACCCAAGGGCCCTGGAGGACGCGCCCAGCGAGCCCCGCCTCCCGAGTAACGGAAGCTCCCCTGAGAAGTGGACCAGGGGCACTCGGTGGCCACGAAGAGACTACGAGGAGTACGCGTGTCGCTCGACGCCGCTACGAAGAAGCAGATCATGTCGGAGTTCGCCACCAAGGAGGGTGACACCGGCTCCCCCGAGGTCCAGGTCGCTCTGCTGTCGCGCCGGATCTCCGACCTGACCGAGCACCTCAAGACCCACAAGCACGACCACCACTCCCGCCGTGGTCTTCTGATCCTGGTCGGCCAGCGCCGCCGTCTGCTGCAGTACCTGGCCAAGAAGGACATCCAGCGCTTCCGTGCGCTGGTCGACCGCCTCGGCATCCGCCGCGGTGCGGCGGGCGCCAAGTAAGACGCCGTGAAGGGAGCGGTTCCCGCTACAGGGGGCCGCTCCCTTTGCTGTACGTGCGGAGTGTCACTGCGACTTTGTAGGCTGGCTGGCACAACGCAATACGAAATCGGACACGTGACGTACGCGAAGCGACGCGGCGTACGGCCACGCACCACACATCGAGGAGGAGCGCCCCTAGCCGCCGCCGGTCCTCGGTAGTGGCCCCCGGGCACCAACCCCCGGGTGCTTCGATCGAAGACCGGCCAGCACACAAGGCGCGCTTCTCCGCCACCGTCCCCCGCCACACGGGCTCGGGGACGACAACGAGGAGATTCCGCTGGTGGAGAACGAGACCCACTACGCCGAAGCCGTCATCGACAACGGCTCCTTCGGCACCCGTACCATCCGCTTCGAGACGGGCCGCCTGGCCAAGCAGGCCGCCGGCTCCGCCGTGGCGTACCTGGACGACGACACCATGGTGCTGTCGGCCACCACAGCTTCCAAGAACCCCAAGGACCAGCTCGACTTCTTCCCCCTGACGGTGGACGTCGAGGAGCGGATGTACGCCGCCGGCAAGATCCCCGGCAGCTTCTTCCGCCGTGAGGGCCGTCCCTCCGAGGACGCCATCCTCACCTGCCGTCTGATCGACCGCCCGCTGCGCCCGTCCTTCAAGAAGGGCCTGCGCAACGAGATCCAGGTCGTCGCGACGGTCATGGCCCTCAACCCCGACCACCTGTACGACGTCGTCGCGATCAACGCCGCGTCCGCGTCTACCCAGCTGGCCGGTCTGCCCTTCTCCGGCCCGATCGGCGGCGTCCGCGTCGCGCTGATCCGCGGCCAGTGGGTCGCGTTCCCGACGCACACCGAGCTCGAGGACGCCGTCTTCGACATGGTCGTCGCGGGCCGCACCCTGGAGGACGGCGACGTCGCGATCATGATGGTCGAGGCCGAGGCGACCGAGAAGACGATCAAGCTCGTCGAGGGCGGTGCCGAGGCGCCGACCGAGGAGGTCGTCGCTGCGGGCCTGGACGCCGCGAAGCCGTTCATCAAGGTCCTGTGCAAGGCCCAGGCCGACCTGGCCGCCAAGGCCGCGAAGCCGACCGCCGAGTTCCCGATCTTCCTCGACTACCAGGACGACGTCCTGGAGGCGCTCACCGCCGCCGTCAAGGACGAGCTCGCCCAGGCGCTCACCATCGCGGGCAAGCAGCAGCGCGAGTCCGAGCTGGACCGCGTCAAGGGCCTCGCCGCCGAGAAGCTGCTCCCGCAGTTCGAGGGCCGCGAAAAGGAGATCTCCGCGGCGTACCGCTCGCTGACCAAGACCCTGGTCCGTGAGCGCGTCATCAAGGAGAAGAAGCGCATCGACGGCCGCGGCGTCACGGACATCCGTACGCTCGCCGCCGAGGTCGAGGCGATCCCGCGGGTCCACGGCTCCGCCCTGTTCGAGCGTGGCGAGACCCAGATCCTGGGCGTCACCACCCTGAACATGCTCCGCATGGAGCAGCAGCTGGACACCCTCTCCCCGGTGACCCGCAAGCGCTACATGCACAACTACAACTTCCCGCCGTACTCCACCGGTGAGACCGGCCGCGTCGGCTCCCCCAAGCGCCGCGAGATCGGCCACGGCGCCCTGGCCGAGCGCGCGCTCGTGCCGGTGCTGCCCACGCGCGAGGAGTTCCCGTACGCGATCCGTCAGGTGTCCGAGGCCCTCGGCTCCAACGGCTCGACGTCCATGGGTTCGGTCTGCGCCTCCACCATGTCGCTGCTGAACGCCGGTGTGCCGCTGAAGGCCCCGGTCGCCGGTATCGCCATGGGCCTGATCTCCCAGGAGATCGACGGCGAGACGCACTACGTCACCCTCACCGACATCCTCGGTGCGGAGGACGCCTTCGGTGACATGGACTTCAAGGTCGCCGGCACGAAGCAGTTCGTGACCGCCCTCCAGCTCGACACCAAGCTGGACGGCATCCCGGCCTCCGTCCTGGCCGCGGCCCTCAAGCAGGCCCGCGACGCCCGTCTCCACATCCTCGACGTGATGATGGAGGCGATCGACCGCCCGGACGAGATGTCCCCGAACGCCCCGCGGATCATCACCGTCAAGATCCCCGTGGACAAGATCGGCGAGGTCATCGGCCCCAAGGGCAAGATGATCAACCAGATCCAGGAGGACACGGGCGCCGAGATCACCATCGAGGACGACGGCACGATCTACATCGGCGCCGCCGACGGCCCATCCGCGGAGGCCGCCCGCGCCACGATCAACGGCATCGCCAACCCGACCATGCCGGAGGTCGGCGAGCGCTACCTGGGCACGGTCGTGAAGACCACCACCTTCGGTGCGTTCGTCTCGCTGCTCCCGGGCAAGGACGGCCTGCTGCACATCTCGCAGATCCGCAAGCTCGCCGGCGGCAAGCGTGTGGAGAACGTCGAGGACGTGCTGGGCGTGGGCCAGAAGGTCCAGGTCGAGATCGCCGAGATCGACTCCCGCGGCAAGCTCTCCCTCGTTCCCGTGATCGAGGGCGAGGAAGGCTCCGACAACGAAAAGAAGGACGACGCCGACCAGTGACGTCCCGTAGCTCCAAGGCGACGGCCCGCACCTCTTCGGAGGCGCGGGCCGTCGCCCGTACCCAAACCCTCCTCAAGGGCAAGGACGGCATCGGCACGGTCCGCCGTACGACCCTGCCGGGCGGCCTCCGCGTCGTCACCGAGACCCTGCCCTCCGTACGCTCGGCGACCTTCGGCATCTGGGCACACGTCGGCTCCCGCGACGAGACCCCGACGCTGAACGGCGCCACGCACTACCTCGAGCACCTCCTGTTCAAGGGCACGTCACGCCGTAGCGCCCTCGACATCTCAGCCGCCATCGACGCGGTCGGCGGCGAGATGAACGCCTTCACGGCGAAGGAGTACACGTGCTACTACGCGCGCGTGCTCGACACCGACCTGCCCCTCGCGATCGACGTCGTCTGCGACATGCTGACGAGCTCGCTGATCCAGGAAGAGGACGTCGACGCCGAGCGCGGCGTCATCCTCGAAGAGATCGCGATGACCGAGGACGACCCGGGCGACTGCGTGCACGACTTGTTCGCGCACACGATGCTCGGCGACACGCCCCTCGGCCGCCCGGTCCTCGGCACGGTCGACACGGTCAATGCCCTCACCGCGGACCGCATCCGCCGCTTCTACAAGCGCCACTACGACCCGACGCACCTGGTCGTGACGGCCGCGGGCAACGTCGACCACGCCAAGGTCGTACGCCAGGTCCGCGCCGCCTTCGA
The DNA here is from genome assembly GCF_001642995.1 of Streptomyces jeddahensis. Taxonomy (GTDB): domain Bacteria; phylum Actinomycetota; class Actinomycetes; order Streptomycetales; family Streptomycetaceae; genus Streptomyces; species Streptomyces jeddahensis. The sequence goes on from NZ_LOHS01000066.1 coordinate 42,260, forward strand.
GAAGGCCGGAGCGCTCTTGGGGAACGCAGCCGAACCCCTCGGCCCGCGCGAGGGCCGGAAGGCGATCCGCGCCGCAGGGCGCGTCGAGCTGCTCGGCCGCAAGACCGAGCAGGCCCACGTCGTCCTCGGCATGCCCGGCCTCGCCCGCACGGACGAACGCCGCTGGGCCATGGGCGTGCTCAACACCGCGCTCGGTGGCGGCATGTCGTCGCGGCTTTTCCAGGAGGTCCGGGAGAAGCGCGGCCTGGCCTACAGCGTGTACTCGTACACCTCGGGCTTCGCCGACTGCGGACTCTTCGGCGTCTACGCCGGATGCCGGCCCAGCCAGGTCCACGACGTGCTCAAGATCTGCCGCGACGAGCTCGAGCACGTCGCCGAGCACGGCCTGTCCGACGACGAGATCGGCCGCGCCATCGGCCAGCTCTCCGGCTCCACCGTCCTCGGCCTGGAGGACACCGGTGCGCTCATGAACCGCATCGGCAAGAGCGAGCTGTGCTGGGGCGAGCAGATGTCGGTCGACGACATGCTGGCGAACATAGCGGCGGTCACCCCCGACGACGTCCGCGAGGTGGCCCGCGACATCCTGGGGCAGCGGCCGTCCCTGTCGGTCATCGGCCCGCTGAAGGACAAGCAGGCCGCGCGTCTGCACGAAGCGGTCTCCTGACCGCGCTGAGGGCGGTTTCCGGGCTGCGCGCGTGTCGTGCCCGGGAACCGCCGTGGTGGCGGTCCCTGATCGCCGGATCGCTTGACCGCTTGACCGTCGTACGGGCGGTCTCCCCACTCCCGTCGGAACGTAAGGAACAAGGGATGAGCAAGCTGCGCGTGGCGGTAATCGGAGCCAAGGGGCGCATCGGCTCCGAGGCGGTCAAGGCCGTCGAGGCCGCCGAGGACATGGAACTGGTCGGGGCCCTGGGCCGCGGCGACAAGCTGGAGACGCTGGCCGAGACCGGCGCCCAGGTCGCCGTCGAGCTGACCACGCCGGCCTCGGTGATGGACAACCTCGACTTCTGCGTACGCCACGGCATCCACGCCGTCGTCGGCACGACCGGCTGGACGGACGAGCGCCTCGCGCAGCTGACGGGCTGGCTGGCCGAGTCCCCGGAGACGGGCGTGCTCATCGCGCCGAACTTCTCCATCGGGGCCGTACTGAACATGAAGTTCGCGCAGATCGCCGCGCCCTACTTCGAGTCGGTGGAGGTCGTCGAGCTGCACCACCCGAAGAAGGTCGACGCCCCCTCGGGCACCGCCACGCGCACGGCCCAGCTCATCGCCGAGTCGCGGCGTGCGGCGGGCACGGCACCGGCGCCGGACGCCACGGAGACGGCCCTGGACGGCGCGCGCGGCGCGAGCGTCGACGGGATCCCCGTCCACTCCGTCCGCCTGCGCGGCCTCCTCGCCCACCAGGAGGTCCTGCTCGGCGGCGAGGGCGAGACCCTCACGATCCGCCACGACTCGCTGCACCACAGCAGCTTCATGCCGGGCATCCTGCTCGGCGTCCGCCGTGTGGTGTCCACTCCCGGCCTGACCTTCGGCCTGGAACACTTCCTGGACCTGGGCTGAGGCACGGGCCGAGCCGACGCAAGAGCTGCAAGAACTTCACGAGCTGCAAGAGCTGAAGAGATGCGCGCAAAGATCACCTATGTCGTCACGGCTGCCGTCCTGGTCGTCTACTTCGTCCTGGTCGGCAGCCGCGGGGTGCTGCTGATACAGCAGGGCACCGCGCTCACCGTCACCTTCGGTGTCGCGGTGCTGATCCTGCCGGTCATCGGCCTGTGGTTCCTCTGGAAGAACACACAGTTCGTGCAGAAGGCCAACCGGCTGGCCGCCGAGCTCGACGCCGAGGGCGGCCTGCCGGTGGACGAGCTGGCCCGCACGCCCGGCGGCCGCATCGACCGCGACTCGGCCGACGCCGTGTTCCTCAAGCGCAAGGCCGAGACCGAGGACTCCCCGGACGACTGGCGCTGCTGGTTCCGCCTCGCAGTCGCCTACCACGACGCCCGCGACACCCCACGCGCCCGCAAGGCGATGCAACGCGCGATCGCGTTGCACGACGGGAAAGAGGTCGGGGCCTGAAGGCATACGCCTCTGAAGGCCCCGGCCACGGCGGGCAGGGGCCTTCTGACGGTGGCTGCACCCAATAGGGGCGCGGGGAACTGCGCGACCAGCCACAACGGCGCCGCACCGATACGACGGCATAGCGTGGCACCCCCCAGCAGAGGAGCGCGGAGCGCCTAGCGCCGGTACTCGTAGGCCCACGCCTCGACGGAGTCCGCCGCCCGGTCGAAGGCCTCGAGGCGGGCCAGGAAGTCGGCGTCGTGGGTGGTGAGCAGGGGCTCCTGCTCACCGCTCCCGTCCGCGCGTACGAGGACGAGGGCCTGCCCCTGCACGGTCCGCGGCAGGCCCAGCCACCGCACCGGCTGCTGAACCGTCCGCGCGGCCGCCACCTGCCCCCAGGGCACCGTACGGGTCACGAAGAAGCGCACACGGCGCAGCCCGTGGGCGCTCACCCAGGTGCCCACCCGCAGCAGCCGCAGCGCGCTCACGATGATCAGCGCGGCCAGCCCTCCACACGCGGCACCGCCCGACGCCTTGCCGGCGAAGGTGATGATCACGGCGGCGACGAGGACGTACGACGCGAGCAGCAGCAGAAGCGCGGCGGCACCCACCCGCCACGGCCCCGGCCGGTAGGGGCGCCGCCACCGGTCGCGGTCGTCGAACGGCAGCGCGATATCGCTAGCTGCCTCGTCAAACGCGCGGTCTGCGGTCAGGAAGGGCAGGGGCACGACTGTTCCTCACTCGATCACGCACGGGTTCGTGCCCGAGGAGGCTACCGAGCCGCGCCCCCGCCTACCACCCTTGGGGGTCCATGGGGGTACGCACCCCTCGGGCCATGGGGGTACGCACCGCCGTTCGGGCAGCCAGAAGCGTCAGCGGCCGTCGGACGCCTCGGACTGCTGCGTATGCGCAGGCGACTGGTCGGCCGACAGCGCGGGGACCCCGAAGAGCAGGGAGCCCACGAGCCCGGCGACCACGGTGAGCCCGATGAGCGTCCGCCCGGCGATCTGGCCGGCGCTGGCGCGTTCACGGGGAGGGGGAGTGACGTTGCTGCGGAACTTGTCGGCTTCGGCGATGAAGGCGAACGGGACGGGCTCGCGCCGACGGAACATGGGTGGTGCTTCTCCTCGGATGAATCGAACGGAACGCTGCTACCTACACAGACGCTCGACGATCTCCCATGGTGCCCTGATTTGGGGAATTCTCCGAAGTTCGACGCCGAATGTCGCGGCACTCCTGGATCGGCCGGTTGTCAGTGCCGGGTCGTAGAGTGGGCGCCGCCCGAGAGAAGTGATGGAAGGACCCCCAGAGCCGTGACCGACAGCCCCGTCGACGACCCCAAGCCCAGCTTCCGCAGCGATGTCACCGTGGAGCTGGTGAAGCACGCGGCGAGCGACTCCGACGTGCTGTGGGCCGCCCGCGTCTCCACCGCAGGGGAGCAGTCCCTGGACGAGCTGAAGAAGGACCCGGAGCGCTCCAAGGGCCTGATCAACTACCTGATGCGGGACCGGCACGGCAGCCCCTTCGAGCACAACTCGATGACGTTCTTCATCAGCGCCCCGATCTTCGTCTTCCGCGAGTTCATGCGCCACCGCGTCGGCTGGTCGTACAACGAGGAGTCCGGCCGGTACAGGGAGCTGCAGCCGGTCTTCTACGTCCCCGACGAGTCCCGCAAGCTGGTCCAGGAGGGCCGCCCCGGGAAGTACGTCTTCGTCGAGGGCACCCAGGCGCAGCAGGAGCTCGTCGGCCGCGTGATGGAGGACTCGTACCGCGAGTCGTACGAGGCGTACCAGGAGATGCTCGCGGCGGGCGTGGCGCGCGAGGTGGCCCGTTCGGTCCTCCCGGTCGGCCTGTTCTCGTCGATGTACGCCACGTGCAACGCGCGCTCGCTGATGCACTTCCTCGGCCTGCGCACCCAGCACGAGCTGGCGAAGGTCCCGTCCTTCCCGCAGCGGGAGATCGAGATGGTCGGCGAGAAGATGGAGGCGGAGTGGGCGAAGCTCATGCCCCTCACGTACGCGGCCTTCAACGCCAACGGACGCGTGGCCCCGTAGCGACCACAGGGGCTCGCGGCTCGGCTCAGACAGCCGGTACAGATGTGCGCATCAGCCGAGCGAAGTGTCCGTATTGCGGCATTTGGCGAAGTTCATCTAGCCTGATCAAACGGACCCGGCACTGCTTGAACCCCCGAGCAGGCAGTGCCGGGCTCCGCATTTGTCGCGACTTGTCGCATGCCCCGAGGGGGGACCCCGCACTGAGCAGCGAGTAGCGTGTTACCCATGGCTCCGACCTCTACTCCGCAGACCCCCTTCGGGCGGGTCCTCACCGCCATGGTCACGCCCTTCACGGCGGACGGCGCACTCGACCTCGACGGCGCGCAGCGGCTCGCCGCCCATCTGGTGGACGCAGGCAACGACGGCCTGGTCGTCAACGGCACCACCGGCGAGTCCCCGACCACCAGCGACGCGGAGAAAACAGAGCTGGTACGAGCGGTGCTGGAGGCCGTCGGCGACCGAGCCCACGTCGTGGCCGGCGTCGGCACCAACGACACCCACCACAGCATCGAGCTGGCCCGCGCCGCCGAGAAGGCCGGCGCCCACGGCCTGCTGACCGTCACGCCGTACTACAACAAGCCGCCGCAAGAGGGCCTCTACCGGCACTTCACCGCGATCGCCGACGCCACCGAGCTGCCGGTGATGCTCTACGACATCCCGGGCCGCAGCGGCGTGCCGATCAACACCGAGACGATCGTGCGCCTGGCGGAGCACCCGCGCATCGTCGCCAACAAGGACGCCAAGGGCGACCTCGGCCGCGCCAGCTGGGCCATCGCCCGCTCGGGCCTCGCCTGGTACTCCGGCGACGACATGCTCAACCTGCCGCTGCTCTCCGTGGGCGCCATCGGCTTCGTCTCGGTCGTCGGCCACGTCGTCACGCCCGACCTGCGCGCCATGCTCGACGCCCACACGACCGGCGACGTCCAGAAGGCCACCGAGATCCACCAGAAGCTGCTCCCGGTCTTCACCGGCATGTTCCGCACACAGGGTGTCATCACGACCAAGGCCGCGCTCGCACTCCAGGGCCTGCCCGCCGGGCCGCTGCGCCTTCCCCTCGTCGAGCTCTCGCCCGAGGAAACCGCCCAGCTCAAGATCGATCTGGCGGCCGGCGGGGTAGAGCTCTGACCACGGACTTCACAACTCAATACACAGAACCCGCAGGTCAAGGACCTGCAGTCCATCCATATACGCAATTGCACGAACGTCATGCGCGCCATCTGCCGTCCGGCACGTGGCGCGCATGGGCAGGAGAGTCTTTTGAGTCATCCGCATCCTGAACTCGGCGCACCGCCGAAACTGCCGGAAGGGGGCCTCCGCGTCACCCCGCTGGGCGGCCTCGGCGAGATCGGCCGGAACATGACCGTCTTCGAGTACGGCGGCCGCCTGCTGATCGTCGACTGCGGAGTGCTGTTCCCCGAGGAGGAGCAGCCCGGAATCGACCTGATCCTCCCGGACTTCACGTCCATCAGGGACCGCCTCGACGACATCGACGGCATCGTCCTCACGCATGGCCACGAGGACCACATCGGCGGCGTGCCGTTCCTGCTCCGTGAGAAGCCGGACATCCCGCTGATCGGCTCCAAGCTGACCCTCGCCCTGATCGAGGCCAAGCTCCAGGAGCACCGCATCCGCCCCTACACACTCGAGGTCGCCGAGGGCGACCGCGAACGCCTCGGGCCCTTCGACTGCGAATTCGTCGCGGTCAACCACTCGATCCCCGACGCGCTCGCCGTCGCCATCCGCACGCCCGCGGGCATGGTCGTCCACACCGGCGACTTCAAGATGGACCAGCTCCCGCTGGACAACCGCCTCACGGACCTGCACGCCTTCGCGCGGCTGAGCGAGGAGGGCATCGACCTCCTCCTCTCGGACTCGACGAACGCCGAGGTCCCCGGCTTCACGCCGCACGAGCGCGACATCTCGAACGTCCTGCGGCAGGTCTTCGCCGGCGCCCGCAAGCGCATCATCGTGGCCAGCTTCGCCAGCCACGTCCACCGCATCCAGCAGATCCTGGACGCCGCCCACGAGTACGGCCGCCGGGTCGCCTTCGTCGGCCGCTCGATGGTCCGCAACATGGGCATCGCCCGCGACCTCGGCTACCTGAGGGTCCCGCCGGGCCTCGTCGTCGACGTCAGAACGCTCGACGACCTCCCGGACGACGAGGTCGTACTCGTCTGCACGGGGTCCCAGGGCGAGCCGATGGCGGCCCTGTCCCGCATGGCCAACCGCGACCACCAGATCCGCATCGTCCAGGGCGACACGGTGATCCTGGCGTCGTCACTCATCCCGGGCAACGAGAACGCGGTGTACCGGGTGATCAACGGTCTGACCCGCTGGGGCGCCAACGTCGTCCACAAGGGCAACGCCAAGGTGCACGTTTCCGGCCATGCCTCGGCCGGCGAGCTCCTGTACTTCTACAACATCTGCCGGCCCAGGAACCTGATGCCGGTGCACGGCGAATGGCGCCATCTGCGCGCCAACGCCGAGCTCGGCGCCCTCACGGGCGTTCCGCACGACCGCATCGTCATCGCCGAGGACGGCGTCGTCGTCGACCTCGTCGAGGGCAAGGCGAAGATCTCCGGCAAGGTCCAGGCCGGTTACGTGTACGTGGACGGCCTCTCGGTCGGCGACGTCACGGAGACCTCGCTCAAGGACCGCCGCATCCTCGGCGAAGAGGGCATCATCTCGGTCTTCGTCGTGGTGGACTCCACCACCGGCAAGGTCACCGGGGGCCCGCACGTCCACGCCCGTGGCTCCGGCATCGAGGACTCGGCCTTCGACGACGTGATCCCGAAGATCCGGGAGGCCCTGGAGCGCACGGGCCAGGACGGCGTCGTGGACCCGCACCAGCTGCAGCAGCTCATCCGCCGCACGCTGGGCAAGTGGGTCTCGGACACCTACCGCCGACGCCCGATGATTCTCCCTGTGGTGGTGGACGTCTGACGGTCCGTCGGACATCAGCCAGGAGCGGGGCGCCTCGATTTGCATCGAGGCCCCG
>NZ_LOHS01000067.1 GCF_001642995.1 Streptomyces jeddahensis
CTGCTGCGTCATCACCTACCGACGCGTCCAGGCATTGTGTTAGCTCCTCTAAGTGCGGCCCTCACCAGCGGAATTCAGATCTGTGCAAGGTCTCTTCCAGGCTCATTGAGCAGCGTAGGTCCGTCGCACCGATCGATCTGAAGGGAACGCTATGCGCCGCATCGCCTCGGCCGGATCTGCCCTGGCCATCACTGCAACGGCACTCGTCGGACTGGGGGCCGCTGCTCCAACTGCCAGCGCGGCTGACGCCTGCTATGGCGGGGCGGGTTCCTACGACGTCCAGGGCTACTATGCGCCTGAGGGACGCGACTGGTACTTCAAGACGTCGACGAATTGCCGCGACATCAACGTCAAGGTTGACACGTCCCAGTCGATCCAGGTGTGCTTCTACAAGCGGACGGACTACACCCTGATCAACTGCAACGGCTACAAGTGGGTCGAGGCAGGACAGTGGAAGGTGCTCGCCTTCAACGTTCAGGATAACCAGATCTACAAGCTGAACTTCCCCATTGGGTACCGTCACACCGGTGTGGTGGCTGACTGAGTCACCACACCAGTGCGCTAGGCGACCTCGGATAGCCGAGGCCGCCTAGCGCGGCATCTCCGGTCGGGCGGCGACGGGTCGGGCCTCGGCGTAGCCGCGAATCCACGCGGTACGCAGGAGCGAGGTGCGCGGGTAGGGGCAGGCGGTCGGCGGCTCACCGTTGCGACCTGCCTCGCGGCCGGCGGTGGTGGCCCGGGTGATGTCCTCGCGCGTGCCCATGGCGCCCCCTTACCTCTTGTTCTGCTGGTCGGATTCATTGAGCACTGTGGCATCGTGAAGTTGCAGGTCATGGGTCTGGTGTGAGTCGTCTTCGGTCTACTCGCGCTGGTTGCAGGCGGCAGTCTGGGGCGTAGATCGTCTGGCAGGTGCGGGTTTACGGTTTCTCACCCGCGGTCTCGGATTGCGCTCGTACGCTCCGGCGCATGGTGGACCCCGAGGTGCAGGAGCGGATCACCGCGCGACGCGCGGAGCTGGACGAACTCGAAGAGCAGCTGGTCAAGCAGCTGTCCGAGGTGCGGGCCGAGCGGGACGAGCTCGCTGTGGCCGTGCGGGTGTGGCAGCGGATGAGCGAGCAGCTCGCCGACGAGCGGGCGCAGGCCGGGTCGCCGGTGGTGCAGGTGGCGGGTCGTGCGGTGCGGCTGGTCCCGGACCGGGCGCCGGGGGTGGACGAGTCCGTACTGCCGGCGGACTACCAGCGCATTCTGGCCGCGGTGCGGCAGGCTGGCGGGCCCGTCGCCACCCGGCAGATCGGTGAGGTGCTGGGGTCGTGGACATGGGGGTGCGGGGCAAGCTGGAACCGCTGCGGGCGAAGTTGACCAAGCTGGCCGATCGCGGCTGGCTGCACAAGCGGCCCGACGGGAAGTTCACCGTGCGCCCGTAGCCGTCGGACTCGACAGGACTGCAGCGTAACCAGCGGGCCCTCGGCGGCAGTTGAGCTTGGCGTGAAGAAGAACAACGAAACCGTCGAGGGCCCTGCCGGCCTTGTCTACACCGCCCGCCTGCCGCTGTCGAGCGCCGCCTTGAACTACCTCGCCGACCTGATACGCGGCCACTGCAAGAAGATCCGCTCGCCGTGGCGGGCACTGCCCGCCGGGAAGATCGCCGGCATCGTGCTGGCGGTGCTGCGCTGTGACCAGCGGCCCGGCGACCTGGCCGGCGGCAACAACATCCACCGAGACCACCGTGGGCCGCTGGGTGCGGGAAGTCGTCGGCCTGCTGGCCGCCTGCGCCCCCAGGCTGGATCGCGCGCTGAAGAAGATCGCCCGAACGGGCGGCGGCGTCGTACTGCTGGACGGCTCCTTGATACGCACCCGGCGCCGCACCGGCACGGCGAACCGGAAGAATTACTCCGGCAAGAGCAAATGCCACGGACTACTCGTGATCGCACTCACCGACGACCGCGGCCGACTGCTCTGGGTCTCCGCCGCCCGACCCGGACGCACCTCGGAGATCACCGCCTGCCGGCACGACAAACTCAGAGCCCACTTGCGGGCGGTCGGCCTCGGCGCGATCGCCGACCTGGGGTTTGTCGGCCTCGACGACACCGACGATCCGGAGCAGACCCGGCGGTGATCACCGGTTACAAGGCCGCCCGGAACCGCCCGCTCACCCGCGGCCAGAAACTGTCCAACACGGCGCTGGCCGCGGTCCGGGCGCCGGTCGAGCACGGCTTCGCGCACCTGAAGAACTGGCGCGTGCTGGGCAAGGTACGCACCGACCCGAAGTGGGCGACCACGCTGGTCAGGGCCCTGCTGGTCTTGACGAACCGCGAAGTCTCCCGCTGACCGATGATCTACACCGAAGTCATGCGCCCGTGACCAGCCCGAGCACACCGGAAGCCGCGCACACCAGATCCGTGAGCTGCAACTTCACGATGCACACCCCTCTCTCCTCCGGAAGCGCGTCCTGCTCACCGCCCTTACCCGATGCCCTAGTGAATCGGGCCTGTCGGTGTCGGTGGGCTGCCGTATGGTCCGGCCCCATGACGACGACGCTAATGACATACGCAGGACCAGGCGAGCCCGATGCACTGGTCACGCGCACAGGGGGAACACCACTGGCCCCTGCAGGGACGACATGGCCAAGTTGCGCGACGTGCAACGGGCCGATGCAGTTCCTGGCACAGATCATCCTGGATGGCCAGGGCCGCCCGATCGACCAACGCCGCACACAGGCCGGCCTCGTCATGGCGATATTCATGTGCCAGAACGATCCCGGCATGTGCGACGAGTGGAGCCCGACATCCGGCGGTAACAAGGCCCTGCTGTTCCCCTCTGACGGGCTGCAGCCGATGCCCGCACCCGAGCCGGACGAAGACGAGGGCGTTCTCCACCTCGGGGCCGTCAACGCCGTGACCCTGGTGTCCTTGCCTTCCGCCGACTACGGCAGCGCACGCGAGGAGTGGGGCAGCCGCAGCGGAAACGACCTGGGGAATGTCCTGGGACAGCTCGGCGGACAGCCCGATTGGCTTCAGGACGACGAGACACCGACATGCCCAACCTGTACCCAGCCGATGGACCTGGTGGCGCAGTTCGAGGAGGGACCGGACCACGCTACGGCCATGAACTTCGGCGGCTGCGGCACGGCGTTCGCCTTCGCCTGTGGGCCCTGCACCCGGGCTGCCTTCCTGTGGCAGTGCTGATCGGCGGCAGAGGAGCCGCGCCGACGAACTCATCCGCTGGCAGAAGCGCCTCCCTCACGAACCTCGTGATCAGCGGCGACGCTCACGGAATGTGTGCCTGCTCCCAGGTTCCGCCAACAAAACCATTTCGCCGTGGGTCCTGGGCGAGTTGCCCTGATCAGGGGCCTCCCGGTGGGCTATGGCCGGGGCTGGGTGAACAAGCCTGGTGCGGTCTCGGTAAGTGTGCCGCGGACGACGAGACGCTTGAGTTTGGATCGCATGCCCTCGATGTTCTTCGGCTGGAAGCCGAGGTCCAGTGCCTCGCACAGGCCGGCGGGGCACGCACCACCGGCGGCTGAACCGCCCCACAGCGCCCCGGCCGGCTCACTCAGCGGCCGGGCGCTGCTCGCCCTTGGGCGTCACCTGCTGCTGACTGTGCCGTCCCGATCAGGTGAAGCCTCGGCCGAGCCCGAACCGTCCGCCGGCTGGGCGGCATCCTCGCAGGCATGACCGCCAACCACTGCCACCCGCATCAGCCCGGACTCGTCAGCCTCACCATTGAGGGCGCCGATGAGAAGACTGTCCTGGACTTCGCGTACGCCCCGGCGCTCTGCCACAACGTCAGCGGCCCCGGGGAACCCCGACCGGTCCCCGGCCGCCCCGGCGTCAACGTCCAGGTGTACGGCCACCTTGAGCCCGCCGCAGAACTCGACGGTGCCAGTGTCGGCACCGGCTGACCCACCTGCCCCACCCGTGCGCACGGACGGCTGACCTGCTGTCCGGGGTGGCGCCCGTTGTCAGTGCCCCTGCGACGGTGGATGCATGGCCACCACCGTGGAAGCCGCACCAGACGACCTGGTCGCGGCGCTGCGACTTCCGGTGTGGAACACGCTGTCCGAGCGCGCCGACGCGATCCGCCGAGCCCTGCCGCCGCGCCCCGAGACGCCCCAAGGCCGCTTCGAGTGGCTGCGGTCCCTCAGCCCCGAGCAGGCCCGCCGCGCGGCCTCCTGGACCGCCTGGACGCCCTCTGCGGGCACATCGCAGGCCTGAGGGCTTCAACCCGCAGCTCACCAAGCTCATCGCCCACTACCGGGCAGCGCGCGACCGTAGCCTTAGTCGCGGTGGTCCCTACCGTGCGCGCGCATGACCCGGTACTCGCGCCGTCTCTCAGCTGGTTCTTTAACCTCCGCGCTGGCCACCCACGCGAACCTCGGGCACAGACAAAAGCTGTGGCCTAGGTTGTCGGCTGCTCGGTACGGTCGCGGCCATGGCGATCGTGGAGGCTCCGGGATGGATGGTTCGCCGTGCGGGCAAGGGCGACCCGGCTGGGCTCGTGCGGCTTGCGCGACGGACAGCGTCCGTTGCTGATGAACCGGCGCTGACCAAGCGACTCCACGGGTGAGGAGAGCATCCGTGTCCAGCGTCCCCGCGGCCCGCAAGAGCGGACGAGCCTGGCCCCTGCTGCTCGTCCTGTGCGGCACCATCTTCCTCGAGGGCAGCGACGTCGCCATGCTGGCCGTTGCCGTCCCCACCATTCGCGCCGACCTCGGCCTGACCACGAGCACTGCGGCGTGGGTGATGAGTGGCTACGTGCTCGGCTACGCCGGTTTCACCCTGCTCGGCGGCCGCGCCGCCGATCTGCTGGGCAGGCGGCGGATGTTCCTCACCTGGCTGGGCGTCTTCCTGGTCTTCTCCATGCTGGGCGGCTTCGCGATCGACGGCTGGATGCTGGTCGTGGCCCGGTTCATCACCGGCGTGGCGGCGGCCTTCATGACCCCCGCCGCCATGTCGATCATCACCACCTCGTATCCGGAGGGGCCGCAGCGCGACAAGGCCCTGCTGGTCTTCGCCGGCGTCGGCGCCGGCGGCTTCTCGCTGGGCCTCGTCATCGGCGGGCTGCTGACCGAACTCGGCTGGCGCTGGGTGTTCTTCGCCCCGGCGTTCTTGGCCGGCGCCATCCTGCTCGCGGCGCTCAGGCTGCTGCCGGCCGAGGCCCGCCCCGAGCCCGCACAGCACGGCTACGACCTGGCCGGCGCGGCCAGCGCCGCCGCCGCGATGCTGCTGCTCGCCTACGGCATCGTCCGCCTCGAGCACCGCGGCGAAGGGCTCGGGCTGACCCTCGGCGCGCTCGCCGCCGGGCTGGCGCTGGTGGCGGCGTTCATCGTGATCGAACGACGCGCCAAAGCGCCGCTCGTCCGGCTGGGGATCTTCCGCAAGGCCGCGATGGTGCGGGCCGACCTCGCCGCGCTGCTCTTTCTGGGCCGGTTCTTCGGCTTCCAGTTCATCGTCACGCTCTACCTGCAGGAGCTGCGCGGCTGGTCCTCCCTGCAGGCCGCGATCGCGCTGATCGCCATGGGCTGCGACGCCGTGCTGGCGCCCACCCTCACCCCGCGCCTGGTGAACCGCTACGGCAACAGCCGGGTGATCTTCGGCGGCTTCCTGCTGGCGATCGCGGCCTACGGGCTCTTCCTGCCGGTCGAGATGGACTGGTCATACGCGGCGATGTTCCCGAGCCTGATCATCGCGGGCACCGCCTTCGCCCTCGCCTATGGTCCGCTCACCATCGCGGCGACCGACAGCGTGGCCAAGGAGGAGCAGGGCCTGGCCGGGGGACTGCTGTACACGTTCACCCAGTTCGGCTCGGCGGTCGGGATCTCCGCGGTGATCGCGGTGTACGGGATCGCCTCAGCCGACGCCGACGGCTCACCAGGCGCGGTGCTGGACGCCTACCGCACCGCGCTCGTCGTCCCGGTTGTCATGGTGCTGCTGGGGGCGGCGGTCTCCGCCTTCGGCCTGCGCAGCGCCAGGCCCGTCGGCCAGCGGAAAGGCGCGGCGCCCGCCGCCCGCGACGAGGCCAGCGACGGCGTTCCGGGGTGAGGCCGACTGCGCCCGCCACGGCAGAGTCGTCGTGGGGAGCCGGGCGGCGAAGCGTTTCGAGCCACGAGACGACAGCCCTCTGATAGCCACACCCAGCTCCCCTGGGCGCCCTCACCTTACGAGTGGGAGGACCAACCCGATCAAGAACGTAGAGCCCTCTGAACGCGGCCTAGACTCCAGCCGAGTTCAGCACCGTCCTCAACGCCCTGCTGGACGCAGTCGAACCATTACTCAACGAGGTCATCGAGCACCTCGCCGCCAGCGCCCAGTGGAAGGGCCACAACCGCGACGCCGAACCCGAGTCCCCGCCCTGGCTGCGCGGCGCCGCCAGCAGAATCGCCTCCGCGCTGGCCATTGGTGCCGACGCGGACCTGAAGATCCTCGGCGCGCACTACGACCCGTGCCCGGGCCTCGACGCGCTCACCAAGCAGGAACGAGGAAACGCCGGCAGTGGCACCACCCCGCCGGAACCGACGCTCTCGGAGTCACCCGGTGGCACGGCCCCGGCAGAACGTCGGCAGGGGCCTCAGGATGTGGGCTCGTCCAGGTGCGGCTCCAGCCGCACCTCGGTCACGCTCACGCCCTCCGGAGCGCCGAACGCCTCAACCATCACGCCGTTGTCGATGTCGGTGACCTCCAGAGCCAAATGCTCGGCCCCCACGCGCAGATCGAGCCTTGCCACGGGCTCGCCCGAGAAGTCCGGCATGCGGTGGATCCGCGCCGCCGGGTAGTTCAGGCTCGTCAGCTTGTCCCGTATCTCCCCATACGTGGCCGTGTCCGTCCCCGACAACGCCCTGCTGATGCGCAGTTGGTGCCTCTGGGCGGCACACTCCTCTGTCGCGGTCAGCGGCACCGGGCCGACCAGGACAGGCAGGGTGGAGTCGGGGGTCGGCTCCGCTGCCGTGGTGTCGGCCACGGAGGCCGATGCCACGTCATCGACGCCGCTGGAGACATCCGGGGCACAGCTCTGCGAGATGAGGTCCGCCATCTCGAGGAACCGCGCCTCCGCGTCGTCGTCGCTCGCCGCGACGGTGCTGACCATGGAGGCCTGATTGGCGGTGGCCTTCTGCGCGCCGAAGCCGGCCAGGACGACGCCGCCGAGCGCGGCCGCCAGCAAGAACTTCGGGAGGAAAATCGATCGCATGTCCGTACCATGCAGGCTCCTGACCACCGCCCACATGAGTACCCGTACTCAACCCACCAGAGCATCAGCTCACCAGCGACCCTCAGTCCACCAGATTCGCCGCCGTCAGCAGCCGCGTCAGGTCCGTCCGCGAACGGACGTTGCAACTTCTGCTCGTCAGAGGGGCTTCCACCATCCTTCAGGACACGAACAGCGAGGCCGCACCGAGATCGACACCGGCAGCCTCGACGGCTACTGCGCTTCGCAGCCGTCCCGGGCCCACTCATGAACCGCCGTCTGAAAGGTTCAGATGGCGGCGGACGCGGTGGTGATGCGCTCGGTCAGCCGCCGTCTCGGTGACGACCTCCACCAGGTCGCCGAGCAGCGCGACAGGCGCCGTCACAGGCGTGACGAGCCGGTACCAGGCCGACCCTTCCGACAGCCAGTCGACTCCGAGGACCTGCTGCAGCACGATCTGCCCGTGCGTGGACAGCACCGCCCCCGGCCCCTCATATACGACGCTGGTCGGGGTCTGGCCCGGCTCTCCCGTCACCGGATCCAGCACGGGCTGCCCCGCGGTGCGGGAGATCCGCACCGTGTCGGTCAACTGCGCCTCAAGATCAATCTTGGCCTGCGTGAGATCCACCGACACGGTTCACTCCCCCGTGGACTGGGTCAGCTCGTCCAGCCATGTCGTGCGCACCACCGCGAGGGAGTTCGCATCCGAGATGTCCAGAACCCGCCACGTTCGGTTGAGCAGCCCAGGGTCCTGCGTGGCGACGGTGACGCGCACCTTGTCCTCCCGCGATGCCAGCGGCACGTCCAGCGGAGTTAGCAGCCGGTACCGGTTGCGGGTGTCGTCGGCGTACGCCTGCCCTTCCAAGGAAAGCACCAGGCCTGGCCCGCCAGCGGAGAAGATCGCCCCAGAGCCCTCATAGACGATCGTCTCCGGGCCCTGCACGTACTCACCGGAGCCCGGGTCCAGGATCAGCGGTCCGGGACGGAAGATCTGGACAGTGTCCACAAGGATGCGGGTCTCGACGATCGGAGCGACAGCGGCAAGCGTAAGCCCCTCGGCGGGCGTCGGAGTGCTCATACGTTCGAGCCTAGGCCGGTGTGCGGACAACTCCTCTGACAGCAGGCAAGGTTGTCCTGTGACACCGAGCCTTGAGCCCGTGCCATCGAAGTTTGATGGTGGCGTCAGCCGCGCACAGGGGTAGGCCATGTTTGGATGAACCCGCCGCGTGCGGTGCTGGATGCAAATAGGTGGGCCCAGCTGAGCACTTCTGGCAGTTTGTCGACGGAGAGCAGTTCGACACTCACGACGCGTCCCTGAAGGCCTCCGGCACGAGGTGCAGTTCGTACGGCGCGGCCTTCACTATCTGCGGCTCGGTGCTGTAGCTGAACTCGCTCGTTGCCACGGGGGTGCCCTTGCCTCCCGCGCGGTCGCCCGGCCAAACCAGCGACGGTCGGGCAAAGGGTAGCCCGGCGAGTTTCACTCAGCGTCGGAGGCGCAACTTGCGCCAGGGTGCGTCGGCAACCAGCCATGCCGCCACAAACGGTCGACACACGCAACCACCTGTGCCACAACTTCGTTCATAACTCACTGAGTTGACGCACAGTGTGATGGAGGGACACATGTCCACGCACCCGCCCCAGACGCCCGGGAACCCTGCTGGCCAGCAGGGCGGCGCCCCTCAACCCAACGCCGGTTCCCCGAATCAGCCACCTCCCAATGGACAGCATGGTCAAGGAGGCTCCGGTGGCCCTGCTCTCGGCCAGCAACCAGGCAACCCGCACGTGTGGGTGACGCCCCCCACCGACCTCGCCCGGGAAGCAAATGAGATCTCACGGAGAACCGCTGACGACCAACGCCAAATCGGAAAAAGGGGACTCCGGATCTCCCAAATTGCCGCAATTTTCACCGGAGCGGCGGTGGTAGTTACAGCCGTTCAAGCCGTTCCAGCCATCATGAGCGAGTTGCGAGAACGAGGGGAAGACGCAAAAGAAGAAGAGATCGAAAAAGGGTCTCCGGTCACCATTTCTTCGGGGTCGTCCTACTATGGCCCCGGCTGGTTTGCCACTGATTCCGATCAAGGCGAGAGACATGAAGGCGACCCATTCGACATGCAATCCCAAAACGCCGATCAGCCGTCGTGGGGGTGGCTTTGGACGCATTGGACGGCGCTGAATTCCACCGGCACCGCAGTCAACGTACTCGGCAAGCACAAGCACACGGTCCTCGTCCAAGGCGTCGAGATCTCCCATCTGAAGTGTTCAGAGCCTGCGACCAGGTCCGTCATCCGCACCCCTCCGATCGGGGACGGCGGCAGCCTTGAGATGCCCGCTCGCTGGGCCTTTAACGTGGAAGCGGCCCACCCGGTCCCGCACGCCCTCACCGACGACAACCTGGTCGGCGACCCCAAGCCCATGGATCTTGCGCTTGAGCAAGGAGACCAGCGCGAGGTGGAGATCCGATTCTTCTCCACGAAGAAATCATGCACCTTCGAGGCCCATTTGGTCATTTCTTCTAACGGGAAGAAATATCGGGAAAGGTTGCCTGCCCCATGGGGCAGCAATACATTTCGGGTAACGGCACCCGCGGCAGGGTACTCTTACGCGACCACCTATGTGGCGACGACAGACATCAACTCGCTTATCGCACGCGTACCTTCCCAAGACATAACTTGGGACAAGTACAACCGCCCTGAGTATGTCGGACCGCTATGACACGGCAGAATTCACGATCTCTGAGTGCTTGGGCGCGCGTTTCTGACGGTCGGCCACGACGATCTCACCGACCCAGGTGCTATGCCTGACCAGGAAGTTATTCGCTCTCGTCCCCGGATGGCGCACTAGCGCC
This sequence comes from Streptomyces jeddahensis, assembly GCF_001642995.1. Classification (GTDB taxonomy): domain Bacteria; phylum Actinomycetota; class Actinomycetes; order Streptomycetales; family Streptomycetaceae; genus Streptomyces; species Streptomyces jeddahensis. The sequence goes on from NZ_LOHS01000067.1 coordinate 10,028, forward strand.
TAATGCACCACCCAACCGTCTACCTCAAACCACCTGGGCACCGCCCCGTCATGCGCAATTAGGAATGGCAGGGACGTCGCGGACGGGGCATCAGGTAGCCCGCGGATCGGCGGGGCTGCGCAGAGAGCACGGAGAGCGGCCGCGTACCGGGCCTCGGCACGTTTCCGAGCCTGTGTGCTCCGGACGGGCCGCTCAAACTTCCACGGCACGCACTCAAGGTTCGGTGTCACAGGACAAAGGTGTTGCCGCTACGGCCGCACCCAGCCGTAGTGCCAGTCTGCGCCTTCGTGTGGGGGCGCGCCCCACATGCGGAGGACGTACCGGGCCCGTCGAGTGCCTGCTCCCCTGGCGGCCGGCCGTGGTCGCCGACCGTCACGATGATCTCGCCGCCGATCCCGCGGCCCACCCTCGATGCCAAGTGTGATCGTCTGCACGCGGAGATCAACGGTGAGGCACGGATATGGTTCACGGCAGCGCCTCCGGCATATCGAGACACTGTTGGCGAACTTGTACAGGCCGGGCTCGCCCTGGTGGTGGCCATCGCGGCGGGGGAGCGGTAGTCCTGCAACGGCCCCGGACTACTCCGCCCCGGGCTCGAAGTCTTCCAGGAAGTAGCTGTCGTGCCGGATGCGAAACTGCTTAAGTTCCTCGCCACCGCGCTGCGCCATCTCCGCGACCCGCTCGAAGTATTCCTCGCGTGGGGCGCCTGGGGAGAAGAGCATGAGCATGGACATGGGCTCGTCGGTCACGTTTTTGAAGGCGTGCAGGCCGCCGACCGGTACGTACAGGAAGTCACCCACGCGGCCCGTGACCCACTTCTCGCCGTTGTAGAGCTCCAGTTCGCCGGAGAGGATGTAGAAGGACTCCGACATCGCCTTGTGAAAGTGGGTCTTGGCTCCAGCGGACCGTGCTCCCAACTCGACTTTGTACAGGCCGAATTCGCCGCCGGTCGACTCGTTGGTGGCCAGGTAGTGGGTAGAGGCGCCGGGTGAGGAGATGTCCGGCGGGGTGTCGGCCGGGCGGAAGGCCGCGTTCACTTCGCCCTTGTTGCCGTGGTAGCGGGGCTCCGGGTACTCGAGGTATTCCGGGTACGACATGATGCGCTCCTCTTGGCAGGTCTCCACCAGCATGGTGGCTCCCGCCTCCAGAAGGTGGCATCGGGCTTGCGGATGATCTTGGGTTGGCCTGGGCTGAGGGCTGGGGACCTAGTACTGCAGTGCTAGGTGGTGTTGACGCTCATTGAATTTCCCCACCGCCTGCTCAGTGGCTCCCCGGACCTGCTCACCTTCCTTCCCCACCTACTGCGGCCCTGACCGCCGATGGAGCGTTGCTCGTCCGGATCCTCCTGAGTACGTGGCTTCGAACGCAGAGTTCTGTGACGCCCCTGGTGATCCCACACAACGATGGCCCCCGGTTACCACGTCCGGGGCACCGAGTGGCGGTTGAATGGAGCCGTCCGGTCGAATCCAGACCTCAGCTGGCAGCTGACTGGTCGTAGGAGCAGAGCACCGCGTCCCAGGCCACCTCGGAAGCGATCACCCCGAGCGACACCGCATTCAGCTCTTCATTGGCCACTTCGTTCGTCGTTACGAGATAGAGGATGTCGCCGTCGGCTTCAGTGTGGAACGGCTGGATTGCACGTGCCATGGATGTATGGATCTGTCGTGCAAGCTGACCGAGGTGGCGGGCCTTCTGATTGATGACCACGACTGTCAGTGTGGTGTTGCCTTCAGGAGGTTCCGGAGCGGGCACACGCTTGTGGCCGTCGAGGATCTCTCCATAGTGGTGGCGCTGGCCCGAGTTGGGGTCAAGGTGACCACGGACGACGCGGCCGGAGCGATCCACGATGGCTCCGAGAGCGTTGACAACGCTGAACACCCCGATCTTCGTCGGCCCTATCTGCCGGAAAGCCGCGCCTTGCCCCGCGGTCTCGTGTTGCAGGCCGGCAAACCAGGCCCCGCCGCCGCACCCGGTATTCCGGCCTGCACCGTGCGCCCCCAAGGGGAATCGCCCAGGTTGTGCGGCCCGCAGTGCCACTTGCCCCAGAGCCTTGTCGGGGTAGACGCGATTGTCCCTGCCGTGGAAGTCGTAGCAAACGGCGCCGGCGACCTTCGCCATCACCGGCGACATCCCCCGTCTGGCGAGCAGCTCCGCGCTCACACCCGTCGCCGCCTCCAGGCCGTACAACGACCCTCCGGCAAAGCAGATCGCATCGATGACGTCTTCTTGATGCGGCAGATAGTCCATATAGATCGTTGCATGCAGACCGCCTCGGACGTCGGCCACACCGGTCGCCCGCTCCGGGAAGTAGAACACCGTGCATCCGGTCGGGCCTTCCGCGTACTCGGCGACGCCGACGTGAAGCCCAGGGAAGTCAAACGCGAGAGAAGCTCCTTGTGCCACAGTCACCGGGACGGGAGCACAAGGTTCATCGCTGGTCGTGGGGTACGGCATCGGACACCTCCAGGGCATCGCTGAGTCGCACAGCGGTTCCGTCTCACCAAATTCGAACAAAAGCGCGAGAAGTGTAACAGTGCGCGCTCGCCCTCGGGGCGTCCGGAGGCGCACCGACTGCGGGCCCAGTCCGCTCCCTGGGGTTGACCGAGGGCATCGCGGGAACTGCTCGGGAACCCGTTCGTCGAGCGAGCAACCAAGTGGAGAGGATGAGCAGGGTTGGGGATTTATTTTCAGAGATCCCCATCACTGTCGCGCAGGGCCGCTCCGGGCCGTCACACGGCAGGCACGGAAATGCGTTCGCCGTGCGGGGCCGTTCCGGGGTGGGATACCGGATGGCGATCGTAGGAACGGAGAACCGCCATGCGCGTCGAACTCACGGAGGACCAGGCTCGGGCACTGCTGCCCGAGGCGTACCGCGACGCCTCGGAATGGGAGGAGCTACGAGGCGGCCAGGTGTCCCAGGCATTCGGCCTCCGGATCTGCAGCGATCGATACGTTCTGCGCGTCAACCGCTTCTCGCCGTACACCATGGATGCCGTCGCTGCACGACGCTTCACGGGTACGGCCGTGCCGGTCCCACAGATGATCGCCTCCGGACACACCCAGGACCTGTACTGGGCGCTCTCCCAGCGCGCCGAGGGAATTCGGTGCGACAGCATGAGCCCGGACGCCCAGCAGAAGCTCGTCCGGACCTGGTCAGGGTGCTCTCGGCGCTGCACTCCGCCGACACCAGCGGCAGTGAGGGGTACGGAGTGTGTGTTGCCCCTGGCAAGGGGGCGTGCGGGTCGCTACGGGAGGCTCTGCTGCACGGGGCCGGGCACGACTGGGAGCGCGTGGCCCGAATGGCCACTTCGCAGGAACGGCAACTCCTGGACGCGAACATGGCGGCCGTCGAGCCGCTGCTCGATCTCTGCCCCGACATCCGCATGCAGTTCCACGGCGACTTCGGCCTCGGCAACACGCTGGCGTCCAACGGTGTGGTCACCGCCGTGGTCGACTGGACGCACCAGGGGTACGGCGACCCGCTGTGGGATGTCGCGTGCTTGGATCTGTGGTGGCCCACCTCGGATTCCCGGCCGCATATCTGTGCGCGCAACGCGATGCGCAGTGGCTGATACGGGCCGAGGAGAGGATCCGCTGTCATCAGCTGCTCCTGGCGCGCAACGCGCTCGGCATCTTCATCCAAGCGGGACAGCCCGATATGGTCCGGTTCACCATGGGCAAACTCGAAGCCATGCTCTAGATCTCCGAATCAGGCAACTTGAAGCACACACTCGCTGCCCGGATCTGATGTCCGGGCGGGTCGCGGTAGCAGCGGAGCCGGACACCAGGCTCACCAGGCTGCCGGGTGGTGCGCTGGGCGGTCGCGGGCGCCCACCGCGCGGAAAGCGCGGCCTGGAACGTGAAAAAAGAAGGTGCGCTCTGCCCCGTGGCCGTGACATGAATGGATCATGCCGTTTCTGCGCATCGACGACCTCGACCTCTACTACGAGGAGACCGGCCCCTGGGACGGGCCGCCGCTGGTCCTCATGCACGGCGGTTCCGGTTCCCTGGACGACGCCGAGGCCGGCTGGGCCGCCCTCATCCCGGACTTCGCGAAGCGGTACCGGGTCCTGGCGCTGGAACACCGCGGCCACGGCCGGACCCGGAACCCGGCCGGGCGCCTCGGCTACGACCTCCTCGCCGCGGATCTCCGGGCCTTCATCACCGGGCTCGATCTCGGCTCCGTACACTTCGCGGGCGTCAGCGACGGCGGCATCACCGCCCTGCACCTGGCCCTCGACAACCCCGAGCTGCTGCGCAGCATGGTGTGCGTCGGCACCAACTTCCGCGTCGACGAGGCGATTCGAGCATTCCTGCGCAACGCCGAGCCCGAGGCGATCGAGCGGCAGTTCCCCGAGTGGGCGTCCAGCCTGGCCGATCGGCACGACTCGCACAACGAGCCCGGATACTGGCGGGAGCTGATGCGACAGATCGTCGCCATGGCCTCGACCACCCCAGCCTTCACCGAGGACGACCTGGCCCGCATCGCCGTCCCCGCCCTGTTCGTGGCGGGCGAGGCGGATCCCTTCGCCAACACCGATCAGATGATCGCGTTCAAGCGTCATGTGCCGAGCGCCGAGTGGTTGATCATCAACAACGCCTGGCACACGGTCCAGCACACCCATGCGGACGTGGTGAGGCCGCGCATCCTGGACTTCTTGGCACGGCATGACAACCCCGGTGCCACACATTCAGGGTGAGCACGCCGGGAGTTGCAACCGCGTAACGCACGCGCTCAACCTGCGCCGGTAGGTCCCCGGTACGACTGCGTACCCAAGCCGGACGGATGTCGCCAGGCCGATCCCGCTATCCAAGGATCACGCGCTGTTGTGTGGGGTCGCCACTCGTCGCAGGGCTCTGGGTTCGAAAACACGCACTAACCTTGAGTTTTAACCTCCGCCCGGTTACCAGGAGGCGCTGGGTGGCGTGAACGGCTACGAGCAGGTCCGGCTGTGGTGGGCGGGCCAGTTTGGTGATGACGGCCGCCGTCGAGGCCCCGCGCTGGGGGCCCGACAGCGAGTGACGTTAGGCGGACCGGCTGACGTCGTCGAAGTCGGTGGAGGCCGACAGCTCGGCCCATGCCAGCATCTCGCGCTCGAAGGCGTCGCGTCCGGCCTGGACGAGCCGAAGCGCGTCGGTGCCGAGCAGCAGGCGAGTCGGCGGCTGGTCGGCCGCCACGATTCGCAGCACCGCGGCCGCGGCCTTGTCCGGGTCGCCCGGCTGGTGCCCGCTGCCGTGGATGCGCCGGGCGCGCAGCGGCTCGAACAGCTCGTCGTAGTCGGCGATCACACGGGGTGCGCGGATCATCGAGCGGCCGCCCCAGTCGGTCCGGAAACTGCCCGGCTCGACGGCGGTGACATGGATGCCGAAATCGGCGACCTCCTTGCCGAGCGTTTCGAGGATGCCCTCCACCGCGAACTTGCTGCCGTGGTAGAAGCTGAGGCCCGGCATGGTGATCAGCCCGCCCATCGAGGTGACGGCGATGATGTGGCCCGAACGGCGCTCCCGCATGTGCGGCAGCACGGCCTTGATCACCGCCACGGTTCCGTAGACGTTCACCTCGAACTGACGGCGAAGGTCATCCATCGACGACTCTTCGAAGAGGCCATCATGGCCGTACCCGGCGTTGGCGACGAGTACGTCGAGCGGGCCCAGGTCGCGCTCGGTCTCGTCCACGACCGTGTCCACCGCGTCATGGTCGGTCACGTCCAGGATGCGGGCGTGCGCGTCGCCGGCGAGCGCCTCAAAGGCCCGTGCGTCGGCGGGCGTGCGCACCGTGCCCACCACCCGGTGGCCCGCGGTCAACGCCGCGCACGCGAGTGCGCGGCCCAGGCCGGTGCTGACGCCGGTGATCAGGAATGTCTTGGTGTCCGACACAGGAGTTCCCTTCGTGCGATGCGAACAGAGGCCGACCGGGGCGGTGAGGCCCCGGTCGGTCTCGACACGTTCCACTTCAGCACCGGAATCGGCTGCTGATCGACTTCCGGGGGGTCCGCTTCGTCCCGAGGGCAGCCGGACCGGGGGACTGCCAGTCCCCCTTTCGCGGGCTGTCGGGGCGAAGTTGGCCCTATCGTGAACGGCATGGACCGCAACACAGCGCTCGGTGAGTTCCTCCGCTCTCGGCGGGCACGGATCACCCCGCGCCAAGCGGGCCTGTCCGACGACGGCGGCTCTCGGCGAGTGCCAGGACTGCGCCGCGAAGAGGTCGCGCAACTGGCGGGCGTGAGCGTCGACTACTACGTACGCCTGGAACGCGGACGCCGACTGAACGTCTCCGAGACCGTGCTGGACGCCATCTCCCGCGCGCTACGCCTTGATCCCGTCGAACGCACCCATCTGTTCCAGCTCGCCAAGCCCGCCGCAGGCAGGCCCCGCCGCACGGCGACGCGTCCGCAGCCGGTCCGCCCGGGGCTGCGCGACCTGCTCCGGATCCTCGAGCACACCCCCGCCCTTGTGCTGGGGCGGCGACTGGACGTACTTGCGTCCAACCGGATGGCACGTGCGCTGCTCACCGACTTCGACGCGCTGCCGCACCGCGAGCGGAACCTGGTGCGGTTCATGTTCTGCGACGAGACCGCCCGCTCGCTGTATACCCACTGGGACACCCACGCCCAGGACATTGTCGCCTCGCTCCGGCGCGACGCCGGACGCCATCCCCACGATCCACTGCTGGCCGAACTCGTCGGCGAACTCTCGATCGCGGATGAGGACTTCCGCCGCTGGTGGGCCGACCAGAACGTGTATCGGCACACGCATGGCAGCAAACACTTCCACCACCCGATCGTCGGCCCGCTCACCCTCAATTACGAGTCCCTCACCCTGCCCGCCGACCCGGACCAGCGGCTGAGTGTCTACACCGCCGAGGCAGGCTCCAGCTCCGAAGAGGCGCTTCGGCTACTGGCCGCGTGGATACGGCAGCCCGAGACCTCGCACGGGCAGCACGCAGATCATTAGACGCCCGCCGGACCGCGAGGAACGGTCGGCCATAGTGGCTGCGTCACATGAGCCGGGATGGGCGTTATGGAACACCGGCAGACCTTGCGCCCCACCGCCGGTGTCCCGAAACCCTCGTCGAGGGGGAAGAACCGGGATTGAGAGCAATGCGACCTGCCCATTCATGCCGCGCAGCAACTCTCAACACGTAGTCAGAGGTTAAAACTCAAGCTGAGCTTGATCTTTATCCGCGCTGCTGTTTCAGGCGGACGTGTTCGGTGAGGGTTTCGATTCGTTTCACGGTCTTCCCGGGCTCGTGTCGTGGGGCTGGCCTGCGGTTCTTCGAGCCGGGTGGGCGTCCGGGCCCAGGCCGGGAGGGTTTGGGCACGTCGGTGGGACGGGCGGTCTTCACGCGGAGGTGTCGGAACCCCCTGCGGACCCGCGCGGGGGTGAGTCGACAGGGCTCGGCAGGCCGTTCCCAGGGGCGACGGAGGTCCTCGGCGAGTGGACGGGCGAGGCGGAGTTGGGTGTGGGCGGCAATGATCAGCCACGTCCACAGGCAGGCAGTCTGCGGGTCGCGGACCTTGGGGACGGTCCAGCCCAGGGTCTGTTTGAACAGCCGGAAGGTGTGTTCAAGATCGAATCGGCGGAGGAACGCCTGCCAGCGCAGGTCGACGTCCGCGCTGGTCATCCCGGTGCGCGAGGACCACAGCCAGAGCGGTTTCGGGTCGCGGTCGCCGGGCAGGTGGTCAACCTTCAGCCGGATCAACGTGCCGTGGATCAGGGGGAGTTCGCCGCAGTGGTCGAGCCAGGGGGCCTGTAGACGAGGGTGCATCCGGTCCCAGGCAAGGGCTTCGGCCGTGCCGTACCGGGTGGTGTCGCAGGTCGTGGCGGCGTCGGGGGTGTGCCAGGAGTCCGGCTTGGAGAAGGTGAGGAGGCCGCCGTGCTTGCGGGGCTGGCCGCCACGCGGGGTGGAGCGGCGCGGGCCGGCATCCCGGAGCATGACGCGGTCCGAGCGGAGCCGGCCGACGAGTTCGACGGGCAGGTCGGCCAGGACGTAGGCGAGGCGGGTGACGTCGTAGCCGGTGTCCATCACGACAAGGATGTCCGCGTCGCCGGGCCGCCACTGCCCGGCGCGCACGAGCTGGGCGACTACCTCGCGCAGCTGGGTGGCGGTCACCGCAGTGGCGTCGTCGGCCGGCCCCAGCCGGATCGCGTCCAGCACGGCCGTCCAGGACGTGCGCCCCGTCTTCAGCGCGGCGACGAAGGAGTAGGGCCAGCCGGGGATGAACTGATCCGCGCTGCGGCCCCGCCCATAAACGTGGCAGAACAGCAACTCCGGGCTGGTGGGCGCGTCGGGACGCAGCCAGTTGCTCACATCCACGGCGAGCACGATCCTCCCGTCGGCGGCACGCGGCAGCGGCGTGGAGGCAAGCAGCCGACGCAGGCGGCGCGGCTCCAGCCAGCCGTGATTGACCGCGTCGTACATCGCCCCGCGCCGGTGCTCGGCTGTGAGCGTCAACTCGACCAGCGACGTCACCGGGCCGTCCGAGCACAGCACCGCGTCGGTGAGCTCGAAGAGCGCATCCGCCCGGGTATAGAGGCAGTCGTAGAACTGGACACGAAAGTGGGACAGGATGCCCAGCGCCGCGTCAGCGGACAGTTCAGGGGCGAGACTCATCACCAGCGGCCGTTCTTTCACGCGACGTTGCTCGACACCTCGAAGCGTGAAGAACGGCCGTCCTGCTGTCTCAGGAACGAACCAAGATCAGCGGGTCAGGTGAACGGCCGAGGATAAGCATCAAGCTAAGCGGGCCTCGCGAAAGCCGCGAGCCCGGCGCGATGCCGGACCCGCGGAGGGGTCATGCCAGGATCAGGCCAGGGTCATGCGGGGGTCACGCCTTGTCGAGGGTGACCTGGGTGGTCTGCTGCCCGGTGTTCACGGTTACCGGGTAGTCGCGGTCGTCCGCCTTGGCCGCGCCCCGCAGGGTGGCGGCGCCGGGGCGGAAAGCGGTGCCGGGCTCGATGCTGGCGAAGGAGACCGTCCACGGGACCGGCGCGCCGGGCGTGCAGGCGACAGTCGTCTCGTAGTAGCCGACCGCCGTCGCGTTCTTCTGCACCTGGTCGACGTTGCCGCTGACGGCGACCTGCGCCGGCTTGTTGCAGGTCACCGAGCCGCCGACGGTGATCTGGCCAGTGTGCGAGTCGACCTTGCCCGCGGAGTCGAGGGTCATGCCCAGGGTGAGCTCGGCGGGCGGCTCGGGCATCTGGGCGTGGAGTTCACCGCGCGCGGCCACGGTGGCCCCGTTGCAGTACTGCTCGAAGGTGGCGTCGATCTCGCGTACATAGCCGTACGGTCCGAAGGCGATATGCGAGACGGTGAAGGAACCGGTGCTGGTGTTGCACCAACGCGCATCCTCGCCGAACGCCAGCTCCGGGTCCTGCGGCTGGGCGTAGGGCCAGCGCAGGGCCCCGGTGTAGGTGGTGCCCTCGGTGAGCCTCTGGCCGTCGGGGGCGGCCAGGTTGAGCGTCCAGCGCTTGCCCTCGTTCGTCACCACGGAGGTGAACACGGAGTTCCCGTCGGTGGAGCCCTGGACGTCGAACTGCTGGACTGCCCCGGCCGTGTACGTGGCGGACTGGCCGTCAGTGGCGTATTCGCCCGGGTCGCCGCTGAAGCTGAGCGTTCCCGTCGCCGCCTCGTGAGCCTGTGCCGTGCCCGTCAGCGGGGCCGCCGCCACCGCGAGCCCCAGTGCCGCCGTTATAACGGCCGCGATACGGGCCGGAGGCCCCAGCACGCTGCGTATCTTCAAGTTTCTCCTCCAAGGAGTGACTCGTCCGGTCCGGGTGGACCGGGCGTGGTCGCATAGCTCGTGCGCATATGTCACTGAATGTCAGGTGCAAGTCGCTCTGCACCTGAAGGGGGGTGGCCGTGATCTCTTCAGCGACGCACAGGAAGCTAACAGGAGCCACTGACAACCCAGACCCGGCCCCGCCGTGCGACCTACGCCTCACGCCTCACCGGCGCCGCCCCCGGCAGATGGGTTACCAGCAGGACGACCCCGGTGGAATATTCAAGTCGCGTGGGGCCACTTGGGTCCGAAGACCGGCGGCCTTGACGCGCTCGTTGAGCCTCGCCGGCGTGCCCAAACCCTCCCGGCCCGGGCCCGGACGCCCACCCGGCTCGAAAAACCGCAGACCGGCCCCACGACACGAACCCGGAAAGACCGTGAAACGAGCCGAATCCCTCACCGAACACATCCGCTTGAAACAGCAGCGAGGTTAAACATCAAGCTTAGTGGCTGTTGTCTTTCCGGGCTTGAGGGCTGCGGAACCGGCACGTGGGTGTCGTATGGGACACCCACGAGGCCCGTAGCGTCCAGGACGCGCTCAGTCGCGCGCTGCGCCACATAAGAGACGGTTTCGTCCTGGTGGACGACGACTGGCGCATCACCTTCGCCAACCTGGAGGCCGAACGCACACGCGGCAGCGCAGACGAGGCGCTGTCCGGACGTGTGCTATGGACGACCATGCGCTACGTCGGCGCCGCCCAACGGTTCCGCAAGACCGATCTTGACCGGGCCATATCCCACGCTCTGGCTCCGTGGCGCAAACCGCGGGCCGTCCACGGTCCCGGCAAAGCCCTCCTGGACGTCGCCCTGGCGGTCGCGCTGGGCGGGGGACTGCCTCGCGGACGTCGTTCGAATCCTGCCGGGGGCACAACGCTTTACCGCCCTGACTTGGGGTTCCTCCCCAGCGGGGCTCTGTTCGGCCTCGGACTCCTCGTCCGGGGCCGTTTTGGTGAGCAGACGTCGCATGCCGCGGGTCGGGCGGGGTACCGCAACCCGACCAGACAGGGCAGCCTGCCGACAAGTGCAGGGCTGTGACCAGCACGGGTGAGGCTTTCGGTACTCAACCGGCCCCCGGACCGGGACAGATGCGCTTGGCCACGCGGAGCCCGGATGCGGCACAGAGGGATTTTGCTACAAGTTCCGAAATTTCACGGTGACGGATCGGCGATGCCACCGCAACCCGTCACCCCTACGGTCACTGCAACGCCGTAAAGGCACCATCACGCCGATCACGTCCCCTCGGACCGAAATCGCTACTTTCCCCGAAATCCCCACTGTGCTCAGCGCCCATGAGACAGGAGCCCAGCGTGTCCCACCCCTCCAGACGCGGTGTCCTACGGCTGACCGCCGGCACAGCTCTCCTCGGCAGCTTCGCCCTGGCAGGCTGCGGTCGCGGCAGTGACAACGCTGCGACCGCCGCCACCGCCAAGCCCGTCGACGACTCCCCGGCCAAGGGAACCGTCAACGTCTGGGCCGCCCAGGGCGATGCCAACGTGCTCGACAGGGTCATCAAGCCCTTCAAGGCCGCGAACCCCAAGCTCACGGTGAAGTTCACGCTGATCCCGAACGCCGAGTACTACACCAAGCTCCAGTCGGCGATCGCGGCGGGCAAGGGGCCCGATGTCGCCCAGTTCTTCCCCGAGTCGCAGGCGCAGTTCCTCGATCCGTCCATCTTGCGGCCCGTCCCGGACGGTCTCGTCGACCCGTCCGCCTTCTTCACGAGTCTGTGGGACGCCGGTGTGGTGAAGAACGTCACCTACACGGTGCCCTGGTACGCCTACACGTATGCGCTCGTCTACCGCTCCGACCTCGCCAAGAAGGCGGGTGTCAAGGCGCCGACGACATGGGACGAAATGGTGCCGTTCTTCAAGGCGCTGCAGCGCGCCGGCGCCGGGCACGGGCTCGGGGCGGACATCGGCTGGGACATCTTCAACGGCCAGGACGTCGCGATGTACGCCTGGCAGGCGGGCGGCTCGCTGCTCTCGTCCGGCGGCAAGTGGACGCTCGACACGCCGACAATGGTCGACGCGATCAAGTACAACGCGTCGTTCTTCACCTCGGGTATCGCCGACACCAGCGGGCCCACGTTCCTCGACGCGCAGCCGTACTTCGTGTCGGGCAAGACTGCCTGCATGATCACGGGCCCGTGGGTCATCGGCCAGCTCGACGCGGTCGCGAAGAAGAACGGCTGGACGGCGTCCCACGTCGCCACCGCACCCCTGCCGGCCGGATCGTCGGGCAGCGTCTCCTTCTCCGCCGGGGGCAGCTGGGGCGTGCTCGCCGACAGCGGCAACGCGGACGCGGCCTGGAAGCTCATCCGGTACATATCCAAGCCGAGCACCCAGGTCGCGCAGTACAAGGCGTACAGCTCGCTGCCGGCCGTCGCCTCCGCCTGGGCCAACCCGGCCATCGCGGGCCAGCCGCTGCTGGACGCCTTCCTCACGCAGCTGAAGAACACCCGGGCGTTCCCGCAGGTGAGCACCTGGCAGCAGGTCGCCACCCGGCTGGGCAAGGAGATGGAAGCCGTGGCCAAGGGCAAGGGGACCGCCGCGAAGGCCGCCGCGAACGTCCAGGCGTACGCCGAGAGTCTCGGCACGGGCAAGGGGTGATCCCCGGATGACCGCCACCATCGGGCCGACGACACCGCGCGGTGCGCGTCGGCCCCGGGGCGCCCGGCGAACGGCTGTCGCCTGGCTGTTCCTCGCACCGTTCGCCCTGGTGTTCCTGCTCTACACGGCGATACCCACCGTCGCCGCGCTCGGGTTCAGCCTCACCGATCTGCGCGGCACGGACCTGCGGCATCCGCTCGCCGTCAACTTCACCGGAATCCACAACTATCTCCGGCTGCTGGAGGACCCGAGCTTCCTGCGGGACATCCTCAACACCGTCCTGTTCGTGGCCGTCGGTGTGCCGTTGACGATGGGGTTCGGATTCGCGCTCGCCCTTGCGCTCAACTCCGGCATCCGGCGGCTGCGCGGCACCTTCCGCACCGTCTTCTTCGCACCGGTCGTCACGAACGTCGTGGCCGTCGCCATGATCTGGCAGTACGCCTTCAACGCGGGCGGCACCGTCAACAAGGTGCTCGGTGCCATCGGTTTCGCCGGGCCGAACTGGCTGGACGACACGCACCTGGCCATGCCCGTGGTCATCGCCCTCGGTGTCTGGCGCAACTTCGGCATCGCGATGGTGCTGTTCCTCGCCGGTCTGCAGGCGGTGCCGCAGGACGTGTACGAGGCCGCCTCCCTCGACGGGGCTGGCCGGTGGCGGCAGCTCAGGCACATCACCCTGCCGTTGCTGATGCCGACCACGCTGATGGTGTCGGTGCTGCTGACCGTCTTCTACCTCCAGGTGTTCGACGAGCCGTATCTGCTCACCAACGGCGGCCCGCTGGGTTCCACCGAGTCGGTGGCGCTGTACACCTACCACCAGTTCGGCGCCGGCGAGTTCGGCATGTCCTCCGCGGCGTCCTTCGTGACGCTCCTGCTCGTGACGTTGGTGAGCATCGTCCAGTTCCGAATGCTGAGGCCTCGCGCATGACCACCATCGCCGCACCGCGGAATGCCGAGATGACAGGCGAACGGACGCAACGGCGCCGCCGGTCCGTCGCCCGTCCCCTGCTGTACGGCGCGCTCGTGCTGTGCGCGCTGCTCACGATGCTGCCGTTCGTCTGGGTGACCAGCGGGTCGCTGCGCAGCCTCGACGAGATTCGCTCCGACCCCGGCGCCTGGCTTCCGCAGCACGTCACCCTCGACAACTTCCTACGACTGTTCCAGACCGAGGGCTTCGGCCGGTTCCTGGTCAACAGCATCGTGGTCGCGGTCATCGTCGTCGCCGGCAACATCGTGGCGGCGTCCGCTGCGGGTTACGCGCTCGCCAAGCTGGACTTCGCGGCCAAGCGGATCGCGTTCGGCGCGGTCATGGCGGCGATGATGGTGCCGTTCACCACGGTGTTCGTCACCCAGTTCGTGATCACCGTCGACCTGGGCCTGGCCGACACCCTCACCGGTATCGCCCTGCCCGGTGCGGCGCTGCCGCTGTCCGTGTTCATCATGCGGCAGTACGCCCTGTCGGTCCCCGACGAACTGCTGGAAGCGGCCCGGATCGACGGGGCGGGCGAGTTCCGGATCTTCTTCCGGATCTTCCTGCCGCTGGCAGGCCCCGCCGTCGCGACGATCACGATCATGTCGTTTCTCTACTCGTGGAACAACTTCATCTGGCCGCTCATCGTCGCCCAGAGCACCTCCAGCTACACGTTGCCGGTGGGCCTCGCCGCCACCAGCCAGGCCGCCGCGCACGTCACCGACTACGGCCTGATGCTCGCCGGCGCGATCGTCGTGATGCTGCCGGTCCTCGTCCTCTTCCTGTTCCTGCAGCGCTACTTCGTGCAGGGCATCTCCGGAACGGGAATGCGGTGACCGCGGTGGACGTGGTGGACGTGGTGGAGGCTCCCGCGGGTACGGTCGTCGGCCGCCGCACCGGCCGGGTACGGCGTTTCCTCGGCATCCCGTTCGCCGAAGCACCCATCGGTGCGCGGCGGTTCGCGGCGCCGGTGCCACGCGGCCGGTTCAGGCAGCCGTTCGACGCGTCCCGGCACGGTGCCACCTCGCAGCGCGTGCCGCTGTTCGCCACGACCACCATTCCGGAGCCGTCGGTGCCGGGCGACGACGTACTGAACCTGAGTGTGGTTGCCCCCGCGAACGGTGTGTCATGCCCGGTGCTGGTGTGGATCCACGGCGGCGGCTTCCTCGCGGGCAGCCCGGCCAGTCCGTGGTACGACGGCCGCGCCTTCGCCCGCGACTCGATCGTCACTGTGACGCCCGGCTACCGGCTTGGCGTCGACGGGTTCGCCCCGCTGGACGGCGTACCCCCGAACCTCGGGCTGCGCGACCTGCTGCTCGCGCTCGACTGGGTGCGGGAGAACATCGCGGCCTTCGGCGGTGATCCGGGCCGGGTCACCGTCGCCGGCCAGTCGGCGGGAGGCGGGGCGGTGCTCGCGCTGCTCTCCTCGCCCCTCGGCAAGGGGCGCTTCCACCGAGCGGTCAGTGTGTCCGGCGGTTTCTTCGAGGTGGGCGCGGACGCCGCGCGTTCCTTCGCCGGGCGGCTCGGTGACCGGCTCGGCGTGCCGCCGACGCGCGACGGCTTCGGCGCCCTCACGGTGGAAAGCGTTCAGCAGGGCGTCCGTCTGCTGCGGAGCGAACGTGGCGGCGACGGCCCGCTCGTGCTCGGTCCGGTCGTCGGCGACGACGTCCTTGCGGTGCCCGTCGCCGAGGGACTGGCCGTGCACGGGCACGGCGTACCGCTGCTGCTCGGCGCGACGGGCGACGAGTTCGACGGCGGTGCCCGGGGCATCGGCAACGCCGCCGCTCGCGCGGCGGGCACCCGTGTGACGGACACCCTGTTCCGCGCCGCCTGTCCGCGCGCGGCGGCCTCGCGTCGCGACGCCACCGCCGGTACCTGGCTGTACTCCTTCGAATGGCCCTCCCCCGTACTCGGTGGAGCCGTGCACTGCGCCGACATCCCGTTCTTCTTCGACGTACTCGACGCGCCGGGTACCGCCGAGGCCCTCGGAACGCAGCCGCCCTCGGAACTCGCCACGTCCATGCACGCCGACCTGGCCGCGTTCGTCCACGGCCGGTCGCCGGCCTGGGAGCCGGCGACCGGGAGGCTGGGCGACCCCGCTCGCGAGTACGGCAGGCCCGGGGCGACGTCGGCGGCCGACACCACAGGCGTGTTCGACCCGGTGGTGGCGGCGGGGTCCGCTACGGCGGAGGCGTGCTGATGCCCGGGATGAACCAGAGCGCCGTCCGGCGGGTCAACACCTCGGTGATCCTTCGCGCGCTGGCGGTGTCGGCCGGGGCGATGACGCTGGCCGAGCTGTCCGAGCGGGTCGGCTTGTCCCGCCGCACCATCGAACTCATCCTGGACTCACTCCTCGACGCGGGCTGGGTGAGCGAACTCGACCGGGTGCCGGTGAGCGGCTGCGCCGGGCGACCCGCTCGCCGGTACGAGCTGCGGGCCGACCACGCGCTGCTGGCGGCTGTGCGCATCACCACCCAGGACGTGTCCGCGCTCGTCGCCGACGTGCGCGGCCGCATCGTCGGCCGGGCGCACCGGCCGCTGCGCGCCTACCAGGATCCGCAGGTCACGCTCGACGACGCGGCGGCGCTCGTGCTGGAGGCGCTCGACGACGCGGGCGGGTCGGCCGACCGGCTGCGGGCCGGCGCGATCGCGAGCGGTGGCGCGATCGACGACGACGGCGTCGTACGACGTCTGGTGCACACCACGCGATGGGAAGGCGTGCATCTGCCCAAGGAACTCGGGCGGCGCGTCGGCGTGCCGTGGTTCGCGGACAACGACACCAATCTCGGCGCGCTCGCCGAGCGTTGGCGGGGTGCGGCCGGTGACCACGACAACGTCGTATGGGCGATGCTCGGGAACCGGACCGGTCTCGGCATCCTCATACGCGGGGATGTGCACCGTGGTTTCGAAGGCGCCGCGGGCGAGATCGCCGAGGCGGTGTCGCTGCCAGCCGGCTCGGTCGAGGACCGTCCCGTGGCGTGGCTGACCTCACCGGATCCGGTCCGGCGGCGTGTCGCGCTCGGCCGCTTCGCCGCGGCTCGGGCCGGCGATACGGCGGCGCTCGCGGAGGTCGACGAGTTCGTGGAGAACATCGCATCGATCCTCACCACCCTGTCGTGGACGGTCGCGCCGTCGCTCATCGTGCTCGGCGGCGGGCTGGAGGACGCGGCCGATGTACTGCTGCCCCGGGTGCGTGAGGCGATGCTCGGCGCCCGCGCCCCCGCCGTCGAACTGCGCGCCACCGTACTGGGCTCCGACGGCCCGCTCATCGGCGCCGTCAAGTTCGTGCTCGACCACATGGACACCGAGTTGTTCGGCCCGCCCGTCCCGTGCGCGTGATCGCGCATCCCCCCGCAATCTCCCCTCACACCACGTTTCACAGGACAGGAGCCCGACCATGACCGGCACCAGCAGGACCGGCGTTCTCATCGTGGGCAGCGGCATCATGGGATCCGTCGTGTCCCGGCTGCTGCGGGACACCGATCCGACGCTGGACATCACCATGGTCGACGGCGGCCAGCCGATCGGATCGGCCCCCGGCCTGCACCTGCACGACCTCGACGACCCGGCCCTGTGGTCGCGCTACAACGAACGGGTCGCCACCGGCATCCAGGGCCTGTACACGGGCGCCGAAGTGGTGCGCGACGTCGCGGACAGCATCACCGGCCTGGCACCCGGCATGTTCCACGCGCTCGCCTTCGGCGAGGACGCCGAGGCGATGCCGGCTGCCGCGCTCGCGTGGAACGCGGGCGGCATGGGAGTGCACTGGACCGCCGCGACCCCCTGGCCCGCCGGGGACGAGGTGTTCGACTTCGGCGACCCGGGCCACTGGGCGACGGATCTGGACACCGCGCGCCGCCTGCTCGCGGTCACGCCCGCCGCCATCGGCCCAACCCCGGTCGGGCAGCGGGTACTTGACGTGCTGCGCCGACGCTACGACGGCGTCGGACCGGACGACCGGCGGTGCCAACCGATGCCGATGGCGGTCACCGCGACACCGGCGGGACCCATGCCACGCACGGCTCCGGGCACGGTCTTCCCCGCGATCGCGACGGGCGGGGACCCGGCCTTCACACTCCTGACCGGCACCCTCGCCACGGCCCTCGTCACCGAGGGCGGCCGGGTCGCCGGCGCTCGGCTGCGTCGCGTGGCCGACGGCGCCGAGTGCGAACTCCTCGCGGACACCGTGGTGGTGTGCGCCGACGCCCTGCGCACCCCGCAACTGCTGTTCGCCTCCGGCATACGGCCCGCGGCACTGGGGCGTCACCTCAACGAGCACGCGTTCATCAGCGCCCGGGTGCTGCTCGACCTCGACCGGTTCGGCATCGGCCTCGACGCCCTGCCCCTGCCGCGCCCCGGCGAGTTCGCCACGGACTCGCTCTGGCTGCCGCAGAACGGAGCGGCGCAGCCGTTCCACGGCCAGATCATGAACCGCACGTACGTGGACGAGGCCGGCCGCCCCCTGGCGCACTCGGTGGGCCTGTCGCTGTACGCCCCCCTCGAGTCCCGCCCCGAGAACCGGCTCGTCTTCTCGGAGTCGGACACCGACCTCGCCGGGATGCCACGGTTCACCGTCGAGTTCGGCTACTCCGACGCCGACCGCGAGCTGATCAGCCGGGCACTGGACCAAGTCCGATCGCTCGCCGAGGAGTTCGGCACGTTCGATCCCGCGACCGAACTAGCCCTGCTCCCGCCCGGCTCGTCACTGCACCAGACCGGCACCGTCCGCGCAGGCAGCGCCGACGACGGCACCAGCGTGTGCGACCCCGACGGCCGGGTGTGGGGCTTCGACAACCTGTATCTCGCCGGCAACGGCGTGATACCCACCGCGATGGCCGCCAACGTCACGCTGGCCGGCGCGGTGACCGCCGTACGGGCCGCTCGCGCCGTCGCCGAACGCAGCACCGCGTCCGCCGCCCACTGAGAGGGATCTGGAACCATGATCGACATCCAGAAGGAATACCGCGTGGCACTACCCGCGTGGATCGACGACGAACTCGCCGACGTGCCGGCCGTCATCCCCGACCGCGAGGGCCGGATGCGCCTCGTGCACCGCCTCGCCGACCGCAACTGGCGTGAGGGCAACGGCGGTCCGTTCGCGGCACTCGTCGCCGAGCAGGACACCGGCCGGATCATCTCGGTCGGCGTGAACGTCGTCCTCGCCTCCGGTGTCTCCAGCGCGCACGCCGAGGTCGTCGCGCTGGGCCTCGCCCAGACGGCGACCGGCGGCTGGGACCTCGGCGGCGAGGGCGTGCCGGCGCACGAGCTGGTCGTCAACTGGCGTCCCTGCGTGCAGTGTTACGGCGCGACGATGTGGTCCGGGGTGCGTGGTCTCGTGGTAGCGGGTGAGGGGCCGGACCTGGAGGAGATCACGACCTTCGACGAGGGCCCGCTCGGCGCGGACTGGGCCGAGCAGTTCGAGGCACGCGGCATCAAGGTCGTACGGGATGTGCTGCGGGACGAGGCGCTCGCCGTGTTCCGCGGCTACCGGGACGCCGTCGACGCCGAAGGCGTCACCGTCTACAACGCCCGCGGAGGCGCCGCATGACACCGCTGGATCCGCTGACACCGCGTTTCGCGACCGACGTCATCACCTTCTACCACCCGGACTTCTGGGGGCTGGACTCCGCCGACGCCCTGCGCGACTGGGCCCGCGACCATCCCCGGCCCTTCTGGGAACGAGTGATGGACGCTCTGGCGGAGGCCGGCGTCACCGGCCTGGAGCTGACCTTCGCACCCGGCGACATCGACTCGGCTCTGCGGGCCTTCGGCAGCGCGGCCTTCTTCCGCCGCGAGCTGGCGGCCCGCGGCCTGTCCGTGGTGAGCGCGTTCGTCGCCGGCAGCGACGCCCCCGACTGGCGGCAGGGCGGCAACCTGCCCGCGATCGTCGCCGACGCCGAGCGACGCGCCGCCTTCCTCGCCGAGGCGGGGGCGGAACTGCTTGTCGCCGGACTGCCGATGCGGGCGACGTTCGGGACGCGTCCGCCCTTCTTCGTGGATGCCGCGTACATGACCCGGATGGCCGACATCGCTCACGTGGTCGGCGAGGCCGTCTCCCGGTACGGCGTGAAGCTCGCCTTCCACACGGAGTCCAACAGCACCCTCTGGTACGAGAGGGACATCGACCTGTTCATGGCTCTGACCGATCCGCGCTACGTGTGGCTGTGCCCCGACTCCTGCCACATCGCGCTCGGCGGAGGCGACCCCGTCGCCGTCGCGCGCCGTCACTCCCAGCGCATCGCGCTCGCGCACTGGAAAGACGCCGTCAAGCCGATCGACGTCGAACTCACCATCGACGACACGGTCTTCGCCCAGCAACAGCCCTACATGACCGAACTCGGCACCGGCATCGTGGACTGGAGGGCATGGGCCGACGCGATGTCCCGTACGCCCGGCGCCGACATCGTCCTCGTCGAGCTCGACGAGGCGGCCGATCCCGTTGCCGCTCTGCGGGCGGGAAGGGCCGTTGTGGAAGCGGCCCGGGCGCGGCCGACGGTCGGCGATCACGCCGCGCACATCGAAAGGCAGGGCCAGGCATGACCGCTCCCGCTGGGCACTCCCCGCACGCGCCCTTCACCGACGGCACCCCCGCCCGGTCCGCACCCGCACCCGCACCTGTGACGGCGATCGCGGCCGGCCGGGCGCGGCGCACCTCGCGCCTGCGGGTCGCCGTCCTCGGCGCGGGCATGATCGGCGACGTCCCATCTGCGCAGCGCACGCGCGAGCGGGGCCGAGGTCGTCGGCGTCCTGTCCTCCACGGCCGAGCGCAGCCTCGCGGCGGCCGAACGCTGGCAGGTCGATGTCGGCTACCCGGACCTCGATGCCGTCCTGAGCGACGACACGATCGACGTCGTCCACGTCTGCACCCCCAACCACCTGCACGTCGGTCAGGCGGTCGCCGCCCTGCGGGCCGGCAAGCACGTCGTGTGCGAGAAACCCCTCGCGACGACCGCGGCCGATGCCCAACTCCTCGTGGATGCGGCCGAGTCGGCGGGCCGGATCGTCACCGTGCCGTTCGTCTACCGCTACCACCCCATGGTCCGCGAGTTGCGGGCCCGTATCGCGGCGGGCGGATTCGGCGCCTGGCACCTCCTGCACGGGTCATACCTCCAGGACTGGCTGCTGTCCCCCGAGAGCACCAGCTGGCGGGTGGATCCGGCGGCCGGCGGCGCCTCGCGGGCGTTCGCCGACATCGGGTCGCACTGGTTCGACCTGGTCGAATGGGTGGCCGGGGTCCGGGTCGCCGAACTGCTCGCCGAGACGACCACGACGGTGGCCGACCGGCCCCGCGTGGGTGGCCCGACGTACGGCAACGGGGCCCCCTCCGACGCGGCCCGCGTCACGGTCACGACGGAGGACGCCCTCGCGGTCGTCGGCCGTACGACCGAAGGGGTATTGGTGTCGGTGACGGTCTCCCAGGTGTCGGCGGGCCGGAAGAACCGGCTGTGGTTCGAGCTCGACGGGGCACACGCCAGTGCCGTCTTCGACCAGGAGCTGCCCGAGTCCCTGTGGCTGGGCCGTCCGGACCGGACTGAGACGCTGGTGCGCGACCCGTCCGTCAACTCGCCCGAAGCCGCCCGCCTCTCGGTCGTACCGGCGGGGCACCCGCAGGGTTACCCGGAGCGTTTCGAGAACTTCGTCAAGGACACCTACGCGGCCGTCCGCGGCAACCACCCCGAGGGCCTGCCGACGGTAGGGGACGGGCTGCGCTCGGCCCGCCTGATCGACGCGGTCATGGCCTCGGCGGCACAACGCGCATGGACACCCGTCGACGATGCGTCACCCACCGACGAACCGACAGACGACCTGACCGAAGAGCACGCAGGACACCTGCGATGAAGCTGGGATTCCTGACGGCCTGCCTGCCCGGCCTGCCCCTGGACGAGATCGCCGAATGGGCCGTGGCAGAGGGCTACCAGGCCCTTGAGGTGGCGGTGTGGCCCAGTACGGGAGGCCGCGACTTCGAGGCCTCGCACCTGCCGGTCGCCGGCTTCACGGACGCCGACGAGCAGCGCACCCGTGAACTCCTCGACCGCACCGGACTGACGATCAGCTCACTCGCGTACTACGAGAACAACCTGCACCCGGACCCGGCGACCCGCGAGTCGATCCGCACCCACCTCAAGCACGCGATCGACACGGCGGCTCGCCTCGGCGTGGACTCGGTCGGTACGTTCATCGGCCGCGACCCGCGCCTGAGCGTGCTGGGGAACCTGCGCGAGGGCGAGAAGGCGCTGCCCGAGCTGGTGGAGCACGCGGGCGAGCGTGGGGTAAAGATCGTCATCGAGAACTGTGTGATGGAGGGCTGGCATCCCGACGGATACCCCGGGAACCTCGCCTACTCGCCCGAGCTGTGGGAGTGGATGTTCGACCTGGGCTTCTACCTCAACTGGGATCCCTCGCACCTGACATGGGTCGGCATCGACCCCCTTGAGACCATCGAGCCGTACCTCGACCGGATCGTCCACACTCAGGCCAAGGATGTGGAGCTGTCCCGGCAAAGCGCAACCGCTACGGCCACTTCGGCATCGTAGACAAGAGTGGCGACCCCTGGGCGACGGGCTGGTGGCGCTACCGCGTACCCGGTCTGGGGCAGGTCGCGCCACGTCATCGACCGCTTCCACGATCTGGGCTATACCGGCACAGTCTCCGTCGAACACGAGGACCCGGTGTGGGGCGGCACCCCTGAGAAGGTCAAGCAGGGACTGAGGATCGCGCACCGCACGCTGAGCCCGCTCATCGAGCCCTGGCCTCGCGCTTTCGCGACTGCGGGTGTCCGATGCTTGATCACATAAGCGAAGAGTGCATCTGACTGGGACGATGGGACGTGTCCAGGATCCATTTCGTCGTCAGAAAAAGCTGCACTCCTCAGGTGAAGAAGAGTACCGGGCCGTACCCCCGTGTCCGGGTCGAGGGCGGCAGGGCCCTCGGCGTCGATCCCGACCATCCGCCCCGCAACCACAGCGGCAGCCCTCGCGCCGTTCGCCGACGCCGCCCTCGCCATTCCGCTCAGCGGTTACGGACCACTCTTCGTCTTCTTGGCCACCGACCGTGTCCTATGTGGTGAGGCGGACGAAGCGCTTGTAGGAAGATCAGGTCTGAGTTGAGGCGCCGCCGGGCTCCAAGGTCATGGGCGGCGCCGTCAGGCGCCGCCCGCACCGCGTTGTTCACAGACGTCGGATCAAGCGATTCCCCGGGGACACGTCAGCGGTCGGTCCGCAGGTGCGGCGGCCGCTGCGGTCACTGCTTCCAGAAGCCCTCAAGGACGTACGGGTCCTTCACCTCGTCGAAGCCGATGGGTCGGAGTACGTAGTCACAGGTCAGGGTCCGGTACGGGGCGGTCAGGCCGCGTGCCTCCCACTCGGCGGGGTCGTCGTGCAGCTCGGTCTTGTGGATCAACTCCCGCGCGATCGCACCCTCGCTGACCGTGTCGACGAGCGGATCGCCCTCGAAGTGGATCTGGTGCGTCAGCATGTGATGGTCCTCGTGGCTGACGTACGCGTGGATGTGCCGTGCGCGCGAGTTGGCTCGTCCCAGCATGTGCAGGAGGTCGTCGAGGGGGCTGCCCGGGACCGCCGCGGGCTCCACGCCCGGCACGACGGTCCGGTACTCGTAGCGGCCCTCGGCATCCGCGACGATCTTGCCCCCGCAGGTGGTACTTCGGCAGGTCGAAGTCGACGACGTCGAGGCCCTCCAAGGGGCCTGCCTGCTCGGGCGTCAGACCCGCGTACCTGCCGTCGGCGGTAGTCTGCCAGAGATCGATCACCGCGCCGGGCAGCGGCTTGCCCGAGGTCGACCGTACGACGCCGGAGACGATCAGGATCTCCCCCGGCTCGTCCGGCGCCATCGGCAGCGCGCCGGGGTTGCCGATCTCCGGTGCCCCGGGCACGTAGGCGGGCCCGGTTGCCATCCACGTGGAGGCGACGTCCTTCTCCGGGTTGGCGTAGGCCCTGCCGTAACTGACCTCCATCGTGCGAGAGGCGATGAGGTGGGTCGCCGCCAGGAGGAAGTCCCCCGACTCGACCAGCTTCGTCACGTAGGTGACGGCCTGGCCCAGTTCGTCATGCGTGATGCCGTGCCTGATCGCTATGTCCCCGAACGCCTCCTGGAGGTCGTCGAACACGACGCGCAGCCGCTTGTTGAACTCGATGTCGGTGCGGGGGTGTCAGATGTTGTCACAGTCACTCCGTTCCGGCGTCGCCGTCGACGTACGGCGCGCCAATTTCCGAAAACGGTTGCGAATGGTGGGGTGTGGATCACGGGGAGTGTCAGCCTTGTGCGTTCCAGACGAGGGGGGCCTTGCGGATCCAGGTGTCCTTCTCCAGCGTGTCGAGGAGGAAGCGGGCAAGATCGCCGCGGTTGATCCGCGCCCCCGGCTTCTCGGTGCCGGCCTCGGCGGCGCGCAGAGCGCCGCTCATCGGCTTGTCGCTGAGGGCGACGGCTCGGGCGAGGGTCCAGTCGACGTCGGAGGCGCGCAGGAGCCTGTCGACGCCGTGGTGGTCGTCGAAGCCGGCCTTGAGGTTGGAGACCTTGATCAGGGCCCTGAACACCGGGTTGATCCGGGCCCAGTCGTCTCCGGCGCCCATCGTGGAGGTCACGACGATCCGGTGGATGCCCTCTTCCTGCATCACCGTCAGGGTGTTGCGGGTGGCGTCGGTCATGAACAAGGGCGGGCTGAGGGGTTTGGCCCAGGGGTTGTCGGAGGCCCGGGAGTTGTTGAGCGCGCTGATCACCGCCTCCGTTCCGCCGGCGGCCTTGCGGATGTCGTCGATGTTCGAGGGGGTGCCCTGGATCAGTTCGACGCCGGCCGGGGCCTGGACGGAGTCGGGGTTGCGCACGAGGGCCCGGACGTGGTGGCCGCGCTCGGCGGCCTCCTTGAGGACGTGGATGCCGGTGCGGCCGGTGCCGCCGAGGATGAGCAGGTGGGACATGATGATCGATTGCCTTTCAGGACCGACCGGCCGGGCCGTCGGGCCGGCCGGTCGGGAGACGGTCGAGGCCGGTCAGGCGGCCTGGCCGCCGATGGCGGTGGCCAGGCCGCGCGCCTGGGCGTGGGCGTCGGTCAGCGACGCCTCGTGGAGGGGGAGGAGAGGGGCCAGCGTCGGCACGTGCGGAGCCATGGTCAGCTCGGGCGTGACCGTCGTCACGCTGAGGCCGAGCGTGGTCGGGTGGCCCAGGACGGTTTCCAGCACCGGCACCACGTGGTCCATGCCGTGTTTGGGGGCGCCGGGGCCGTAGCCGCCGCCGCGCGCGGAGATCAGCGCGGCCGGGCGGCCCGCGGTGGGAGGGGGCCCGTCGAAGCTCAGGGTGCGGCCGTTGACCATGATCTGGTCCAGCCATGCCTTGAACACGGACGGCATCGTGAGGTTGTACATCGGCACGGTGAACAAGTAGGCGTCGGCGCCGAGGAATTCCTCGATCAGCTCGTCCTGGATCGCCAGGGCTTTCGCCTGCTCGGGGGTGAGCTCGGCAGGGTCGGTGGTGCGGGCGGTGATGCCCGCCGCGCTGAGGTGCGGCGCGGGCGAGACGGCCAGGTCACAGTGGACGACCGCGTCCTTCCACTCGTCACGGAAGGACTGGGCGACCTGACGGGAGACGGAGGCTTCGCCGAGCGAGGACGCGTCGATGTGCAGCAGGTAGGACATGGAGAAGTCAGCCTTTCAAAATGATCAAGGGTGTGTCGGGGAGTGAACGGTGGAGGTCAGCTGTGGGCCGGTACGGCGCAGCCGTCGGGGCCGCAGACCGGAGCGTCGCCGTCGGTGGACAGGGTGAGCGGGTGGGACTCGTCCCAGGCAGTGCGCAGCACGTCGAGCAGGGCATCGCTGTCCTGCGCCCCGGGGATGCCGTACTTGCCGTCGATGACGATGAAGGGTGCACCGGTGGCACCCAGGCGCTGGGCGCGGGCGGCGTCGTCGCGGACCTGCCGCTGGTAGCGGTGCTCGGTGAGCGCCTGGCGGGTGTTCTCCCGGTCCAGAGCGATCTCCTGGCCCAGGTCGAGCAGGTCGTCCAGGCTGAACACCGGGCGGGCCTGACCGAAGTAGGCACGAAAGATCGCGTCCCAGGCTTGGCGGTTCTTGCCCTCGGCGGAGGCGTGGGCAAGGAACTCGTGCGCCAGGTCGGTATTGCCGACCAGGTTGTCCAGCACCTTGTAGGGGCTGAGCCCCTCGGCCTCAGCCAACGCCTCGATCCGGCGGGTGGACACCTCCGCCTGGGAGCCGCCTACGCCGTGCTGGCGCAGCAGCGCGTCACGGGCGCTGAACGTCTGGTCCACGGGAAACGAACTGCTCAGCGGGAACGAGTGGTGGATGACCTCCACCTCGTCGCCGTGCTCGAACTGCTCCACGGCCCGGTCCAGACGGTGGCTGCCCAGTCCGCACCAGGGGCAGGTGACCTCGGCCCAGATCTCGATCTTCATGACGCGCCTTCCATGCCTGCGCTTGATTCCTACGTTTTGTTCGTAGCGCCATGATGGGCCAGTATGGAAGTCGATACAAAAGGCACATCGGTGTGTGTGCCGGAGAGGAATGTGCGTCATGGAGGTCACGGGCAGTTCGGGCGGCGCGGCGGCGGTGGGGCCCTGCGCTGCCATCCCCGCCGAGCACATGGCTTTCATCCGGACGGTCCTCGACCGCGTCGGGGACAAGTGGAGCCTGCTGGTCATCGCGGTCGTGGAGTCCGGCCCGCTGCGCTACACCGACCTGCAGCGCCAAGTCCCCGGAATTTCCCAGCGGATGCTCACCCTCACGCTGCGCCAGCTCCAGGAGGACGGGCTGATCACCCGCACCGCATACGCGGAGGTTCCGCCGCGGGTCGAGTACGCCCTCACCCCGCTGGGTCGCGGCCTCCACGAGATCGTGACGTCCCTGATCGGCTGGGCCGCCGACCACCACGACGAGATCCGCGAGCACCGAGCCCGCGCCACTGCAGCCTGAAGACGCACTGGGTGAGGGAAGGCAAACAGGCAGCCGGCCCACCGGCTTGCTCACCCGGGCCGTGCCCGTGCCATGGGGGCACTGGGCATCGTCGTACGTGGGTCGCTTGCCCGTGCCGGATGGCGCGGGCAAGCGAGGGGGACGGGTGCGGGGATCAGCCCTGGCTTCCGCCGATGCCGCCTTCGGGGGCGACCTCGGCGATGCGGGCGAGGTCCACCGCGGTCAGCGTGAGGTCGGCCGCGGCGACGTTCTCCGCGACGCGGTCGAGGTTGCGCGAGCCGGGGATGGGGATGATGTAGTCCTTCTTCGCGAGCAGCCACGCCAGCGCCAACTGCGACAGCGTGGCGCCCTTGCTCTCGGCGAACTTGGCCAGCTCGGCGACGATGGCGGCGTTGGCGTCGAAGTTCTCCGGCTTCCACCAGGCCAGCTGCCGGCGGAAGTCATCCGGGGCATAGTGGTCGATGGACTTGACGCCGCCGCTGAGGAAGCCGCGTGCGATCGGCGAGTAGGCGACGAACCCGATGCCGAGTTCCTCCAGAACCGGGAAGAGGGACTCGGTGTCGAGGGCGAAGATCGAGTACTGGTTCTGCAGCGCCGAGATCGGGTGCACTGCGTGGGCCCTGCGGATGGTGTCCTCGTCGGCGTTGGACAGGCCGAGGTATTTGACCTTGCCGGCGTCGACGAACTCCTTCATCGTGCCGACCACGTCTTCGATGGGGACGTTCGGGTCGGGCATGTGCTGGTAGAGCAGGTCGATCGTGTCGGTGTTCAGGTTGCGCAGGCTATCGTCGACCACCTCGCGGATGTGTTCCGGCCGCGAGTCCGTCCCCCAGGTCTGGGTGAAACCGAACTTGGTCGCGATCGTCACCTCGTCGCGGATCGGTGCAAGTGCGTGGCCGAGCAGCTTCTCGCCCGCCGTACAGCTCGGCGGTGTCGAAGTGGGTGACGCCGAGTTCGTGGGCGCGGCGGATCGCGGCGATCGACTCGGTGTCGTCCGAGGGGCCGTAGGCGAAGGCGGTGCCCATCGCGCCGTAGCCGATGGCCGATACGGTCAGGCCCTGGGTGCCCAGTGTCCTGGTCTGCATGAGGTACTCGCTTGATCAAATCAAACTGTTCGTGCTGAACCGCATCAGCGCGGCGACGGCAAGGGTCAGGCCGAGGACCCTGAGCAGGAGTTGTTCGGCGTCGGGGTGGGCGAGCACCCGGCCGAGGTGATGGCCCCACCGGTAGGAAGCGGTGAAGGCGGCGAACATCGCGGCCAGAGTGATGAGGACGCCGAGGGTGGCCTGCCACCAGGGGCCGCCGGCAGCGAGGAGCGAAAGCAGGGGCAGATAGGCGGCCATGGCGAAGTCCTCCATGACCAGCACGGACAGGATGGCCGGTGTCTCCCGGTTGCCCAATCGGCCCAGATCGGCCAGACGCCGGGCGACGATGCCGGAGGAGGAGATGTAGGTGGTCCCGGCCAGGGCCAGGATGCCAATGCCGTCCAGGCCGAGGAGCCATCCCGCCACCGCGCCCGGCACGGCGTTCAGCACCAGATCGACCAGTGCGGAGGGCACGTGCCAGCGCAGGCTGGCGGTGATCTCGGGGAGGGAGAACTCAAGGCCGAGAGTGAGCAGCAGCACTACGCCGATGGCCGCCCCGGTCTCGACAAAGTCACTGGCCGCGGGGACGGGCGCGATGCCTCCTTCGCCGATGGCCAGGCCGGCGCCGTGTGTCCAGCCGCTGTGCCCGGTTCCCACTGCGGGGCCTGACGGGCCTGTGCGGGGAGCTGTGCGGTGGCGGCCGGCCAGTTGTGGAACTCCTCGACCGGGCCGTCCCGGTCGGGCAGGCCCGCGGGTGCGCGAGCAGATGTCGTACCAGTGCCTTCTCCTTGCCCGCCGCGGCGAACTCCGGCCAGTACCGGGCGCCCGGTGCGTCAGCCGTGCGTGCTCTCCAACCCGGGTCACCCGGCTTGGCTCGACCGAATTCGGTGCGGCCGGGGGACGCCGGGTTCGAGTGCCTCTGCTGCATCGCGCGGGCGTGCCGGTGACGGGGCATCGGGCGGGCCGTCAGGGCATCACCGGACCCGGATTGCCGTAGTAGGCGTCAGGGCCGTGCTTGCGGGTGTAGTGGCGCTCCAGCAGGTGCCGAGGCGGCGGGGTCGTCGGAGACAGGGACATGGTGTGGAGGGCGATGTCGGCGACGGCCTCGCAGATGATCGCGTGTTCCAGGGACTTGCGGGCGTCTGAGCCCCAGGTGAACGGGCCGTGGCCGGCGACGAGGGCGGCGGGGACCTCGACGGCCTTTTCGTCTTGGCCGTCGAGGAGGTCCACTATGACGTGGCCGGTGTTGTACTCGTAGTCCTTCGCGCACTCCTCCTTGGTGAGGTCACGGGTGACGGGCACGGGGCCGTTGAAGGTGTCGGCGTGGGTGGTGCCGAGGACGGGGATGTCGCGGCGGGCCTGAGCGAAGGCGACGGCGTGAGTGGAGTGGGTGTGGGTGATCCCGCCGATGGAGGGGAACGCGAGGTACAGACAGCGGTGGGTCTCGGTGTCGGTCGAGGGGCGCAGGTCGCCGTCGACGACGGCGCCGTCATGCAGACGTACCGTCACCAGGTGGTCAAGGGTGAGGTCCGCATAGGGGACCCCGGAGGGCTTGATGACGAACACCCCTGCGTCGCGGTCGACTCCGCTGACGTTACCCCAGGTCAGGGTGGCCAGGCCGACCTGAGGGATGGCGAGGTTCGCCTGCAGTACCTCCTGGCGCAGGCTCTCTGGGACAGCTGTGGTCATGGTCCCTTCCCCTCTCACAGCGCCTGGGCGAGGCGGTGGTAGGCGGCGTTCCAGCGGATTTCCTTGGCGAGTTGTTCGGTGCTGGTGTGCTCGTCGATGGTCAGCAGCTCGACGCCCGTCATGGCGGCGAAGTCGGTGAGCGTCTCGGTGTCGACGGCGGAGCTGAGCACGGTGTGGTGCGGGGCACCGGCGAGCAGCCAGCTCTCGGCCGACTCCGCCAGCGAGGGGCGCGGCTTCCACACCGCCCTGGCCACCGGCAGATGGGGCAGCGGCTGGCTCGGGGCCATGACGTCCACGGCGTTCGCGGTCAGCCGGAAGCGGTCCCCGAGGTCGGAGAGGCCGACGACGACGGCGGGCCCCTCGGCGGCGTCGAAGACCAGGCGGACCGGGTCCTCCCGGCCGCCGATGGACAGGGGGTGGATCTCGCAGCGGGGGCGGTCGGCCGCCACCGAGGGGCAGACCTCCAGCATGTGGGCGCCGAGGACGCGCGGGGTGCCCGGGCCGAGGTGATAGGTGTAGTCCTCCATGAACGTGGTGCCGCCGGGGCGTCCGGCCCCCATGACCTTCATCGTGCGCAGCAGGGCGGAGGTCTTCCAGTCGCCCTCGCCGCCGAAGCCGAACCCGTCGGCCATCAGGCGCTGCACGGCGATGCCGGGCAGCTGGCGCAGTCCGCCGAGGTCCTCGAAGTTGGTGGTGAAGGCGGTGAAGCCGCCCTCGTTGAGGAAGCCGCGCAGGCCCAGCTCCAGACGGGCCGCGTACAGCAGCGAGTCGTGGCGGATGCCGCCCGGACGCAGGGCGGGGACCATGTCGTACGACTCGACGTACTCGGTGGCGAGTTCGGCGGCCGCCTTGTCCTCGACCGCGTCGACCACGGCCACCAGGTCGTTGACGCCGTAGGTGTTCACGGAGAAGCCGAACCGCAGTTGCGCCTCGACCTTGTCGCCCTCGGTGACGGCGACGTCGCGCATGTTGTCGCCGAAGCGGGCCAGGCGCAGGGTGCGTGCCGTGTGACGGCCGGCGGCGGCCCGCGTCCAGGCAGCGACACGCCCCACGACCCGCGGGTCCGTGGCGTGGCCGGCGACGATCTTGCGGTTGACGCCGACGCGGGCCTCGATGTGGGCGAACTCGCGGTCGCCGTGGGCGGCCTGGTTGAGGTTCATGAAGTGCATGTCGATGCTCGACCAGGGCAGCGACAGGTTGTACTGCGTGTGCAGGTGCAGTACAGGCCGCTCGAGGGCGCTCAGTCCGGCGATCCACATCTTGGCCGGGGAGAAGGTGTGCATCCAGACGATCACGCCGACGCAGGTGTCGGAGGCGGTGGCCTCCAGGCACAGGCGGCGGATCGACTCGGCGTCGGTGAGGACCGGCTTGAACACGATCCGCAAGGGGATCTCGCTCGCCGCGTCGAGGCGTTCGGCGATCTGCCGGGACTGGTGGTCGACCTGGGCCAGGGTCTCCTCGCCGTACAGGCTCTGACTGCCGGTGAGGAACCAGACCTCGTGGCTGTCGTAGGGCTGCGGTTGTGTCGTCATGGCGGTTCCTTTCACAAAGTGGCTCAGGCGGAGGCTTCGGCGCGGATGCGGCGCAGGCGGTGCATGACGTCGTTGGCGCCGCGGCCGAAGTAGTCGTGCAGCACCCGGTACTCCGCGTACAGGCGCTCGTAGGCCGCCGCACGCTCGGCGTCGGGCAGGTAGGCCCGGCGCTGGACCTTGCCCATGGCGTGGGCGGCGGCGCGGATGCCGGGGTAGGCCCCGGCGGCGACGGCGGCGTGCATGGCGGCGCCGAGGGCCGGGCCCTGGGTGGAGCCGATGAGGCTGAGCGGGCGGCGGGTGACGTCCGCGTAGATCTGCATCAGCAGTGCGTTCCTCGTCAGGCCGCCCGCGATGATCAGTTCCTGCACCGGTACGGCGGCGGCCTCGAAGGCGTCGATGATGGTGCGGGTGCCGAAGGCGGTGGCCTCCAGCAGGGCGCGGTAGACGTCCTCGGGGCGGGTGGACAGGGTCTGGCCGATGAGCAGGCCGCTGAGGTCGTGGTCGACCAGCACCGAGCGGTTGCCGCTGTGCCAGTCCAGGGCCAGGAGTCCGTGCTCACCGACCTTCTGTTCGGCGGCGAGGGCGGTCAGATACTCGTGCGGGCTCTGGCCCGCGGCCGCGGCCTTCTCGGCGTACTCAGCGGGGAAGCCGGTGCGTACGCACCAGGCGAAGATGTCGCCGACACCGCTCTGGCCGGCTTCGTAACCCCACAGTCCCGGCAGGATGCCGCCGTCGACGACACCGCACATGCCCGGCACCGAGGCCTGCTGGTCGGAGCTCATCACATGGCAGGTGGAGGTCCCCATGATGGCGACCATCTGACCCGGTTCGACCGCCGTCGCCGCCGGGGCCGTGACATGGGCGTCGACGTTTCCGACGCAGACCGCGATGCCCTCCGGCAGCCCCGTCCAGGCCGCGGCCTCGGCCGTCAACCGCCCTGCCGCATCGCCGAGTTGTCCGATCGGCTGGTCCAGCTTGTCGGTGACGAACCCGGCGAAGTCCGGGTGCAGGGCGGCCAGGTACTCGGGCGACGGGTAGGCCCCGTCCTGGTACTGCCCCTTGTAGCCGGCGGTGCAGGCGTTGCGGACGTACGTGCCGCACAGCCGCCACACGATCCAGTCGGCCGCCTCCAGCCACCGCTCGGTGCGGTGGTAGATCTCCGGGTCCTCCTCCAGGACCTGCAGGGCCTTGGCGAACTCCCACTCCGAGGAGATCTTCCCGCCGTACCGCTCCAGCCACGGCTCCTTGCGTTCGGCGGCCAGCGCGTTGATCCGGTCGGCCTGGCCCTGGGCGGCGTGGTGGCGCCACAGCTTGACGTAGGCGTGCGGGCGGGCGGTGTACTTGGGGAGTTCACACAGGGGGGTGCCGTCGGCGAGGACCGGCAGGACCGTGCAGGCGGTGAAGTCGGTGCCGATGCCGATGACCTGTCCGGCCGGGACACCGGCGCGGGCCAGGGCCTCGGGTACGGCGTTGCGCAGCACGTCGATGTAGTCCGAGGGGACCTGCAGGGCCCAGTCGGGGGGCAGCCGGGTGCCGTCGGGCAGGGTGCGGTCGAGGACGGCGTGGGTGTAGGCGTGCTCCGCCGACGCGAGTTCCGCGCCGTCCCGGACGCGGACGACGACGGCACGGCCGGACAGGGTTCCGAAGTCGACGCCGACAACACAGGGTTCTTCCATCACGGCGGCCCTTCTTCTTTCACGTGCGGATCGTTCGATATGTCGATCGATATTCGAATTAGCGGACGGTAAGGCGTTGCCAACTGCTGGCCGGGGAATGTGCACGAGGACGGTTTAACTCGATGGTGTGATGGTCGACTTCCGGGCTTGCGGCGTCCTGGTCTGTTCGGGCTACGGTGATCATGCGATCTGGGATGCCGGGTAAGGCGTCAGCGTGCGGGGCCCCCGCTCCACCGGAGTGATGGTTCGGGGCCTCCCCGTCGCCTCTGGCCGTACCCATCTGGCCAGGTCGTGAGGGAACTGGCCTCCCGGGATCGGACCACGGACAGGATCTGTGTCGCTGCCCCGGGGTCGAGTACGCCGGGGACGAGTGCGCCCAAGACCGTTCGGGCGTGCGGCTGAGCGGACTCACTCCTGCTCAGTCCACAGGAACGGTTTGTGTACGTCTTTGAGAGGGAGCGGGGCCCGGCCGGCAACCGGGCCCCGGTGGCTGAAGGAACCGGTCAGTTGACCCGGACGATCTGCCAGAGTTCGTCGTCGGCACCGGTGTCCGCCGACTGGACGATCAGCGCGCCGTTGGCGGTGGAGGCCGAGGCGACGTCCGCCACCAGGCCGCTGCCGACGTTGACGAGCTTGAAGTAGCCGTTGCCCGCGTCCGTGAGCGTCCACTTCTGGGAGCTCGCGGTCGAGGACGAGTTCTGGACGACGGCCGCGCCGGCCGAGGTCGAACCGTTGCTGTCGAGGAACAGACCGCTGTTGACGTTCTTCACGGTCCACGCCCCGCCGCCCTGCGACTGGAACGTCCACAGCTGGCAGTTGTTGGCGGTGTTCACCCACTGGCCGGCCTGCTTGCCCACGGTGGTGGAGGCGCCGGGGATCTCCAGGAACTTGCCGCTGTTCTTGTTGACCAGGCGGTACTGGCCGGTGGCCAGGTCGGGCAGGGCGGTCTGGGTGAGGTTCCAGCGCTGGCAGGCGCAGCCGGTGGGGCCCCACTGCCCGGCGATGGTGCCGACCGTGGTGGACGCGCTGGGGATCTCCAGCAGCTTGCCGCTGATCCGGTTGACGGCGGTGAAGCCGCCCGCCGGGTCGGGTGCCACGGCCCACTCGTGGTCGAGGGTGCCGTTGTCGTCCCACTGCAGGACCTTGGCGCCGTTGGCCGTGGACTGGTTCTCCACGCCCAGCAGCTTGCCGCTCGCCACGTTGAAGATCTTGAAGTAGCCGGACGTCTGCTGGACGAACTTCCACTTCTGGTCGCCGGCGTTGTCGGCGTTCTGCTGGGTGGCGTAGGTGCCGTTGGTGGTGGAGCCGCCCGCGATGGTCAGCATCAGGTGGCTGTTGGCGTTCGACGCGGTGTAGGTCGCGCCGTCCGAGATGCCGCCGCCCAGGTCGATCGTACCGTAGGTGACCGGGTTCAGGCCCGTGCTGGTCAGGTGGCCGCCGCTGAGGACCAGCAGGCTGTGGCCGTCGGCCAGCGGAACCATGCCGCGGCTGTAGCCGCCGGGGACGGTGGAGGCGATGCGCGTCCAGGTGTTCGCGGCGCCGTTCTGCGTGTTGAGGAACAGGTCGTCGCTGCTGTTGGCGCTGACTACGAGGGTGCCGTTGGCGCCGCCGGTGGGCAGCCACGTGATGTACGGGGAGCTCTTGGGCTGGGTGCCGTCGGTGGCCTTCAGGGGGATGCCGGTCGCGGAGCCGAACGCCTCCGGGTCGGAGGAGATCTTGTAGTACACGGCGAAGCCGCCCTCGGGAGCGCCCCAGAACTCGTACGTCATCACGTAGTTGCCGTTGGGCAGCTTGGCGACGACGGGCATGCCCGGACGGTCGCTGTACGTCGACGTCGCGACGTCGTTCACCACGGAACCCCAGTTCACGCCGTCCGTGGAGACCTGGTGCACGATCTTCTGGCCGTTGTTGGGGTCACGCTGGTCGGAGTAGTACACGATCAGCTTGGAGCCGGACACCATCAGGAACGGCTCCCAGACGGGGGTCTGGCCGTTGGTGGGGTCAGCCTTGCCGCCCGTGGCGATGGAGCTGACGTACGACCAGCTGGTGCCGTGGTCGGTGCTGGCGTACAGGTCCAGCTCGGTCGAGGACAGGTCGCTGGGGATGGAGTTGCCGGCGGCGAGAATCGTGCCCGCCGGGAAGTTGCCGATCTGCGTGGGCAGTTCGTACAGGAACGGCTGGTAGCGCATGCCGAAGCCGTTGTGCGTGTCGCTGATGCTGGAGATCTGCGTCCAGCTGTTGCCGTTGTCCGTGCTGCGGTAGATCGGGAAGACGGGGGTCCCCGAGCTGTACTGCTCGAACGTGGCCAGCAGGGTGCCGTTGGACGAACCGCTGTACTGCAGGCGCACGGCGCGCGGGTAGAGCGAGCCGGGGGACGGGGCGGTCGACGGCGGGGTGTACATCGTCTGCGAGGCGCGCGATATCGCGTGCGCCTGGCCGGAGGCGGGCAGGACGAGGGCGACGGCGGCTGCGAGCAGGGCCAGCAGCAGGGTGATCGCCTGGGGTTTGGGTACGGCGCGGAGTCTGGCGCCTTCCCTGGTGGTGGGCATGGGCGGCTCCCAAGGAATGTCCGGGACGAGGGGGTGGTGCGGGGCCCGCCGCTCCCGGGGGAGAAAAAAGGGGGTGGGGAGCGGTGGGTGTCCGAGGGGGTGTGTCAGCCGGCGTGGCGCAGCCGGATGACGTTCCAGGAGACGGGCGGCAGGCTCTCGGTGAGCCGTCCGTCGGTGACGAAACCGGTGCCGGCCTCGCGCGGGCGGACCCGGCCGGGGTTGTCCTGGGTGTTGGTGGCGCGGATGTCGGTGTCATTCAGCACCGAGTGCTCCACCGGCGTGTAACCGGGGAACGCCCGCAGGTCGAGGGCGAGTTCGACGTCCTCGCTCTGGTGCCGGTTGACGGCGAAGACGGTGAGCTCGTCAGCCCCGTCCGCGCCGGCGATGTGCGTGGCGACGGCGTCGACGACGGGGACCTCGCCGAACCGCTTCGTGTCGTACACCGGCGCGACCGGCTCCACCCGCAGGACGGTGCCGCGGGCGTGGCGGGCGGCCTGGGCGAAGGGGTGGAAGGTGGTCTGGCGCCAGCTCGGGCCGCCGGGTTCGCTGCGGATGGGGGCGATGACGTTGACGAGCTGGGCCAGGGAGGCAGCGGTGACCCGGTCGGCGTGCCGCAGCAGGCTGATCAGCAGCCCGCCGACGACGACGGCGTCGGCGACGTTGTACTCGTCCT
Source organism: Streptomyces jeddahensis (assembly GCF_001642995.1). Lineage (GTDB taxonomy): Bacteria > Actinomycetota > Actinomycetes > Streptomycetales > Streptomycetaceae > Streptomyces > Streptomyces jeddahensis. Next base: position 45,525 of record NZ_LOHS01000067.1, read on the forward strand.
CGATGACCCGGGGGGCGACGGCCCAGTCGGTGGGCTTCTCCTGCGACTCGAAACGGGTGTTGTACCAGACGTTCCACTCGTCGAAGGAGAGGTTGATCCGCTTCTTCCGGCGGAGCTTGGCCCGTACGTGGTCGGCCGTGGCGACCACGGACTCGACGAAGTGGTCCATGTCGACCCCGGAGGCCAGGAAGCTGCCGAGGTCGCCGTCGAGCTCCTCGTAGTAGGCGTGACAGGAGATGTAGTCGACCTGGTCGTAGGCGTGCTCCAGGACGGTCGCCTCCCAGGAACCGAAGGTCGGCATCGAGGAGCTGGAGCTGCCGCAGGCCACCAGCTCCAGCCTGGGGTCGATCATGCGCATGGCGCGGGCGGTCTCGGCGGCCAGGCGGCCGTACTCGGCGGCGGTCTTGTGCCCGGTCTGCCAGGGGCCGTCCATCTCGTTGCCCAGGCACCACATGCGGATGCCGAAGGGCTCCTTGGTGCCGTTGGCCCCCCGCCGGTCGGACAGCGCGGTGCCCTCGGGATGGTTGCAGTACTCCAGCAGGTCCAGGGCCTCCGCGACACCACGCGTGCCGAGGTTGACGGCCATCATGGGCTCGACGCCGGCCTTCTCGGCCCAGCGGTGGAACTCGTGCAGACCGAAGGCGTTGGTCTCCGTGCTGTGCCAGGCGAGGTCGAGGCGGGTGGGACGCTGCTCCACCGGGCCGACGCTGTCCTCCCAGCGGAAGCCAGAGACGAAGTTGCCGCCCGGGTAGCGCACGGTGGTCACGCCCAGCTCGCGCACCAGGTCCAGGACGTCACGGCGCAGGCCGTCCTCGTCGGCCAGCGGATGGCCGGGCTCGTAGATGCCGGTGTAGACGCAGCGGCCCATGTGCTCGACGAAGGAGCCGAAGGTACGGGGACTCACGTCGGCGACGCGGAAGGCGGGGTCGACGGTCAGGGAGGCGTGCAGCATGAAGGTCGCTCCGGAAGGTACGCGAGAAGAGGAGGAAGGCAGGGGCTACGTGAGGCTTCCGGCTACTTGAGGCTTCCGACGGTCAGACCGCCGCGCCAGTACCGCTGCAGGAGGAGGAAGGCCACGATCAGTGGGAGGATCGCCACGAGAGAACCCGCGATGACGAGGGTGAACAGCGCGTTGGCGCCGGACTGGATCAGCGCACCCTGGTACCAGGACTGCAGGCCGACGGTGAGCGGGAACAGCTTGTCGTTGTTCAGCATCACCAGTGGCAGGAAGAAGTTGTTCCAGGTGCCGACCATGGAGAACAGCAGCACGGTCACCAGTGCGGGCTTCAGCGTCGGCAGCGCCACGTTGAACAGCACCCGCATCTCTCCGGCGCCGTCCACGCGGGCGGCCTCCAGCAGCTCGTCCGGCAGGGACTCCTGCACGTACACCCGCACCAGGTAGACACCGAACGGGTTGAGCAGCGAGGGCAGGATGACCGCCCACATGGTGTTGGTCAGCGCCACCTTGCTCAGCAGCAGATAGGTCGGGATGGCCAGCGCGGTCGCGGGCACCATGATGGCGCCGAGGAGGCTGGAGAAGAGCAGGTTGCGGCCGGGGAAGCGGTACTTGGCGAAGGCGTAGCCGGCGAAGGTGGCCACGGCGGTGGCGCCGACGCCGCTGATGCCCGCGTAGATCGCGGTGTTGCCCATCCAGCGCAGGTACTCGCCACCGTTGTAGGTGAACAGTTGCTGGAGGTTGTCGAAGAACGAGCCCGGCGAGTGGAACCACAGGGCCGCGGTCGAGAACAGCGCGTCGTTGTTCTTCGTGGCCGCGACGACCAGCCACCAGAAGGGCATCAGGAAGTAAAGGATCATCGCCACCATCACCGCGTTGACGGTGACGCGCCCTCGGGCGGAGGACTTGACGCGGGGCGCCCGGTCGGTGGTGACGGCGGGAACGGGGGCAGCGGCGGTCGTCACTTCAGTCCGCTCCTTTTACGCGTGGCGAACAGGAAGAGGTAGGAGCCGATGAAGACCACCGCTCCGAGCGAGAAGGAGATGGCGGCGGAGTAGTTGAACTCCGAGTACTGGAAGGCCAGGTTGTAGGCGTACAGGTTCGGCGTGTAGTCCGGGGTGATCACCGAGGAGGCGGTCGGCTCGAGCACGCGGGGCTCGGTGAAGAACTGCAGCGTGCCGATGATGGTGAACATCAGGGTCAGCACGATCGCCGAGGAGATCATCGGGACCTTGATGCGCAGGGCCGTCTGGAGCTGCCCGGCGCCGTCCAGCTTGGCCGCCTCGTACACCTCGCGGGGCAGGCCCTGGAGGGCGGCGTACAGGACGATCATGTTGTAGCCGGTCCACTGCCAGGTCACGATGTTGCCCAGCGACGTCAGCATCAGGCTGTGACCCAGCAGGTCGACCTTCCCCAGGCCGAGCGCGTCGGTCAGGGAGTTCACCGGGCCGAAGGTGGGGCTGTACAGGAAGCCCCACATCAGGGCGCCGATCACCGCGGGCACGGCATACGGCATGAACAGCGTCATCCTGAAGACCTTGGCGAGGCGGCTGGTGACCTCGTCGATGATCAGCGCCCCGAGCAGGGCGAGCCCCAGCATCACCGGGATCTGCACCAGGCCGAAGACCACCACGCGGCGCACGCCGGACAGGAAGTGCGGGTCGGTGAAGGTCTGCTTGTAGTTGGCGAACCAGCTGAAGTGGTCACCGCCGACCAAGGTCGAGGTCCGCAGACTCAGCCAGAAGGCGTACGCCAGCGGAGCCACCAGGAAGGCCGCGAAGAGCAGGCCGAACGGGGTGACCAGCAGCAGGCCCATGGCCTTGTGGCGGGTGCGGGCGGACAGCCCTGCGGTGCGGCGGCCCGTCTTGCGGCCGGCGGCGTAGGTGCCGGCGACCTTCTCGACGGATGGGCTCGGGGGTACGGCCGCCGCGGGTCCCTGCTGTCTGAGCAGGCTCATCACTTCTCCTTGCGCGTCTTGCGGGCCCCCGGCCGGTGGCGGGCGTACGACGCCTGGGGCGCCGCCGGCGGGGGCAATGGGGAGTCGGGGACTCGGGCCGGTTACTTGCTGACCTTGAATCCCTGCTTGGCCGCGTAGGAGGTCACCTGGTCCTGGACGTTGTCGTTCACGGACGACCAGGCGGTCTGGCCCTGGAGAGCCTTGCCCACCTCACTGGTGTCGGTGTTGTAGGCGAAGTCCTGGAATGGGCTCCAGTCGAAGCCGCCGATGCCGTTCGCGGCGGGCACGAACACCTTGTTGATCTGCTGGCCGCCGAAGAAGTCGTACTTCTTGTCGCGGAAGTACGAGCCGTTGAGGATCGGGTTGGACAGCGGGAAGAGGTAGGCCTGGTCTATGCCGATCTTCCAGGCGGCCTCGGAGGTGCCGAAGAGCTCGCGGGCGACCTGGGTGGCCTCCTTGGGGTGCTTGGTCTGCGTGGTCACCGCGAAGCTCGAACCGCCCCAGTCGCCCTGGGCGTTGCCGCCGGCCGTCCACTGCGGCAGCGGGGCCACCCGCCACTTGCCCGCGGTCTTCTTGGCGACGCTGGAGAGATAACCCGGACCCCAGCCGGCCGCGATGTAGGTGGCGTACTTACCGCTGCTGAGACCGTTGTAGAAGTCCGTGGTCGCGTACGACTGGGTGTCGACCAGCTTGTTCTTGACCAGGTCGCCCCAATAGTCGTAGACCTTCTTGGCGCCCGCGTCGTTGAGCTTGACCCCGATGTCCGGCAGCTTGCTCGCCGCGTAGGTGTAGGGGCGGGAACCGGCCTGCCACATCAGGCCCTGACGCCAGCCGGCCGCCGTCTCATCGCTGCCGAAGTCGGTCATGTACGCCTTCGGGTCGGCCTTGTGCAGCTTGGCCGCCTCCTCCTTGAACTCCGCCCACGTCGTGGGGACCTTCAGCTTGTACTTCTTGAACAGGTCCGCCCGGTACATCATCGCCATCGGGCCGCCGTCGACCGGGATGGCATAGACGTGGTCACCGTCGGAGACCTGCTTCCAGGCCCAGTCCACGTACTTGTCCTTGTCGGCGTTGGCGCCGTACTTGCCCATGTCCAGCAGGCCCTTGGAGAGCTGGATGGTCGGCAGCTCCTGGAACTCCAGCATGACGACGTCCGGGGCGCCCTGGCCGGCCTTCAGCGCGGTCTTCAGCTTGGTGTACTCGTCCTGACCGACGCCCGCCTGCACCCAGTCGACCTGGACGTCCTTGTGCGTCTTGTTGAACTCGGCCACGACCTGCTTGAACTGCGGGTACCAGGCCCACACCTTGATGTGCACCGGCCCTTTGCTCGCGGCACCGCTCCCGCTGTCGCTTCCGCCGCCGCAGGCCGCGAGGAGCACGCCGGCGAGGGTGGCGGAGGTCGCCGCGACCGCTGTCCGGCGGACGGAACGAAGCTTGGGCCTTCTGTTGGAGGACATGAGAAATCTCCTGGGTGTGGTGCCCGACCCGCAAGGCCAGGAACGAGGGAGGTAGGGGAGGTAGGGGGAGGTACGGAGGTGTGCCGGACGCGCGGAGGTCCGGCGAGGAAGGGCTGAGAGCACAGATGCGCACCGGCTCCGGTGAGGGCGGTCGCTTCAGGCGCGGGCGCTCAGGTGTGCTGCCCGCCGACAGATCCTGGCGGGCGGACGTCGGTCGACGCGGGAGGGTGGGGCGTGCGTGACGTCGGTGAGAGTGAGAGACAGACAGCTCTGCGATCAGCGCGCGGGCGCGCTCAGACCACGAAGGGTAAAGAGTGATGCACTGTCAGGACGGGTGCGGCTCCCGGCCCGTGAGAGCTTACGGTTCCCACTGCGGCTCCTACTGGTCATCCCCGTGAGCACTCTCGGGGATCCGGTCCGCGACGCGGTGACGTCACGGTCCCTGAGGTACGTGATCCGCTGGATCAGACCCCTTCTGCTACGCTTTGCAGCGCTGCAAAAGTGTTAACCGAGAAGTTGCCGCGCTGCAAGAGGCGCAGGAGCCTTCTTGGGGGAAAATTTCAGCGCTGAAACCGACATCCGGGATGAAGGTGGCATATGGCAAAGGGCGTCACACTTCGCGACGTCGCGGCGCTCGCCGGCGTCTCCAGCCGCACCGTGTCCAACGTGGTCAACGGCTACGCGCCGGTCTCCGAGGCCACCCGTGCCCGGGTGCAGCGGGCCGTGGACGAGCTGGGCTACCGGCCCAACGTGCTGGCCCGCAACCTCGCCGCCGGACGCTCGGGCCAGATCGCCGTGGTCGTGCCGTACCTGGACACGCCGTACTTCGCCGAGCTGCTGCAGGGCATCATCCGCGCGGCCCGGGTGCAGGGCTACAACGTCCTGATCGACCAGACCGACGGGGACGCGGAGCACGAGAAGCTGTTCCTCAGCCGGGGCTCACAGCATCTGCTGTTCGACGGCGTGATCTTCAGCCCGCTGGGCCTGGCCCAGTCCGACCTGAGCGAGCGCGACCCGAGCCTGCCGCTCGTCGTGCTCGGCGAGCGGGTGAGCGACGGCAGCTTCGACCACGTCGGCATCGACGACGTCATCGCATCCCTGGAGGCCACCGAGCATCTGCTCGGCCTCGGCCGGCGCCGCGTCGCCGCCATCGGCGACCAGCCGTACCGCACCGGCGAGGCGGCCCAGCTGCGCACTCGCGGCTACCGGCTGGCCCACGAGCGGGCCGGCATACCCGTCCGCGAGGAACTCGTCATCTCCACCCCGCGCTTCAACCGATCCGACGGCGCGAGAGCCATGGCCCACCTGCTCGACCTCGAGGAACCGCCCGACGCGGTCTTCTGCTACAGCGACCTCGTGGCTCTGGGCGCCCTGCACACCCTGGCGGAACGCGGGCTGCGCGTCCCGGAGGACGTCGCCGTCGTCGGCTATGACGACATCGAGGACGGCCGCTACTCCAATCCGCCCGTCACGACGGTCTCCCCGGACAAGAAGGTGATCGCCGAGACGGCGGTGGAGCGCCTCCTCAAGCGGATCGGTAGCCCGACCTCCGTCCCCGGAAGGGAGATCCGGGCCCCGCACCGGTTGATCCCGCGGGCGAGCACCATCGGGCGGGAACGGCGGGGGCCGTGAACACCGAAGTGGCGCACCATGGGTGACCGTTTACAGATCGTTTTCTCCCGTTGCTTCACCCCGAAACAGCGTTTGATCCTGCTATGCCGGGTCGCGCCAGGAGATGGTGGCCTTGCCGGTGAGGCGTCGGGCCATGAGGTCGGTCATGGCGAGGTGGATGATGGCTTCGGAGCGGGCTGGGACGGTTTCGCAGAGGGGCCGAGACACACCGGGCACTCCGCCTCTCGCCTGCCGCAGCACGACCACCCGCTGCCAAGGGCCGCTGACGCCTCCGGCGTGACCTGCACCGCCCCGAGCAGAACACCGCCTCCGCCGCCATCGTCACCGCAGCGCATCACCATACGCCCGGCAGTACCGCCGGGCCGGCCCGCCAGCCGCGCGCAGTGAGCACGCGGGAGGCGAACACACCCAGCACGCGGGCCAGATCAGCGGGGTGCAGCTGGGCCGCGTCGCGCCCACGCGCGCGTGTCCAGTGCGTCCCGATCGCCTGCTGCGCGCACTGCCGCCGGCCGCCCTGCGCCGGGCGGCAGACCCGCGGCCACGGCCCGAGCCCGCGCTGGGTCAACTTCCGCTTGGTCTTGGCGAGTTGTGCGCATCTGACCGAGCAATGCCGGGAGGCTCTGGCGTCGTCAGCTCCGCACGCATCTATACGATGATTCCGCAACGTCTGATGGAAGGTCACCGTACATGCACAGAAGTCGAACATACGCTGCCATAATCGACACACCCGAAGCCGAGGCTGCCCAGGCAGCGAACTTCTGGTCAGCGGCTCTCGGTGTCGATGCTCAACCGTTTCCACCGGCACCACAGTTCACCACCCTCCATCAGGCTCTGCCAGGACTCATCACTGCCATCCAAGCGGTCAACGACGCACCTCGTATCCACCTGGACATCGAGACTGACGACGTCGAGGCGGAAACCGCGCGCTTGATCGCCCTGGGCGCGGAGCAGATTTCGCGGTGGCAGGAGTGCCACGTGCTACGAGTACCTGGCGGGCACCTGATCTGTGTACTACCCGTGGAGAGCGATCCCGAAGTCTTCCAAGCGGGGGCCACCGTCTGGCCGTGACGACGCAGCTATGGCTATGCAGATCTTGGAACGTGCGGGTCGACCAGGTTTCCCGCCGGGAGGATCTTCCGGTTGCGCACATGAAGGCCGAGCCCGTCCAGTTCAACTCGGCTGCACCGTGTGATTGCCTCGCGCACGTGTACGGCAATGCGGACACCCGCTCGCTGAAGCCGGCAGCAGGGTCCTTCTGATCGACTTCGACCCGCAGGGGCTCCTGACACGGCAGCTCGGGTACGCCATGTTCGAGATCGACGATCCGAGCCTGGCCAAGTACATGCTGGGCGAGGCCAAGGGACATATCCGCGAGCTGCTCGTCCCGATAGAGGAAGGCGGCTTCGGCGGCAGGCTGTTCCTGCTACCTGCATGTAAGGACGCCTTCCTCCTGGACGCCAAGCTCGCCCCCAGCCGCAACATCCGGATCAAGGAGACCGCGTTGGAGAAGGCCCTCGAGCCGCTCGCGAAGGACTTCGACTACATCGTCGTCGACTGCCCCCGAGCCTGGGCTTCTCCATGGACACCGCCCTGTTCTACGGCCGCACCCGTGACGGGGAGGAGAAGGAGTCTTCCGGCATCGTCATCCCGGTGCTGGCGGAGGACTCCTCCGCGGACGCCGACGACATGCTGTACGAACAGATCCAGGACCTGTCCGAGGACATGGACATCGAGATCGCCAAGCTCGGCTTCGTCGTCAACATGTACGACAGCCGCAAGGGCTACATCGCCACCTCTTCCCTCGACAGTTGGAAGCAGATCGGCGACCCGCCGGTGGTGGCGATCATGCCCGAGCTCAAGGAACAGCGCGAGGCGGTACGACTGAAGCAACCGCTGCTGACCTATGCACCGGACTGCGAGCAGTCCGAGGTCATGCGCACGATCGCCCGGAGGATCAGCGGATGAGCGTCGCCGACCGACTCGGTACTGTTCCTCCTTCGGCAATGTGCCCCCGTGGCCGTAGCGCCCGGGGCCGGGCCAAGGCCGTCGCCCAGGGCGACGTGCCCGCCTACGAACTCGTGCGGCTTCACCTGGACGAGGTCTCCCCCACTCCCCTCAAGTGGCTCGGGTGCGCCGTTGTTGTCCGCGGACAACACACCGGCAGCCTCGCGGCGAGCAGAGCGCGGGAAGCCGGCCGCGGAGCCCGTCTTGTCCGCGGACAACAACTCGAGCACGTCACAGCACTCCTCTACACCCGGCGCTCCTCCAAGCGACGTGACGGACGACGTGTTGTCCGCGGACAACAACCCCCGACCGCCTGCCCGGTCGAACGGCCCAGCAGACTCCGTGTTGTCCGCGGACAACAGCCTCCGATCGAGTACTGCGAGATGAGCACCCGCGGAGCACCGCCAGCTGCTGCTCGTCATGAGCCAACAGGGACTTCGTGGCCCAGTACTTCCGACCTGAAGCATCGGATGGCGCCACGGCTCCAGCAGCGCACAGGAGCACCGGCAAGCCATTGACCATGCGCACGAGGTACAGCGGCGTCCCTGACCTACTCGGCGCACGCCGACCGGATCTCCTCCAGCAGCTCTGGGTAGTGCTCGCCGTACGTGTTCACCGCGTGCCACACCGCGTCCAGTGCCGCCATGAGCCGGTCGGGCTCGGCGGCGGCGAGCACGGCGGGAAGAGCGAAGTACGGCTGTGAGATCTGCTCGGGGCCGCGCGGATTGCCGGAGGCGTGCACCACCACGGCGGCGCCGTGCCCCACGCCTTCGGTCGGTGTCGCGCTCTGGCCGGCGGGAACCGTCGGTACGAGCGCGCCCAGTGCCCGGCCGAGGCCCGGCCGCCTTGGCCCGTCACCTCCCGACTCCGCGGCCGGGACCCACGTCCACCCGGCCGCCGCCGGGGGCCTAGGCGGGCGGTATGGCGGTCGCTCGGGAGGTATCGCCTCGAGCACCGACCGCCTCGGCACGCGTGGGTCGGAGCGCAGGGTCTCCCACAGCCGGGCCGTGTCGTCGAACGGCGGCGGCAGCGGACGTTTCTGCATCAACGCGGTGAGCGCCTGGGTGACCCACGGAACGTCGGTCAGGCCCGCGGCCTCGCAGGCCCGCCGGGCGGCCAGCGACGCTACCGCACGCTGGACCTCGGGACCCGCGGCGTCGAGGGCGTGCACCAGGTCGCTGTCGAAGCGGAGCAGACCGCGGACATTGCCGCCGACACCGCGCAACCTCTCGCTCGGCAGCCGTCCGCCCCACTCCCACTGCTCGCGGTGCAGTCGCCGCTCCTCGGCGGCCTGCTCCTCCGCCTGGCGGGCCAGGCGTTCGGTCTCGGCGCGCTGCTCTGGTGTGGGTGGTGGCGGAAGTCCGCGCGCGTAGCGGTGCCAGTACGCGGCGATCCGCGAGGTCTGGCGGACCACACGGTCCGGGCGAGGCGGCGCGGACCAGAACTGCAGGAGGTAGCTGTCCGCCTGTGGCTCCCCGGCCACTCTGGTGTCCAGCTCCCGTCCCTCGTCCATCCCCCGGGCGCAGTACCGCACCCGGTAGTCGGTCCGGGCAAGATCGAGGTTCCACGCGGCCTCGCCCGCCCATTGCACCAAACTGGTGCGTTCCGACACCGGGCGGAAGGACACTTCCACCACGTCCTCCCAGACCGGGTCTAGCGGAGGTGCCTCGTCGTGGACCTCCACGATGAAGCCGACGTTGCCCGTGTGCAATCCGGTGATCAGCCAGAGCACACCCGGGACCGCGGCCCCGCACAGCCCCCCGCTCTGGCCTGCGAACGCCTCGGGAAGATCCGGGTTCGCACTGTCCGGATCGCTCTCGACGTAGATCTGACCGTAGTGAACGTGCACCTCGCCTGTGACCGGCCTGCGCACGGCACCCTCCCTTCCTAGCCGACGGCCTTGGGGACCTTCTGTTGGACGGGCCGTCACATGCCCCGCATCATGCCGCAGGCCACTGCCAGCAGGTCCAACGACAGCGGTGCCCGGCACCCCGCGCGGGCAGGCTCCCGGCACGGGTGACGGTCGAGGATGTGATGGCGGAACCCAGTTGTGACACGTAGGCCGCCACGCTGCTCCATCTGGGGTGCCGGGCCCGCTCTGCGCTTCGGCTGAGCCTTGCCCTGCGTATCGGCATGCACGGTGGTCACAGAGAAAGGGACATGATGGCTCGTCGCAACGCGACACGCAGCAGGGACTCGGTCCTGCTGTAAGGCGACACGACCTGCGAGGGACACGGTCTCTGCCGACACAAGGGGGAGGGCGATGCCGTCGTCGCCCTCGCTGGTCGCAATCTCGTAGAGGGCCGTGGCAGTCACGCGGTGGTCACCTCTTCGATGGCGGCCGCCAGGAGCTCGACAGCGTCGGTCTCGTACGGGTCGCTGTAGCTCTCGTGGTCGCTGACCTCGAACGGCGCGCTCTTCGCGGTGACCGTGAACCCAGGGATGACGGTGGCCGCCTTTCCTGCCACCTCGGTGTTGAGGCGATCGGCGTCGTGGCCGGCGAGCCAGGTCTGGGTGTACGGGCCGAGGCGGAGCAGGGTGTAGCCGGTGTTGTCCTGTCGGCGGGCTTCGACGTGGACGGCGTAGTTCGCTGGCGGCATGCCGACGTCGGTCGGGAGGTTCAGGCCCGCTGCGGCGTGGGTGAGGACCGCGTAGGCCGGGTTCCAGACGCCGATGATCGTGCTCGTCTCGCAGCGCAGCCAGCCCTTGCTGGGGTAGCCGAGGCTGTGGCCGTGGAGGTAGGCCGCGGCGTGCGGGGTGTCGGGGTGGACCAGGGCGACGGCGATGAAGTCGGGTCCGTGGTCGTCGCCCGGGCGTGTGTGGGCGCGCTCGATGAACGGGCCGACCCGGACGGCGATGTCCTGGCATCCGCCGGGCGTCCAGAACTCCGTGTCGCGCAGGGCAGCGAGCAGCGCGCGGAACTGTTCGACGGCGACCTGGTCCTCGGAGGTGAGGCCTCCGGACGCGTGGCCGCAGCGGCGGAAGAGACGCTTCATCGGGTGGCCTCCTGCTTGGCGGTGGGGCCGGCGGTGCCGTTGCCGGGTGTCTTGAGCACGCGCGGCAGATGGCGGTGAAGGTGCTCGACTTCGACCTCGCGGCCACGGTCGCGAAGTGCTCGGGCAAGGAGTTCTGTGAGGCCGCATGCACTTTTCCGGACTAAGAAGGCCGGGCCCCCGCTTGAGTAACGCGACGGGGAGCACCGACGTCAGCTGTTCGTGAGCAGCGCCGAAACGGCTGTCTCCGTGACTACACCCGTTTCGCCCCCGAATCCTGCGGCAGTGAGCCCTCCGCCCTGTCGTGGCGAGAACCGGTATGGTCCATCTGCCTCCAGGCCGGGAAGATCACCGGGCACAGCGTGGCGAGCAGATACGCACACCAACCGCCAGCAGCGTGGTAGACAAGCCGACCGAATCCACGAGGAAGCCCGCGGCCAGTCCGCCCAGTGGAGTGACCAGCTGGACCGAGGCCGTGGTCGCGCTCAGCACGCGGCTGCGTAGTTCCTCCGGCACCGTCTCATAGGTCACGGTGGCCATGATGGGGTTGAGTACACCGAGGGCGAGACCCTCAACCGCCATGATCACGGCCAGCGGCGCGAAGGTGTCGGTGAAGGAAGCCACCACGAAGCGCGGGAGGCCCCCGATGAGAAACGCGATCGTGAACACGGGCCACCGCCGAAAGCGGCTGCCCACCGCCCCATAGACCAGCGCCCCCGTGAGTGCGCAAACCCCGAACGCCGCGTTCAGCAGACCGAGATCGACGGCACCATCAAGCTCCTCACGGGCATGCACGGGAAGGAGCACGGCGCTCCATCCCTGGTCGAGGCCCCTGGTGACCAGCGTCATCATGCACAGGCCCAGCAGCAACGGCGTGGCCGCCACGAAGCGATACCCTTCCGCGAGTTCATGACGGTAGGCGCGCAGCGACGTCGGCTCGGCCCGTCGTTGGGCCTGCGCCTCGGGCAGGCCGCGCACCCCGAACGCGAACAGTGGCGCGGCCACGGCGAAGGTCGCGGCATCTACCAACAGGACGTTCTCGGCTCCGAGTACGGCGATCAGCACACCTCCGAGAGCGGATGCCGTCAGCGCCGCACAGCGTGCCGCACCGTCGTACAGCCCGGCGGCCCTGGTCAGCGGCATTCCGGCGCGTTCAGCGAGCGTGGGCAACAGGACGCCGCGAGCGGTTTCACCCGGCGCACGGAACAGTCCTGTCATCGCCATCAGCACGCACAGCATCCAGAACTGCAGGATGCCGGCGAACTGCAGAAGCGGGATCGCCGCAACGGCGACCCCGCAAGCGAGATCCGAGGCGACACTCACCCGCCGTCGGCCCATCTGGTCGATGACCGGACCGCTGACGAGCGCAGCGAGCACTGCGGACAGCAGTGTGCAGAACGCCACGATCCCGGCCTTGGCGGCGCTGCCCGTGCTCTGTAGCACGAACCACGGCACGCCCATGTATGTGAGGCAATTCCCTGCGATCGAAACGAGGTTGGCGGCAAGAACCGTTGCCAGAGGACGGCGATCAACCGTCCCGAAGTCTTCGGACACTACGGTGGTCTCCCATAAGGGGAAGCGCCCACCGTGAATGAAGCAGGTCAGCCGGTGGGCGAAGCGAAGTGGTCAGCGTCTGGCGCGCATAGCGAGGCGCACCGCGATGCGGTGTTCACAAGCAGCGCCTCCAACACTTCGCCGGGATGACCACCCGGCACCTCCACGCATTGTGACCTCGGGCAGCGGCCCTCCGCAACGACGATCCGTCGCAATGGGGAGCTCGATCTGCTGACCATCTGGATCTCGGAGAGCCGTGCTTCAACGCGCTAGGAAGAAAAACACCTACTCATCTGGCTGAGGCGGTGGTGCGTCGTCAGTGAAGACGGGCATGCCGAGGTCGACCAGTTGAGGGCGTCCGTCGGTGGGGGTGTTCTTGAGGCTCTCGAGTTTGGCCATCGCGGCGTCGAAGCTGACCTGAAGGCCCTCGACCTCGCCGAGCCAGCCGTTGGCGCGGCCTCGCGGATGCGTTCACGGAGGTTCTGGATGATCTCGATGAGGCGGGGCTTCTGGCGGGGGTCCAATTGTCGCGGCACCTCCGGGGGTTGAGGAGACACCGTGCTCGCCCAGACGTGATTCGCAGGCACATCGTCTACGGTCTGTTCATGTCGGAGCGCATCAGACGCTCGCTGGCACAACCCCCGTACGGCCAGCACACCGCTCGAACCGTCGGATCTGCCGATCAGGGTTCCGCTGATCCACGGCGAGACGAACGGCCGAGCTGGTGGAACGCGATCAGGAGCAGCTGCGGCGGGCCCTTCCCGGTCTCCGCGACGACAAACTGCTGGACGTCGACGCGGCCGCGGTGCGCGTCACGGCATGGCCCACGGAGCCGGGCGCCGGGCCGCTGAAGGCCTGCCCTGTGTGTGTAGAGGAGGGGGCGTGGCTGTGCCGGCGGCCGGTGGAGGCCATGCAGCTGTGGCCGGCGCTGGCAGTGCGGTGACGGCGGTTACCTCATCGACACCACGCCGGTCCCTGACATCGCACACGCTCTCCAGCGGCACCGGGCCTTCAACCACCGCCTGGGCCCGGCCGGGGACGCGCTGGTGGCCGACACGCACCAGGTGATGCTGTGGTGGTGGGCCTCCAAGCCGGTCGCCCGCGATGTGTGGCGGGAGCGAGAGAATGCACTGCCCGTCGGCCCCCGGCTGCGGCGCCGCCAGGCCGCCCCAGCCGTCGTCTACCCCGAAGCGGTCGACCTTGCCGAGGCAATGAACCAGTGGGAAGAGCTACGCGGCAAGACCGGTGTCGCGGAGGACGACTGGATTGCCGAGGTCGCCGCTCGGTTCGGCGCACCCGGCATTGCCGATAGCCGGGAGCGCGAGCCCTTTCGGTACTGGCTTCAGCTGCACCCGCCCCAGCCCGGACGCAAGGCAACCAGCCACAGCAAGCCGGAACGGCGCTGGGCATGGCTGCCGACCCTCCACCACCAGGTCGGCGACCGCGGCCCCTTCCGGGCGAACTCCTGCCTGCGGTGGGTGTTCGGCAGGCACCTCACCTCCACCACCCAGCTGTGCCTCTACTGCCGCGGCCGCGAACTCAGCTGCCACTGGACGCCCTCCCCCGACTGCCCCCAACGGTCCGCCTTGGTGGAAGTCACGCGTTTAGGGCCGCTCCGGAACATCGCCATCGACGCGCCACCGCCAGCCGTAACTCCCATTCAAGTTCGGTAGCCCAGGGGACAGGGCTACACGGTGATCTCGTCGAGGAGTTGGCGGCCGTCGTTGCGGACGTTGTTGACGGCTCTGGAGACCGCGGGCGTGAAGGTGGCCGCCGACGGGCTGAGTCCACAGCGCGCGCAGATCGTCGGAATCTCGGTGGGCGGGGTAGAGCCGGGCGTCGTGGTGGTCCTTCGTGAGCGGGAGCGGCATGCGGGGGTGAACGTGCCCGGCCGCGTCTGGCTTCGAACGAGTCTGTTGGCCCCGCGGGAACGAGTTCTCCGGCCCCGGTTAGCGATCTTCGGGGCGGGGTGTGAACGGGTCGATTGGCCCCACTCCGAGATCGTCGGAGTTAGTGTGTCGTGGCGCTGAGCGGGCTGTCAGGCCGGATCGGCGACTGCTGGTGACGGTTCCACGAGCGTCAGCACGTCGGTCAGCGTGGGCAGGGATGGGCCGGGTGGCTTGGAGCACTATTTCTGACCGGTCACGGACGCAGCGATGAGTTTTCCCGGCCCGGAGAGTCTCACCACCGTTGTCGACAGCACAGGAGGAACACGTGGCTCAGCTACTGAGAGTCCAGAACTTCAACGTCTCGAGTGACGGAATCGGTGCCGGTGAGGACCAGAGCCTTGAGAGTCCGTTCGGCCATGCCCATCCCGAGAGGCTGTTCGCCTGGGCCGGCGCCACGGCGAGCTGGCCCATGCGCACCGATGCCGGGGGGAGCCGGGGCCTCGATGACTACTTCACGCGGGACTACGCACGCAACATCGGTGCCGAGATCATGGGCCGCAACAAGTTCGGGCCCCAGCGCGGGCCCTGGCAGGACCATGACTGGCGTGGCTGGTGGGGGGACGAGCCCCCGTTCCGCACCCCGGTGTTCGTCATGACCCACCACAAGCGTCCTTCGTTCACGCTCTCCGACACCACGTTCCACTTCGTCGACGGCGACCCGGCCACGGTCCTCGAGCAGGCGCGGGAGGCGGCGCAGGGCAAGGACGTCCGACTCGGCGGCGGGGTGATCACCATCCGGCAGTTCCTCGACGCTGGCCTCGTCGACACCATGCATGTGGCGGTCTCGCCGGTGAAGCTCGGGTCCGGACTACGACTCTGGGAGTCACCCGATGAGCTGCTCGACCGGTTCCACCTGGAGGTCGTGCCCAGCCCGAGCGGCGTGACGCACCACCTGTTCTGGCGAAAGTGACCGGTCCTCAGGGCTGGTCTCGGTCGGCTGTTTGCCTTCCGGGGCTGCCCTGAGAGGGCCGTCGAGTCGCGCATCGGGCGGTCAGCCGGCCTTGGCGGGTCCCTCAGCGCGTGCCCGGGTGGAGGCGAGGCGGTAGGAGTCGCTGCCGGTCTCGATGATGTTGCCGCCGAAGGTGAGGCGGTCCACGATGGCCGCGCAGAGCCGGGGGTCGGTGAACGTCTTCGTCCAGGAGGAGAACGATTCGTTGGAGGCGATGGCCATGCTGCTCTTTTCCTCGCGCTCGGTCAGGACCTGGAACAGCAGTTCGGCGCCGCGCCGGTCCAGCTCCATATATCCAAGTTCGTCAATACAGAGAAGATCGACGCGGCCGGAGCGGGCGGTGGTCTTGGTCAGCAGCTTTTCGTCGGCGGCTTCGACGAGCTCGTTGACGAGCCTGGTGGCCAAGACGTACTTGACCCGGAAGCCCGCCATGGCGGCCTCGGTGCCCAGCGCGATCAATAGGTGGGACTTGCCGGTCCCCGAGTCGCCGATCAGACACAGCGGAAGCCCTTTGCGGCCCCAGTCGCACGGGCGAGGGTGTGGATCGCGGCCGGGTCGATGGTGGGGTTCGCGTCGAAGTCGAAGGTGCGAAGCGCCTTCTCGCGCGGGAAGCCTGCGGCCTTGATCCGGCGCTCAGAGCGGCGGCGGTTGCGGTCGTCACAGTCGGCCATCAGCAGTTCGGCCAGGAACCCGCGGTAGGTCATCTGGTCGCGGGCCGCGGCGTCGGCGACTTCGGAGAACTGGCTTCGCATCGTGGGCAGGCGCAGGTTACGGCTGGCGGCGTCGGCGGCGGGTTCGGTCAGGCCGCGGGGGTGGAGGTGCCGGTGAGCAGTCCGATGCGGCGGGCTCCGGCGGCGGCGAGATGGTCGAGGATGCCCAGGACTGCGGCCTCGTGGTCGTTGTCCACCCAGGCGGTCACGGGCAGCGAGCCGACCGGGCGTCCGTCGGAGACGACGGGCAGGCCCTGGCGCACCAGTTCGCTGACGACCGGGTCGTGGTCGGAGGGGTCGATGACGACGGTCAAGACGATCTTCGTCGATGGCCGGTGGGCGCTGGCCGACCCACTTCTCGACCAGCTGGGCACCGACCCAGTCATCCTCACCGCCACCGCGGACCGGCTCTGAGCACCGTCGGCAGCGGGGACGGGAGCCGCCAGGTTCCAGAGCCTCTGCAGTCCTCGGCGGCGTGCGGTAACGCCGCCCGGTCTCCTCCACGGCCAGAAATGCACCCTGCCTCCGGAGCAACGCCCCGGAGGCATGGTCGTGCCCTGCCGCCCGATCAGGCTGGAGTGATGTTCTCCGCCTGCGGGCCCTTCTGGCCCTGGGTGACGTCGAAGGTGACGGCCTGGCCTTCCTGAAGCTCACGGAATCCGCTCGAGTTGATGTTGGAGTAGTGCGCGAAGACGTCGGGGCCGCCGCCGTCCTGCGCGATGAAGCCGAAGCCCTTTTCCGAGTTGAACCACTTGACGGTTCCGCTGGCCATGCCGGTGCCTCTCAGTCGATATCGGATCCGCACCGCGCGGACCCGGAGGTGATCGTCCTGGTCCCTCAGGCACTGCACAGGAAATGCCCGCACCGGAGCGCGGGCAGGTCTGCGAACCACGACATCTACCAGCGACGCTACACCGTGAAGCCGCCCGTCACCAGAGAGCAACAATCGTGAGGTGACAGGGCGCGGCATTTCGGGGAGGGCACCGGCGGCATGCCACAGGTCCCCGTACCACGAGTGAGTCCACGGCCCGGCGTATGCGGTGCGGGGCAAAGGTACGAGCCCTTCCTCCACCTTCTTGGGTTCGGGCACCGACTGACTGACCCTCTGCGCAGGATTTAGAGGCCATCTCATTTGGCGACTGGCGGTGTAGATAGTCGGTGGGAAACGTGCTGCGGCGGCGGTTGAATGCCCTGGTGAGTGACTACTGGACACCCGCCCATCGCGCGGTCGAGCACGAGGACGCGGAGACCCTGGCCCGGTTGCTGGCTGATGGTTCCGATCCCGATGAAGTCTTCAGCAACATGACGCTGCTGACGCACGCAATCGATGTCGAGGGAGATGGCTCGCTGCAGAGCGGCCAACCGTTGACTGTGCATACCACTGCTGTGTTGCTGGCTTTCGGAGCTGATCCGGAGCTAGCAGATCCAGACGGTCACACCCCGATGGACATGGCCAATCATTACTTGATGCCGCGCTCGGATAACACCGCCGCAGGTGGGCGTAGTCGTAGCCCTTGTCGG
>NZ_LOHS01000068.1 GCF_001642995.1 Streptomyces jeddahensis
GGGAGAGGGGGTCGGCGGCGGGGCCGGCGGGGAGGTGGGCGGCTGCTGGACCGGCGGCGAAGTGGGCGGGGACGTGGGGGGCGTGCTGGGCTGGCACCGCTCGCAGATGACGATGCAGACGCATTCGGCGTCCGACGCCGCGCACGCGGTGCTGCCCTCGTAGTGGGCCCCGAGGGTGTGCCGCCCCTCAGCGAGGTCGTCGGTGACAAGGCTGGCGGTTCCGTCCGCGTCGAGCGAGGCGGAGCCGATGTCCTGACCGTTGTCGGTGAACGTGACGGTTCCCGTCGGCGTGCCGGCCGTGCAGGTCACCGCGGCCGTGAGGGTGGCCGGGTCGCCGGCGTAGGGCTGTTCCGGACTGGCCGTCAGAGTCGTCGTGGTCCGCTCGGCCCGCATGACGGCGAGGCCGTGATCGCTACCGGTGGCGACGGTGCTTGGGCCGGGGCCTTGGAACGGCGCCGCACCGTCAGTGGTGGAGCTACCGCCGTCCTCACCCTGGTTGAACGTTTCTTCATTCAATTGTTCGACATCATCCTGTCCTGACACGAGGACGTTGCCCCCGGCCGCCGCAGCGGGCGCCGCCGCGGCCATGGCCGGCGAAACCATCGCCAGCCCGATGGCCGCCATCACGGCGGCACCACGCAATGCGGTGGATCTCGCCGAGGGGAAATGCCACCGGAATTCGCGCCCGTGACGGCTTCTGATAGAAAAAGGCACTACAGCCCTTCCTGGGAATACGGAAAACGGTCGGAAAGGCATCGGATAATCGACGCCTTGCTCAGCGCATTCGGTCTACCAGACCGCAAGCTCATATCCGCCGAATGAACGGCCGGTAGACCCAACCGGGTGATCGGCCCGCCGCCATCCGGGTCTACGTTGAGAGAGCACGCTCGAGGCGGGTGCGTACAGAGGTCATGCACGCACCCGCCGCCGTATCCGTATTCCGCAGGGCGTTCAGCTGTTACGGCGTGGTGATGGCCGGCTGGGGCGCGGTCGGCATGCCGTTGCCGATGAAGACGGCGGCCTTGAGGGGCTCGGGCAGGATGCGGTGCTCCAGCGCTGTGCGCTTGGTGGCTGCGTCGCCGTCAGAGGCACGCCGTATGACACGAGCGGCGAGTCCCTTTACATGTGGGATCTCAGATTCCGTGGCCACATCTCACGACCGGTGGCCACCTGGCGGCCATTCGGCCACAATCCTGGATGCCGTAGGCCGGCAGCCGGGCAGGAAGACCCCGGCTGCCCGCCCGCCCGGATGGGTGTGTCAGACCACGGCGAGCCGGTCCACCAGTAGTTCCACCCTCCGCTCGGCGTCCCCCGGCGGCAGCCGTCCCGCCCGGGTCAGGGTCGCCAGCCCGTGCAGGGCCGCCCAGAACACCTCGGTGAACAGCCCAGGGTGGACGCCGTCCCCGGCGACCTCGCCAAGGCTCTCCAGCAGGGCGGCGAAGGCGTCCTTCAGCGGCTCCGGGGTGTCCTCCTTCGCGAACGCCAGGCCGCCGTCGAGCTGGAACATGGCGTCGTAGACCGCCGGGTTGCGTTCGGCGAAGTCGAGGTAGGCGCGGGCGAGGGCGGTGACCCGGGCGCGCGGGCCGTCCGCGGCGGAGGCCGCGGCCCGCAGCGCAGCGGCCATCTCGGTGGCGCCCTCGAGGGCAACGGCGCCGATGATCTCGCGCTTGCCGCGGAAATGGCTGTAGAGGACGGGCTGGCTGTACTCGATGCGCTCGGCGAGCCGGCGGGTGGTGACCGCGTCCCAGCCCTGGTGCTCGGCGAGTTCGCGGGCCGTTGCCACGATGAGGCGCTCGCGGACCGCCCGTTCACGCTCCTTGCGTTCCTGTACCGACATGACTCGATCCTAGCATCGCTAGACAAGCGAGCGGCAGCAGCGCTAGCGTTGCGTCATCATCTAGCAACGCTAGATTCCCAGGAGGGGTAGCCATGCTCAACGCACTCGAGGTCGTCACCACCGTGGTCGTCGGCGTGATGGTGGGGGTGGAGTTCTCCGTCGCCTTCGTCATCAACCCGATCCTCAACGCACTCCCCGGTGACAGTGGCCAACTCGGCCGCGCCCACGGGGGCCGGATGCTCGGCGCCGTGATGCCGGTCTGGTACATCACCTCGCTCGTCCTCGTCGCGGTCTGGGCCATCGCCGGATGGCACCACCACGGCACCGGCCTCGTCGTCACCGCCGGCGCGCTGCTGACCCTCAGCGTGATCATGTCGCTTCTGCTGCTCGTCCCGATCAACAACCGGGGCAAGACGTGGACCCCCGACAACCGGCCCGAGGACTGGAAGGAGCAGATGAACCGCTGGGACCGCTTCCACTACGTCCGCGTCGCCGTCATCATCGCCGCCTTCGCCCTGCTGGTCGCCGCCCTCGCCTGAGCCCGCGGGCCGAGACCGCGCAAGTGGCGCACGTCCCCCTACTCCGCGGGCGGTAGCGGGCCACCGAAATCCCGCTTCCTCCGTGGGGCGCGCCAGCTGGTCTTCGACCTGATGAGCACCCCCGACGGGTGACTCACGTGCACCGAAAGACGTTGGGACTGTTCAACCACTACGACCTCGGCAGCAAGCAGCCGCTCGTCGGCCGCACCGCCCCCGACTTCCGCTTCGAGGGCGGCACCCGCCTGGGCAACCCCTGGACCATGTGCAGCGAGGACGGGCTGGAGCAGACGCTTGCCTTCTTCAACAGCGGCCCGAGCGACCAGTAGACACCCCACTCGCCCTTGGAACTCAGCATCGGCACAGGGGATTTGACCTCGCCCTTGAGACGAGAACCGCTTGGCAACGGTGAGACGGATCAAGGAACGAGAAGCTCACAGCCATCCGGGCATACAGCTGCTGCTCAGATCCCACAGCCAGCCTACGAGTCAGCGGGAGAGCCAGCGCACAGATTCATCGTCACGAAACCGCCACCTTGCCCACACACTTCAAACACATGACTTTTACAGTCATCCCTCCGCAACACCCGCAACACCCAGGGGGAAGACCATGACCAGCCCGTATCACCAGCCGCCGATGCCGCAGCCCGTCAGGCCCGCGCCGAAGTGGGCCCGCAAGCGGTACGTGCTGCCCGCGCTCGGCCTCGAACTGCAGCGGGGCCCGCGCCGCCGGAGCTGCTCCAGTACACCGCGGCGAGCCCGGCTACGGCAGCCACCTCGACCGCGACGGTGACGGCGTCGGCTGCGACAGCTGACAGCCCTGCGCCTGCCTCCACAGGGAACCTGTGAGGCGGGCGCTGGGCCGGTGTGACACGGATCACTGTCAGGAGTGTCACCTTCCGCTTAGCGTGTCCGGGCGGCCCGCGGTCGGCGACCTTTCGGGTGTGGGAAAGCCCCGCCCGGCGGGCCGCACCAAACGATGCGCGCCCCCGCAGCCGACAGGCCGCGGGGGCGTTCGCATGCTCAGGCTCACCAATGCCCTGTCGGGCTCACTCGAAGCCGTACCGCCGCGCCGACTCCTCCTCCTGGGCCAGCCGGTGGAGGGACTGCAGCATGGGCTCGACGAGGATCGCTCCCAGGACCGCGGCCTCGACCTTCTCGGCCTCCGACGGGTGGGTCTCAACGAAGTCCAGGTCGAGGGCGGCCGCCTGGTGCATCAACCGGGCGTAGGACACCAGTAGTCCGGCATCCCAGTCGTAGCCGAGCCGTCGGAACGTGGCCACCGCGACCACCAGTGAACGGTAGGCGGGAGAGATGGTGATCAGGGCTCGGGCGTTCGACCATCCCAGTGTCTCCAGCAGCCGGTCCACCTCGCGGCGGGCGGCCTGCAGGTACTCGTCCTCCGTGTCCGGTTCGGGGACCTGCGGCAACGCCCACAGGGCCGCGCCCAGCCGGATCGTACGGCCGAGGGAGTCGTCGTCGACGTGTCCGAGCACTTCCCGGACCGTCGCCACCGGCACGCGGCCGACCTGGATCATCGCGCGCACCAGACGCAGTCGGCGCAGATGGTCCTCGTCGTACTCGGCCGTGGTCGCGTTGACCTGGCGGCCGGGCGCCAACAGCCCTTCGCGCAGGTAGTACTTGATCGTCGCGATGGACACGCCACTGCGCTCGCTCAACTCGGCCAGCCGCATCTCTTGCGCCTCTCCTTGGTAAGTGCCACTATCCAAGCACCGCTCAAGAAGGATAGTGCCGCTATCCGATCAGGAGATCCGGGGGTCGCTCATATTCGCGAAGCCGATTCCGGGCCGCACCACCGCCGCAGCAGAAGGTGATGCGGTGGTCCTGCTGATCGGCATGCGTATCAATCACTTCTGGGCGGTGCAACAGTGGCTGCCGGTCATGCTGTCGATGTTTCGCATGCTTGGGGAGCTTGCCAAAGACAGCAGCCGGCGGCTGCTGGGGCGGATCCTGCTCACCGCCTCGCCCCGGACGTACTACGTGGTCCAGTACTGGGAGTCCAAGGAGAAGCTCTACGCGTACGCGGCCTCGCCCGACATGTTCCACCACAAGGTGTGGGCGATCACCAACCGCATGGAGTGTGCGGGCAGGGTGCGCCAGCACGTGGGGCTGTGGCGCGAGGCCTACATCGTGCCCGAGGCCTCGTACGAGTCGATCTACCTCGACATGCCGCCTTTCGGCCTCGCGGCAGCCACGGGGGTGCTGCCGATCGAGAGCCGCGGACGGCGGGCCGCGGACAGGTTCAGCACCGCTCGTCCGGGTCGCGCTCGTCCGGGTCGCGCTCGTCCGGGGCGACCGAGAAGGCCGGCTGAGTCGGGGGAACGGGGGGTACGAGGAGGGCCTGCCAGGGCATTGAGGCAGGCCCTCCTCGTACGGCGGCACCCGGTCCGGGCTACTTGTGGGTCTTGTCGTAGGCGGCCTGGTAGATCTGGAGGAAGCGCTTCAGTCCGAGCTGGTCGAGCTGGCTGACGTACGAGTCCCAGTCGGAGTCCAGGGACTTCTTCCCGGTGATGAACTGCACGGCGCTCTGCTACACGAACGTGCCGATGTTCGTCTGCAGCGTGGCGAGTTCCCGTGCCTGCGACGGTTCGACCCACGCCTCCCCGTAGGGGAACACCTGGGACATGTCCGCGTGCGGCTCGTAGAGCTTGGTGGCTTCGAAGAGCCGGCGCTCGTAGCCGTCCGGCGACTTGATGTCCTTGGCCACCGCCTGCCTGTTGCGGAACTCCGCGGTGTGGTTGTATTGCGCTACCGGGCCCCAGTTGCCGTTGGTCGTGGACTTGGTCTTGTACAGCGGCTTCAGGCTCTCGTCGAGTGCGACGTCCTTCGGGCCGGGCTTGACCCAGCCCTTGCCCGCCGGGCCGAGATGGCCGTTGAGCGTACCCTCCTGGCTGAAGATGTAGTTCAGCATCTTGATGGCCTGGATCTGCTCGGTCGCTGAGGCCTTGGTGGTGAGGACGAAGGTGGCACCCGGCGCGGACGGGGAGTTGTAGGTCGCGTAGCTCTTGCCGTCCGGTCCGGTCAGCGGCGGCAGGGCATCGATGTCCTTGTCGCGGCCGTCCTTCTGGCTTTGTGTCCAGGCGAGGCTCGGGTGCATGACGGTGGCCGAGCCGAGGATCGCGCTGCCCGCGTTGTCGCCCAGCCTCTTCAGGGCGTCATTGTTCTGGGTGAAGGCGCTGCTGTCGATCAGGCCCTCGTCGTAGAGGGACTTGATGTACCGCAGGCCCTCGCGCCAGCCGGCCTTGTTGGCCTGGATGTCTGCCTTGCCGTGGTTGAGGACGAGGGTGGGATTGGTGTCGGCGGTGGCGGTGCCGAAGGGGGTGAAGATGAACGGGTTCATCAGGAACGGGATGATCGTGTCGCCCGTGTCGCCGCTCAGCGGCACCTCGTCGGCCTTGCCGTTGCCGTTGGGGTCCTTGGTCTTGAAGGCGCGCAGCACCTCGCGGAACTCTTCGGTCGTCTTCGGCGTCTTGAGGCCGAGCTTCTTCAGCCAGGCGGTGTCGATCCACATCTTGGCCGGATACGAGCAGTGGTAGCAGTCGACCCACTGCGGCATCCCGTAGATCTTGCCGTCGGGTGCGGTGGCCATCCGCTTGTACGCGGGTTCGGCGGCGAACGCCTTCTTGATGTTGGGGCCGTATTGGTCGATCAGCTGGTTCAGGGGCTGGATGACGCCCTGGTCGGAGAGCTTGAGGAGCTCGGTCTGGGTGAACTGGTCGATCCAGGGGATCAACAGGTAGAGGTCGGGGAGGTCGCCGCTGGCCAGCGATATCTGGCGCTTCTCCTTGGCGGCGGCGCCGTCCCAGGTCGTCGTCTGCCAGTTGATGGTGATGTTGAACTTCTGCTTGATCAGCTGGGTGAATTTGTTCGTCTTGAGGTTGGCGCCGCCGCCCTGGGGTGCGAAAACGTTGAGGGTCACCGGCGGGTTTCCGGTGATCGTAGGGAGCGGCTTGGAGGTGTCGGTGGTGTCGGACGAGCCGCTGGTGCAGGCCGCCAAAGTCGCGAGCAGCGTCCCGACGGCCGCCGTCCTGGCGAGCAGGCGTGAGCGAGGCATGGAGAGGTCCCTTCTGATGGCGTGCTGGTGACGGGTGATGCGAAGTGGGGGGGGCGGATTCAGCCCTTGATCGCGCCGATCATGATTCCCTTGGTGAAGTACCGTGCGACGAAGGGATAGATGAGCAGCACCGGCACGCTCGCGATGACGATCAGGGAGTACTTGAGCAGGTCGGCGAGCTGCTGGCGCTCCAGCATCAGCGAGGCGTCCGTCACGTTGCTGGTGTTGAGGATGAGGATGTTCCGCAGGACCAGCTGGATCGGGTAGAGGTCGGCGTCCTTGAGGTACAGCAGGGCGTCGAAGTAGGAGTTCCACTGGGCGATGGCGTACATCAGCGCCACCACCGCGAGCATCGGCTTGGCCAGCGGCAGGACGACCTTCCACAGGAAGCGCAGGTCTCCGCAGCCGTCGAGCTGGGCGGCCTCGTACAGCTCGTCGGGGATCATCGTCCGGAAGTAGGTACTGGCGATGACGACCTGCCAGACGCCGATGGCCTGCGGGACGATCAGAGACCAGCGGGTGTTGAGCAGGCCGAGCTCCTGCACCACCAGGTAGGTGGGGATGAGGCCGCCGGAGAAGAGCATGGTGAAGACGACCACGCCCATCAGCGGGCCCCTGCCGAACAGGTCCTTGCGGGACAGAGGGTAGGCGAGGGCGACGGTGAGGGTGACGCTGACGAGCGTGCCGACGACGGTGTAGAACAGCGAGTTCAGGAACCCGGTGATGATCTGCGGGTCGCGAAGAGCGACTTCGTAGCCGCGCAGTGAGAAGTCCACCGGCCAGAACAACACCCGGCCGGAGTTGACCGCGACCGGGTCGCTGAAGGAGCTGGCGACGATGTTCAGCAACGGCAGCAGGACGACGGCGAGGAAGGTGCAAAGCAGGAGGTAGGTGCAGAACAGGAACATCCGGTCGACCCGGGTCTCATGGACGCGCCGGGGCTCCCGCCTGCGGCGCAGCGACGGGCGTGCCGAGCCCCGGCCGCCATCTGCTCCCGGCGGCGTCGGGTGCTCGCGGATCTCCGGCGCGGCTACCGCTGTGATCTCTGGATGGCTCATGACCAGACCCCGCTTCCGGTGAGCCGCTTGGCGACGAAGTTGACGAAGACCAGCAGGGCCAGGTTGACCACCGAGTTGAGGAGCCCGATGGCGGTCGCCTGGCTGAAGTCGGCGTTGAGCAGGCCGGTCTTGTAGACGTAGGTGGCGATGATCTCGGAGGCGCTGAGATTCAAGGGGTTCTGCAGCAGGAAGGCCTTCTCGAACCCGACCGCCATGATGTTGCCGACGGCCAGGACAAGGATGATCACGGCGGTCGGCATGATGCTGGGCAGGTCGACGTGCCAGATCTTCTGCAGCCGCGACGCCCCGTCCACCCGAGCCGCCTCATACAGCGACTGGTCGACACCGGACAGCGCCGCCAGGTAGATCACGGCCGAGTAGCCCGCGGTCTGCCAGATGTCCGACCAGACGTAGATGTGCCGGAAGTAGTCCGGGTCCCCCAACAGGTCCACCTTGTCGACCCCGAAGAACCCGGTGACATGGCTGAGGAGGCCCAGTTTGGGAGAGAGGATCATGATCGTCATTGAGACGACGACCACCGTGGAGATGAAGTAGGGCGCGTAGGTCACCATCTGCACGGTGCGCTTGAAGAACCCCTGCCGGATCTCGTTCAGCGCCAGCGCCAGGATGATGGGGATCGGGAAGCCGGCGAGCACGGCGTAGAACGACAGCAGGAAGGTGTTCTTCACCAGCTGCCAGAAGACCGGGTTGTCGAAGATCGCCTGGAAGTTCTGCAGTCCCACCCACTGACTGCCCCAGACGCCCTTGACAACGTTGTAGTCCTTGAACGCGATGACCGCGTTGGTCATGGGGACGTACTTGAAGACCGCCAGGTGGACGAGCGGCACCAGCATCAGCAGGTACAGCGTCCAGTGCCGGGTGAGGCTGCGCCGTGCCCTGCGCCGCATGCTCACTCGGGGCACCCCACCGGCCATCCGTCCCCGTCCGCTGCCGGGCCTTCCTGTCGCGGCCGGTAGCCGGAAAGGTTTCACTGCACTGTTGTGGGACATCCCTACGCTCCCGGGGTGGGCCGACGAGAGTCGGCAGGGTGACGTGGTGGTCGGCATCGGACGGCGTGTCCGAGGTGTTCGAACCGGATGAAGTCCCGCGTCCTCCCCCGAGCGGTGAGCGCAGGGACGGCCGAGGCTGCAGGCCGCCAAGGCGGACGCGTCCGATCGCCGAGGCGCGGTGCGCGACCGCGTTCAGGCGAGCGGACATATACCCGAACTCGCATTCCTCTGCCTCCTTGCTGATGGGCCCTGCGGGCCGGCTGTCGGTGGAAGGCGGGTCGCGGCGGTCAGACGCGCGCGGATGCGCAGTCCCTGCATGCCGCCGTGGACGGCGAGGTCGCTGCCGGTGGTCGAACCGCAGCGCGGGCTTGCGAAATACGCGATGGCGGCAGCGACTTCGCCGGCGGTGACGAGGCGTCCCATGGGCTGACGGGCCCGATACCAGAGGCGCCGCCGGTGACCACCGTCCTGAGCCCCTCGAACTCGGGAGCGCTCATGCCGTGGCCTCCCCGTTCCACACCGGGCCGTCGGGGTAACGGTGGTCGGCCACCGAAGCCGGGTGCATTTCGGCACTGATGCCTGGGGCGGTCGGCGCGAGGTAGCGTCCGTCGCGGATCCGTACCGGGTCGGTGAAGTGCTCGTGCAGATGGTCGACGTACTCGATCACGCGGTTGTCGGTGGTGCCGCTGACGGCCACGTAGTCGAACATCGCCAGGTGCTGCACCATCTCGCACAGGCCGACTCCGCCGGCGTGCGGGCAGACCGGGACGCCGAACTTGGCGGCCAGCAGCAGTACGGCGATGTTCTCGGTGACGCCCGCGGTGCGGCTGGCGTCCAACTGCAGGATGTCGAGGGCGCCGGACTGGAGCAGCTGCTTGAACATCACCTGGTTGTGGACGTGTTCGCCGGTGGCGACTTTCACCGGGGCCAGCGCCCGCCGAATGGCGGCGTGTCCGAGGATGTCGTCGGGGGATGTGGGCTCTTCGATCCAGTACGGGTCGAAGGTGACGAGCGACTGTATCCAGTCGATCGCCTGGTGCACGCCCCATGCCTGGTTGGCGTCCACGGCGATCCTGATGTCGGGGCCGACCGCCTCGCGGGCCAGCCGCAAGCGGCGCTGGTCGTCCGCGCGGTCGGCGCCGACCTTCAGCTTGATCTGGCAGAAGCCCTCGGCAACCGCCTCCTTGGACAGGCGCACTAGTTTCTCGTCGTCGTAGCCCAGCCATCCGGGGGTCGTGGTGTATGCCGGATAGCCGTGCTGCAGCAGGAGCGCGGTGCGCTGACCGCGCCCGGGTTCGGCTCGACGGAGGATGTCCAGCGCCTCGTCGCGGCTGAGTGCGTCCTCGAGGTAGCGGAAGTCGACCAGGTCGACCAGCTGGTTCGGGGACAGTTCGGAGAGCAGCTGCCAGACGGGCTTGCCCTCACGGCGCCCGTGCAGGTCCCATACGGCGTTGACGATCGCGGCGGCGGCCATGTGGATGACGCCCTTCTCCGGGCCCAGCCAGCGCAGTTGACTGTCACGTGTCAGCCGTCGTGAGAACGCTCCCAGGTCACCCAGGACCTCTTCCACGGGCAGGCCGACGACCAGCGGGGCAAGGGCGCGTACGGCGGCGACCTGGACCTCGTTGCCGCGTCCCACGGTGAATGCGAGCCCATAGCCTTCGTCGCCGCCGCTCGTACGGATCATCACATACGCGGCCGAGTAGTTGGGTTCGGGGTTCAGCGCGTCGGAGCCGTCGAGTTCACGTGAGGTGGGGAACCGCACGTCGACCGCGTCGACCGCGCTGATCAGCTCGGTCATCGGGCCCGGCGCCCTCGGCTCGTGAAGCCCTGGAGAGGTCTCGAGGTCATGGCAAACCGCCCATCGTCACGTTTCAAGCAGATGTCCGCCCTGCAACAGCAGATGCTTAACATGGGATGGATTTATAGAGTCCGCCCGAACTCCTGTCCATACCTTGAACCCAAAGTGTTGCGGCGCAGCAGTGACCTGCCGCTATACCAAGCGCTCACAACTACCAAAGGAATGGCGGCCATCCCATGTCTCCCTCAGCCATGGGATGTCTTGCTACGCTGCCGCCTCCTGGGCTGACGAGCAGGGGGTAGCCACGCATGTCATGGGACAAAGCCATCGACCCCTTCAGGGATCTCATCCAGTCGGGTGAGCGCCTCCCGGGGCGAAACTGCCGCCCGAGCAGCAGCTCGCCGCCGAGCTGGGCCTGTCCCGCAATCTGATGTGGGAAGCGGTGAAGGCGCTGGTCGTGTCGAGGGTGCTGGAGATCCGGCGGGGCGATGGCACGTATGTGACCAGCCTCGAACCTCGAACCGGAACTGCTGCTGCGCGGCATCGGGTCCGCGGTGGAGTTGCTGCGCGGCGACACCCGGCTGGAACTCACGGAGGTCCCCGGTTGTTCGAGCCTGTTGCCACAGGGCTGGCCGCCACCCGCATCTCGGCCCAGGAGCTCGCCGAGGTGGAGCGGCACCTGGACGCGATGCGGGCGCCCCGCGACGAAGTGGAGCGGCTCAACGAGCATGACGCGGCGTTCCACCGGGCAATGATCGCGGCCACCGGCAACGCCACGCTCACCACCCTGCTGGAGGGGATCTCGAGCCGTACGCTTCCGCCCGCGTCTGGCGCGGTCTGGTCGACGACAACGCCGCCGACCGTACGGACCACCGCTCCGCGACCAGGTGCGGCCCGGCCGGACGGTGGCGATCTCGGCCTGCGATCGGGTTCGGCAACACGCCCCATCGCATCGAGCCCTTCCGCTCCGGACGGCTCAACTCCGAAACCGTGGCACGCACGGGAGAAAGGAAGGCCCGGAATGCCGGTGCACAGCATCCATGACACAGAGCCGGCCAGCCGCTGGGAGGACGCGTTCCTCTCCGGCAACGGCGAGTACGGAATCATGGTGTTCGGACACCCCCACCGGGAACGGATCGTCCACAACCACCACCGCTACGTGCTGCCCAACGGCTCGCTCGGCATGCGACCGCCGGCCGTCGCGGACCGCCTCGAGCACGTCCGCGACCTGCTCCTCGCCGGGGAACGGGAGCAGGCGCAGCGAGAGTTCTCCGACGGCAGGGAGATAGCCTGGACCCAGGCCTTCCACCCCGGTCATGTGCTCCACTTGGATGCGCCGACCGCCGGTCGGGTCGACCAGTACCGCCGCGTCACTGACTTCACCACCGGTGAGGTGCGGGTCACCTGGTCCGACGGGGACCAGCAGTGGGCGCGACGCGCCTTCGTGTCCCGTACGGACGCCGTCGCGGTGGTCGAGATGACCGGGCCACAGCTGGATGTCGACGTACGGCTCTCCGGTGATCTGCAAGGCCGTCCACCGGAGGTGGCTGTCACGACGTCCGCGCAGGCCAACGGCGGTGGCGAGGCGTCACTCGCGGTCGTGGGAACCTACCCCGCCGGGCTGGGCGCGGCGGGGTTCATCGGCGTGACCCGGGTCGTCGCCAGCGGCGGCCACGTCACCGTGGAAGGTGACGTGGCCCGTGTCCAGGGTGCGACGCGTGTGGTCCTGCTGACTCGGATGGACCGGTCGGCGGCTCCTCCCCGCCCGGATGCCCTGCAGGCGGCTCTGGCCGAACTTCCCGCCGACTACAGCGAGTTGCTCGCTCGCCACGCCGCCGTCCACGGAGCGCTGTACGCCCGGGCAGAACTCGACCTGGGCGTGCCCGAGAACGCCCGCCGTCTGCCGGTGCGCGAGCTCATCGCCCGAGCCGACGCCAAGGTGCTGGACGCCGCGCTGGTCGAGGCGATGTTCCACTCCGGCCGGTATCTGCTGCTCAGCTCCTGCGGGGTGCTCCCTCCGCGGCTCACGGGGTTGTGGCTGGGGGCCTGGGGCGCCGCCTGGTCCGGCGACTTCACCACCGACGCGAACATCAACCTGCAGATGGCAGGGGTGGTGACCACCGGCATGCCGGAACTCATGGACAGTTACACAGCTCTGATAAGCGGTCAGATCGAGGACTGGCGCACCAATGCCCGCACGATCTACGGAGCCCGCGGGGTGCTCGCGCCGAACCGGACCGACGGCGAGCACGGGATGCTGTTCCACCTCAACGACGAGTGGCCCTTCCCGATGTGGGTGGCCTCGACGGACTGGCTGCTGTTCCCGCTGTACGAGTACTGGCAGGCGACCGGGGACGACGACTTCCTCGCCCGGACGCTCGCCCCGTGGCTCGTCGAAGCCGCCGTCTTCTTCGAGGACGTCCTCACCCGTGAGGACAGCGAAGGGCACATCGTCATCGTCCCGTCCTACTCCCCCGAGGTCGGCCCGCGGGACGGGCGGGGCATGTCAGGCGTGAACGCCACCATGGACATCGCGGCGGCCCGGCACGCACTGACCACCGCTGCCGACGTCTGTGCGCACCTCGGCATCGAACAGGAAGCGACGAGCCGCTGGCTCGCCCTGGCCAAGCGGCTGCCGCCCTACCGCGTCGACGACCACGGTGCGCTCGCCGAGTGGGCATGGCCGGGACTGGAGACCGCCGAAAGCCACCGGCACGTCAGCCACCTCTACCCGGTGTGGCCGCTGCACGACATCACCCCGGACGACACCCCCGACCTGGCCGAGGCGGCCCGCGAAGCCCTGCTGCGGCGCGGCGACGAGAACCTCTCCGCGCACGGCAGCCTGCACCGGGCCCTGGCCGCCGCACGGCTGCAGGACAGCGAGACCGCCCGGGTCAACCTGCTGAAGATCCTCGGACGCAACATGGTCTTCCGGTCGCTGATGACCTCTCACAACCCTGATCTGGACATCTACAACGCGGACGCCGCCCACTGCCTACCCGCCGTTGTCGTCGAGATGCTGGTGGACTCCCGCCCGGGGATCGTGGAACTGCTTCCGGCGCTGCCCCCGGAGTGGACCAACGGCAGCCTGCGCGGCATCGCCACCCGCACCGGCGTGGCCCTCGACGAGCTCAGCTGGGACACGGAGGACGGAATGGTTCGCGCAGTTCTCACGTCGGCGGAGGAGCAGTCCATCACGCTCGTGTGCCGCGGCGCCCAGGACGCCGACGCCCGGAGGCAGCACGTCGATCTTCCAGCTCGCACCCCCGTCACCGTCATCGTCCGGCTGGCGTCCGACTCCACATCGGGCTGAGGCTAGGCGCCTGCGGCGACCCCCGCGGTAGCCGAAACCACCGGCGGCCGGTCCGGCTGCCGGTGGTTTCGGCTACAGCTTCTCGAATCGGCTACAGCTTCTCGAAGAAGAACTCGTGCTTGAGGAAGGAGGTGTCGTACTCGTGGCCGGGGTGGGGCGGGATCAGCTGAGAGGCCTGGAACAGGCGCCAGCCGTCCTGCAGCGCGGCGAGCCCCGTCTTGTACGGCGGCTCGTCGCTGTCCCCGGTCGTCGGGTGCGTGCTGCCGGTGCCGTCGTAGCGGGACCAGCCCACCACGTCGGAGTCGAGTGCCGAAGTGGCGAGGTACAGCACCAGGACCTGCTGGTTCATGCGTGGCTCCTCAGGGCGGGCCGGTTGCTGACTCGGGTGACCCAGTAGCGGCGTGTCGGTACCGAAGGACGGAAGAATGTCGGTGGCCGTGGCCCCGCAGTACTGCGGGGCCTTGGGCAAACGTGCCAACTGCCAGGTCGCGGTCAGCGTCCACGCCGCCACCGACACCGCCTCCTGCCCGCTGCAGTGGCGGCTGTTCCTGCCGAAGGAGTGGGCATCGGACACCGACCGCCGCACCGCCACCCGTATCCCGCCCGAGATCACCCACCGCGAGAAGTGGCGGCTGGCCTTGGACATGCTCGACACGCTGGCCGGCTGGGGCATGACGCCACCCGCCGTCGTGGCCGATGCCGCCTACGGCACCAACGCCCACCTCCGAGCCAGCCTGGCAGACCGCGGTATCGACTACGTGCCGGCCGTCCGCGCGGACGTCACCGCCCACCCCTTCGACGCGGAACCCAAGGCGCCGGACCGTAATGGGCACATCGGGTGCTGGCCCCAGCCTCGCTACCGCCACCGAGCATCGTCGGTGGCGGCCCTGGCCGCCGGCCTAGGACGGGAGGCCTTCACCACCGTTGCCTGGCGGCAGGGCACACGAGGAGAGTTACGGTCCCGCTTCGCTGCCGTGCGGGTCCGCCCCGCGGGCAAGGCCGTCGAGCGTCCGATCCGGACCGCCGCCTCGGCCGAGCAGGGCTGGTGGGACGGTATCCTGCCCGACTGCTGGCTGCTGGTGGAGTGGCCCGAAGACGCCGAGGCTCCTACCGATTACTGGCTCTCCAACCTGTCGAAGGACACGGCGATCGCCGACTTGGTCCGTCTGGCCAAGGTCCGCTGGCGCATCGAGCACGACTACCGCGAACTCAAGCACGGCCTGGGCCTTGACCACTTCGAAGGCCGTTCCTGGTCCGGCTGGCACCACCACGTCACCCTCGTGACCGCCGCCCACGCCTTCCTCACCGAACAACGGCTGACCCCAAAAGCACCCGCACCGGGCTCACTCTCTACCAGATCCTCGACGCCCTCCAAGACGTCCTGCTCCCCAGATTCTCGCCAGCGCAGGTTGATCATGTTCGAGGCGGCCACTCGGCGTCGGCGAATGGCCGCCTCTTTGTCTCGCGCTTCGGGCTAGCTCCCCAGCTCAGGGCGTGGTGATGGCCGGCCGGGGCGCGGTCGCCATGCCGTTGCCGATGAAGAAGCTCGGGTGCGGTGGCTGGTTGTAGGCGGTGTTCTGCCAGGCCAGGCCCGTGCGGTACATCGTGTCGTGGAGCAGTGTGGTGATCTTCGTGTTGGTCTCGATCGGCGTGGAGTAGATCCGCAGTGCCGTGTTGTTGCTCGTCGGCCAGACGACCTCCTCGCGCCAGTCGCCGAGGATGTCACCGGACAGGGACGGTGTCGCCTTGGTGCCGTTGTTGGAGTGGACGGAGGAGCCGGTCAGCAGGCGGGTGTCGGAGGACGTGCCGTACTTGTCGATGTGGGTCCCGTCGAGGAGTTCACGGGTGGTGTCGCCGTCCCACCAGGCGAGGAAGTTCGCGGAGGACGGTTCGCGGCCCTTCGTTGCGCCCGCTTCGTCGCGGATGGACGTGTCGGAGGCGGACCAGACCTCGGCGCCGTCGTTGCCCGCGTAGATGTCGCCCGCGACGCCGCGGCCGTTGTCGCAGCAGGCCGCCAGCCGCCAGCGGATGGATCCGTTGGAGGGGCTGATGTAGAGCTCAGCGGGCTGGGACGTCGACTCCGACACCTTGAAGTACTCCAGGCCCGGGGTGGAGGGGTCGAGGTCGCCCAGGTGCTGGGCGTCGCCGTGCCCCGTCTTCGTCGTCCACAGGCCGTAGCCGTTGTCGTCGACGGCCATCGAGCCGTAAACGATCTCGTCCTTGCCGTCGTTGTCGACGTCGCCGACGGACAGGCTGTGCGAGCCCTGACCGTCGAAGCCCTTGCCCATGTTCGTCGACGAGTTGGTGTCGAAGGTCCAGCGGCGGGTGAAGGCGCCGTTCCGCCAGTCCCAGGCCGCGATGACCGTGCGCGTGTAGTAGCCGCGCGCCATGATCAGCGAGGGGCGGGCGCCGTCCAGGTACGCGGTCCCGGCGAGGAAACGGTCCACGCGGTTGCCGTAGCTGTCGCCCCACGACGCCACGTTGCCGCGCGCCGGTACGTAGTCGACCGTGCCCATCGCGGCACCCGTCTGACCGTTGAACATGGTCAGGTACTCGGGCCCGGAGAGTATGTAACCGCTTGAGTTGCGGTAGTCGGCGGAGGCGCTGCCGATCGTCCTCCCCGTGCCGTCCACCGTCCCGTCGGCGGTCTTCATCGCGACCTCGGCCTTGCCGTCGCCGTCGTAGTCGTACACCTGGAACTGGGTGTAGTGCGCGCCCGACCGGATGTTCCTACCGAGGTCGATACGCCACAGGCGGGTCCCGTCCAGCTTGATGCCGTCGATGATCGTGTTGCCGGTGTAGCCGGACTGCGAGTTGTCCTTGGCGTTGGTGGGCTGCCACTTCAGGACGAAGTCCAGGGCGCCGTCGCCGTCGAGGTCGCCGACGGAGGCGTCGTTCGCCTCGTACGTGTAGGCCACGCCGTCCGGTGTCGTGCCGCCGGCCGGGGGCGTGATCGGGACGTCCTTGTAGCCTGCGCGGAACTGGATGGCGTGCACCGAGTCGCCCTGCTCGACGCCGTTCACGATCGCGCGGACCGTGTAGTCGGCCGAGTTGGGCGCGCCGGAGTGGAAGAAGTTCGTGGAGCCGGTGATCGGCGACGAGTTGACCTTCGTACCGGCCCGGTAGACGTTGAACGACACGTTGTCCGGGTCGGTGCCCAGCCAGCGCCAGCTGACGAGGTTGCCGGTGCCGGTGTGGACGCTGACGACGCCCCGGTCCAGCTTCTCGGCCTGCCGCGCTGTCGCCGCGGACGACGTGCCCGTCAGCGCGGTGAGTCCGGCGGCGGCCATCGCACCGGCCACGACGGTGGTGAAGAGGACGCGGGTGCGGGTGACGCGGCGTCTGCGGTGCTGCGGCTGCGGGTTCAGGTGCTCGTGCGGGTGCTCGGTTGGCACGGTTTCCTCCCGAGGGACGGATGGGTTCCGGTCCCTCAGTCGCCGCTCGGCTCAAGGGAGTTGCCGCCATCGCGGGGAAATCGTGCCGGAAAACGTGCGCGGAAATCGTGCAGCCTCAGGCCTCACGCTCACGACGGAACGCGCGGAGCCGGTAGAGCGGCTCCGCGCGCGGTGTGTCCGGGTCCGGCAGGGCCGCGACGCGGTCCGCGAGGGCAGGGCCGCCCGCCGCGTACACCCTGCCGCGCCGGATGTCGTCGGCGAGGCGGCGCGGGGTACGGCCCTGGCCGTGGCCCCGGAAGCGGGCCTCGCCGCACGGGCGCAGGCCGTGCGAGGCGGCGTACTCGGTGATGCGGGCGGACTCGTCGGCGGCGCGTGCCGAGCGGTGCGGGCGAACCAGTACGTCGATGTCGCTGCCCACGTCATGTGCGGCGCTCTTGTCGACGGTCGTCACGAAGACGCCGCCGGGCCGCAGCACGCGCGCCGCCTCGGCGACCACGGGCGCCGCTTCCGGCAGCAGATGCAGCAGCCAGATGGCGGTGACGACGTCGAACGAGCCGTCCGCGAAGGGGAGTCGGCGGCTGTCGCCGAGCACGACGGCGCCGTCCAGACGGCCCGCGGCGACGCTCAGCATGCCGGGTGAGATGTCGACGCCCAGTGTCCGCAGCCCGGGCCGGGTCAGCCGCCCGGTCACCAGGCCGGTGCCGCACGCGACGTCGAGGAGGGTGCGCGAGGTGGTGGGCACGAGTCCGAGGACGGCCTCGGCAGCGGCCCGCGCCCGGGGTACGCCCCCGCGCGTACGGTCGTAGACCGCGGCTTCCTTGTCGTAGTCCAGCACGAAGCCCCCCGGTTCTGCGTGGCTCAGCGGATACCGTGCCCCGCCGCCAGCTCCTCCACCTTGTGCGCCAGCTTGAAGTCGAGTTCGGTGACGGCGCCGCCCACGCTGTGGGTGTTCACGGTGAGGGAGACGGTGTTGTAGCCGAGAGTCAGGTCCGAGTGGTGGTCGAGCGCGTCCTGGACCTGCGCGATGTGCACGACCAGCGCGGTGGCCGCGAAGTGGGAGCCGAGCCGGTAGGAGCGGGCGAGGCGGTCGCCGTCGAGCGACCAGCCGGGCAGCTCCGCGAGCCGGTCCTCGATGTCCTTCTGCGACAGCGGTTCGACGGCCATGGCCGCGCTCCTTCCGTACGGCGTCGTACGACCACGTGTACGTCGTACCACTGCGTGTCACGACGTACGCCTGCAGCCTGCGGGTGGTTCCCGCCTCAGCCTGCCACAGGGCAGGAGTCCGGTCGCCCCGGCGAAGCCCCCTGCTCCCCCGTGCCCGCACATCTCCCGCAGCCGGGCTACTACGGTCGGGGCCATGGGTGTGAGCACGGGAGCAACCGGAGTCGGCCCGTTGCTGCGCGGGTGGCGCGAGCAGCGTGGGGTCAGCCAGCTGGAGCTGGCGCTGCGGGCGGGTTCGTCGGCGCGGCATATCAGTTTCGTGGAGACGGGCCGGTCCCGGCCCAGCGAGGAGCTCGTCCTGCGCCTCGCCGAGCATCTGGACGTACCGGTGCGCGAACGCAACGGGCTTCTGCTGGCGGCCGGTTACGCGCCGCGTTTTCCGGAGACCCCGCTGGACGACCCCGCGCTGGGTTCCCTGCGTGAGGGCCTGGAGCGGCTCCTCGGGGGATACGAGCCTTATCCCGCGCTCGTGGTCAATGCGGCGTACGACGTGGTCGCCGCCAACCTCGGTATCGCGATGCTGCTCGACGGTCTGCCCGAGCATCTGCTCGTCCCGCCGCTGAACGCGATGCGGCTGACGCTGCACCCACAGGGCCTGGCGCCGAAGATCCGCAATCTGCGCGAGTGGCGAGGCCATCTGCTGGCCCAGATGGAGCGCCAGGTCGCGCTGCAGCGTTCCGACAGATTGCGGGCCCTCTACGAGGAGGTCGCCGCGTATCCCGCGCCCGACCTGCGAAAAGACGACGACACCGAGGAGCCCTTGGATCCGGTGCCGTACGTCGCCCTTCCGTTGCGGATCGAGCACGACGGCCGCGTGCTGTCGTTCATCTCGTCGATCTCGACGTTCAACACGCCGATGGACGTGACCGTCGCCGAGCTGGCCGTCGAGACGTTCCTCCCGGCCGACCCGGCGACGGTCAAGTATCTGCAGTCGCTCATGCCCTGAGGCCGGGCCCGGTGCCGAGCATCCGCAGCGCCGCGTACTGGAGGCCCGCGAAACCGGCGACCGTCACGGCCTGCAATGGGGCCCAGACGGCACCGGCGGTGGTCGGCGAGAGCCAGATGGCGAGGGCGAGGAGGCTGAGCGCCGCCCAGAGCAGGTTGGCCTCGATGACGGCACGCACGGCGAGGACCGGCGGGTGCCTGCGCACGGCGAGCACTCCGACGCCGGCTCCGAAGAGCACCAGGAACACGCCGAGGCCGAGCAGTAGCCCCCGGTCCACGCCGAGCAGCCGCCCGAGAGGCTCGGACGCGGTGACGTAGGCGATGCCGTTGGCGGTGGTCACGACGGCGTCGAGGGCGAGGAAGCGGCGCAGCATGGTCCCCGGCTCGGAGGTACGGGCGAGGCCGGCGAGCAGGGACGCGGACACGGGCGCGGAGGTGGTCGTGGACGTTGCGGGCATGGCGGAATCAGCCTCCATCGAGGTCGAAAGCGCTGGTCGAAGCCTGCCCCCGGGCCGCAGTGCGGCGGCCCGGGGCCAGTGGGACCACCATGCCCGGGCGTTGCGGCCCGGTCGATTACGTGCGAGGTAATGGCGGTACGGCCCCAGCCGGGAGGCCCCGCCGGGAGGGCCAGCCGGGACTCTCCTCCCCCTCACCCCGTAGGACACGGTCGCGTCAGGGCGGTCCGCACCGAGGACCAGGAGGCGAGGATCTCGCGTTCGGTGTCGTCGGCCGTGGCGATCGCCTCGCGGTGCGCGGCGTCCAGGACCTCGTCCACGTGCACCCGCCGGTCCTCGGTCGCGGACAGGACGGCGGAGTCGACCATCGCCAGGCTCATGACGTTCTCGTGGATCTCGCCCCGGGGGACGGTGCCGGTACGCAGGGCGTGGACGAACTCTGCGAGGGCGCCCTCGATGCTCTCCGCGCCGTCCGGCGTTCCGCTGTTCTCGGCGGACGGTGTGCCGTTCGCGTCGACCCTGGGCGGGGTGTCGCCGTCCCAGACGGCGGTGCCGTGCGCGCCGCTCAGGCGCCAGGCGCCGTTCCACGACGTCTCCAGGCCCGGGCTGCACCAGCTGCCGGTATAGACGTAACGGGCACCGCCGGTCATCTCGAAAACGGCGGTGGCGGCGGCGTCGCCGGCGTACCAGCTCCAGGCGGGGTTGTACCCATGGCAGTAGACGGACACGGGCTCGGCGTCCAGCAGGAACCGCGCGGTGTCGAAGGGGTGTATGGCCATGTCCAGGAGCAGCGGGTGCGCCATGGCGTCGCGGAAGCCGCCGAAGCGCGGCGCGAGGAAGAACTCGGTGGTGAGGATGCCGAGGTCGCCCAGCCGGCCGGCCAGTTCCCGGAACCGGAACAGCTGCCGGTTGTAGCGGCGCGACTGGCTGACCATGAACAGCAGGCCCGACCGCTCGGCCGCCGCCGCCAGCCGCAGCGCCTCGGCCACGGAGGCGGCCGCCGGCTTCTCGCCGAGCACGGGCAGGCCGAGGTCGAGTGCCCGCAGGGTGACGGGCAGGTGGGCGGCGGGGCTGGTCACGTCGATGACGGCCTCGGCACCGGTCTCGGCGGCGAGCGCGGCCAGGTCCGTGCCGGTCGGGGTGCCAGGTGCGCCCACCGCGTCGGCGGCGCTGCGGGCCGCCTCCGAGTCGAGGTCCACGACTCCGGCCAACTCGGTGTCGGGGGACGCCAGGACAGCGCCCAGCCAGGCCCGGCCCATGCCCCCGGCGCCCACAACGATCACCCGGAGGGGAGCACCGGTCGCCGGCAGGGTGCGGAATGGGTGCCCGTTCACGACCGGACCCCTTCGCCCTCGAACCAGCTGGTCTCGCTGTGGACCAGCCGTGGGGTCCGGCGTTCGGCCGCCGGGGCGGCCCAGGTGACGGCGTTGGCGATGACGCGCCGCACATCGGGGTGGTGGTAGACGGGATAGTCCTGGTCCCCGGGGCTGAAGTAGAAGATCCGCCCGTGGCCCCGGCGGAACGTGCAGCCGCTGCGGAACACCTCGCCCCCCGAGAAGGAGCTGATGAACACCAGCTCGTCGGGGGCGGGGATGTCGAAGAACTCCCCGTACATCTCCTGCTCATCGATCACGATCGGGTGCGGCACACCGGCTGCGATCGGGTGGGCCGGGTCGACCGTCCACACCAGTTCGCGGTCCCGTTCGGCGCGCCAGCGCAGGGTGCACGTCGTGCCCATCAGCCGGGTGAAGATCTTCGACCAGTGCCCGGAGTGCAGCACGATCAGGCCCATCCCGGCCATGACGTGCCGGTGCACGCGGTCGACCACCTCGTCCGACACCTCGTGGTGAGCGATGTGCCCCCACCAGGTGAGCACATCCGTGTCGGCGAGAACCTCCTCGGTGAGGCCGTGCTCCGGCTCGTCCAGCGTCGCGGTGCGGACCCGGACCTCGTCGCCGAGGTTCAGACGGACGCCCTCGGCGACCGCTCCATGGATGCCCTGCGGATACAACCGCGCGACTTGCGCGTCCTGCTGCTCGTGACGGCCCTCACTCCATACGGTGACCCGCAACGGGGCGGCGGACATCTTGGGCGACATAGGGGCTCCGATCCCACAGCAGCTACGAAAATTTTTTCGCGACAACCCAGCCCGTCGGGCAGCCGACAGAGAAGCTAAATGCGGTCGATATGCCTGTCAAGGCGCACCCAATGAAGCGTGCGGAGCAACTCTTTCTTGGCAACGGACACAGTCACGTCCTAGATTATTTGCGAAAACTCTGTCGGGGACAGCAGGGAGTGCTCTCATGACCGGTGGCCGGACGTCCCGCCCGACCCTCGCGCAGATCGCCCAGACGGCCGGCGTGTCGGTCTCCACCGTCTCCAAGGTCCTCAACGACCGCGACGACGTCTCGCAGGACACCCGGGCCAAGGTCGACTCCGCCCTCCGTCAGCACCGGTACATCCGCCGGGGGGTGTCCCTCGCCGACCCGTCCACCCGCACCGTCGACCTGGTCCTGGGCGGGCTGGACGGCTCCTGGCCCGCGAGCGTCGCCAGCGGTATGGAGGCGGCGGCGTACGAGGCGGGACTGCACGTGGCGATCTCCCTCGCCAGGGCGCCCGTCGCCTCCGGCGGCCAGTACGCCCCCGACTGGGTCGACCGCATCCTGGAGCGCGGCAGCGCGGGAGTGGTGCTGGGCCTGACCGAGCCCACCGACGAGCAGCTCGCCCGGCTCCAACAGGCCGAGGTCCCCTGCGTGGTCATCGACCCCCTCAGCGATCCGCCCCCTGGCGTGCCGTCCGTCGGCACCACCAACTGGGCCGGCGCCTACGAG
This sequence comes from Streptomyces jeddahensis, assembly GCF_001642995.1. Lineage (GTDB taxonomy): Bacteria > Actinomycetota > Actinomycetes > Streptomycetales > Streptomycetaceae > Streptomyces > Streptomyces jeddahensis. The sequence goes on from NZ_LOHS01000068.1 coordinate 22,477, forward strand.
GCGACCACCCACCTGCTGGACCGCGGGCACGAGCGGATCGGCCTGGTCACCGGCCCGCCACGACACCTGTTCGCCCGGGCGCGCATCGCCGGCTACCGCTCGGCCATGGCGACGGCGGGCCTCGACGCGCCGGCCGAACTGGTGCGTCACGGCACCTACGACCGCGCCAGCGGCCGGCGGCAGGTCGAGGCGCTCCTTCGGCTGCCCGTGCCGCCCACAGCCCTCTTCATCTGCTCCGACCACATGGCCATCGGCGGCTACGAAGCGCTGGCCGAGGCCGGGCTGCGGGTGCCGGAGGACGTCAGCGTCGTGGGGTTCGACGACCTGCCGGAGGCCCGCTGGGTCACCCCGCCCCTGACGACCGTGCGCCAGCCGCTGAAGGAGATGGGCGGCACCGCCCTGCGGACGCTCGTCCGGCTGATCGGCGGCGAGGAACTGGGAAGCTCCCGGGTGGAGCTGGCCACGTCGCTCGTCGTCCGCAGCAGCACCCGCGACCGTCACTGACCGAAGACTGAAGAAGGGCGCTGCCTCAAGAAGGGCGCCGCGCGCGAACAGTCAGTGCGTGCGGGGCGCGTACATGATCACGGCCATCCCCGCGAGGCAGATCAGCGCGCCGATGACGTCGAAGCGGTCGGGGCGGTAGCCGTCGGCGATCATGCCCCAGGCGATCGAGCCGGCGACGAAGATCCCGCCGTACGCGGCCAGGATGCGGCCGAAGTTCGCGTCGTGCTGGAACGTGGCCACCACCCCGTACAGGCCGAGGGCGATGACGCCCGCTCCGATCCAGATCCAGCCGCGGTGTTCCCGGATGCCCTGCCAGACCAGCCAGGCACCCCCGATCTCGAGGAGGGCGGCGACGGCGAACAGGGCGACGGAGCGGGCGACGAGCACGGCGGCGGGATCTTTCCGGCAGGGGTGAGCAGGGACGAGTAGGGACGGGCACCCAGCACCGTAACCCGTACGGACGCAGTGAGCAGGTGGCCGTCCCTCAGCGCGCCTACGTTTCGAGGCATGGGCCACCAAGGGAGCTCACGGTGACACAGACCACGGGGACCCCCACCGAACCGGGTGCGGTGCTTCTGCGTACGGGAAAGTTCTTCCGGGGCGGGACCGCGGTCCCCGATCTGCACAGTGTGCAGTTCAAAGGCGGCCGCCAGGGGGACGCCTTCTACCGGGACCGGTGGAGCCACGACAAGGTCGTGAACTCCACGCACGGGGTGAACTGCACGGGCTCGTGCCGCTGGAAGGTGTACGTCAAGGACGGCATCATCACGTGGGAGACCCAGCAGACCGACTATCCGTCGGTGGGTCCCGACCGCCCCGAGTACGAGCCGCGCGGCTGCCCCCGGGGCGCGGCCTTCTCCTGGTACACGTACTCGCCGACCCGCGTGCGCTACCCGTACATCCGGGGCGTGCTCCTCGAGATGTACCGGGAGGCCAAGGCGCGCCTGAAGGACCCGGTGCTGGCGTGGGCGGACATTCAGGGCGATCCGGAGCGCCGGCGCAGGTACCAGCGGGCGCGCGGCAAGGGCGGCATGGTCCGCGCCACCTGGGACGAGGCCCTGGAGATCGTGGCGGCTGCGCACGTCCACACCATCAAGACGTACGGCCCGGACCGGATCGCGGGCTTCTCCCCCATCCCCGCGATGTCGATGGTGTCGCACGCGGCCGGGGCCCGTTTCATGGGGCTGATCGGCGCGCCGATGCTGTCCTTCTACGACTGGTACGCGGACCTGCCGGTCGCCTCGCCGCAGGTGTTCGGCGACCAGACCGACGTACCGGAGTCGGGCGACTGGTGGGACGCGGCGTATCTGATGATGTGGGGGTCCAATGTGCCCGTCACTCGTACGCCGGACGCGCACTGGATGGCCGAGGCCCGCTATCGCGGCCAGAAGGTCGTGGTCGTCTCCCCGGACTACGCGGACAACGCCAAGTTCGGCGACGAGTGGCTGCATCCGCATCCCGGCACGGACGGGGCGCTCGCGCTGGCCATGGGGCATGTGGTCCTCAAGGAGTTCTTCGTGGACCGCGAGACGCCGTTCTTCGCGGACTACGTACGGAAGTTCACCGATCTGCCCTTCCTGGTGACGCTCACCGAGCGGGACGGTGCGTACGTGCCGTCGAAGTTCCTGCGCGCCGCCGATCTCGACCAGACCGGGGAGGGCGCGGAGTGGAAGACGGTCGTGCTGGACGCGGCGATCGGGCAGCCCGCCGTCCCGAACGGCTCGCTGGGGTTCCGCTGGACGGACTCCGGCAAGGGCCGCTGGAACCTGGATCTGGGCGACATCAGCCCGCGGCTGACCCTGCACGGCACGTTCCGCGCGATGCCGGTCGAGGTGCTGCTGCCGCGCTTCGACACGGAGGGCGGGGAGCACGGGCAGGGGCGCGGCGAGGTCATGCGGCGCGGCGTCCCGGCCGCGCGGATCGGCGGGCCTGGCGGACTCCTGGTCACCACGGTCTTCGATCTGCTGCTCGCGCAGTACGGGGTGGGGCGGCCGGGTCTGCCTGGTGACTGGCCCTCGTCGTACGAGGACGCGGACGCGCCCTGTACACCGGCGTGGCAGGAGGTGCACACCTCCGTGCCCGCCGCCCAGGCCGTCCGGATCGCCCGCGAGTTCGCGCGGACCGCGGAGAAGTCGCGGGGCCGCTGCATGATCCTGATGGGCGCCGGGACGAACCACTGGTTCCACTCCGAGACGATCTACCGGGCCTTCCTCGCGCTGCTGCAGCTCACCGGCTGCCAGGGCCGCAACGGCGGGGGCTGGGCGCACTACGTCGGCCAGGAGAAGTGCCGCCCGTTCACCGGCTGGGCCACACTCGCGGGCGCCCTGGACTGGCAGCGGCCGCCGCGGCAGATGATCGGCGCCGCGTACTGGTTCCTGCACACCGACCAGTGGCGCTACGACAGGTTCCCGGCCGATGTGCACGCGTCGCCGCTGGGCAGCGGGCAGTTCGCGGGCATGACGGGCGTCGACTGCCTCGCGCTGTCCGCCCGCTCCGGCTGGATGCCCTCCTACCCGACCTTCGACCGCAATCCGCTCGACCTGGGCGACGCCTTCGGCGACCCGGTCGCGCAGGTCGTGGCCCAGCTCAGAACCGGTGAACTGAAGTTCGCGGTCGAGGACCCGGACGCGCCGCAGAACTGGCCGCGTGTGCTGACCCTGTGGCGCGCCAATCTGCTGGGCTCGTCGGCGAAGGGCGCCGAGTACTTCACGAAGCATCTGCTGGGCACGCACTCGTCGCTGCGGGCCGAGGAGGCCGCGGAGGACGAACGGCCCAGGGATGTGACCTGGCGGGACGAGGCCCCCGAGGGCAAGCTCGACCTCCTGCTCTCGCTCGACTTCCGGCAGACCTCGTCCACGCTGCTCTCGGACGTCGTACTGCCGGCCGCGACCTGGTATGAGAAGCACGACCTGTCGACCACGGACATGCACCCCTACGTGCACGCCTTCTCACCGGCCGTCGACCCGCCCTGGCAGTCCCGCACCGACTTCGACACCTTCCACGCGCTGGCCCGCAGGCTCAGCGAGCTCGCGGTGGGCCATCTGGGCGTCCGCAGGGACGTCGTCGCGACCGCGCTGCAGCACGACACACCGGGCGAGACCGCGCAGCCCGGCGGGGTCGTCCTGGACTGGAAGCGCGGCGAATGCGATCCCGTTCCCGGGCAGACGCTGCCGAATCTGGCCGTCGTCGAGCGCGACTACACGGCGATCGGCGACAAGTTCGCGGCACTCGGCCCGCTGGCGGAAGGTCTGGGGCTGCCCGTCAAGGGCATCGCCCTGCGGCCCGACCAGGAGGTGGAGGACCTCAAGGCCCGCAACGGTGTCGTACGCGGTGGCCCCGCCGACGGGCGTCCGGCCCTCGACACCGCCGTCAAGGCGGCGAACACCATCCTCGCGCTGTCCGGCACGACCAACGGACGCCTTGCCACGCAGGGTTTCCACACCCTGGAGGCGCGCACCGGCCAAGAGATGGCGCATCTGGCGGCCGAGCACGAGGGCAAGCGCATCACGTACGCGGACACGCAGGCCGCGCCCGTGCCGGTCATCACCTCACCGGAGTGGTCCGGAAGTGAGTCCGGTGGGCGCCGCTACACCGCGTTCACGCTCAACACGGAGCATCTGAAGCCCTGGCACACGCTCACCGGACGGCAGCACTTCTTCCTCGACCACGACTGGATCCACGAGCTGGGTGAGGCGCTGCCCGTCTACCGGCCGCCGCTGGACATGAACCGCCTGTTCGGCGAACCGCGCCTCGGACCGGACGGACAGCGCGAGGTGACCGTCCGTTACCTGACCCCGCACAACAAGTGGTCGATCCATTCCGAGTACCAGGACAACCTGTTCATGCTGTCGCTCTCCCGCGGCGGCCAGAACATCTGGATGTCCCCGCAGGACGCGGACGCGATCGGCGTCCGGGACGACGACTGGATCGAGGCCGTCAACCGCAACGGCGTCGTCGTCGCCCGCGCGGTCGTCTCGCACAAGATGCCCCCGGGCACGGTCTACATGCACCACGCCCAGGAACGCACGGTCAGCGTCCCGAAGACGGAGACGACCGGCAAACGCGGCGGCATCCACAACTCCCTGACCCGCGTGCTCCTCAAGCCGTCCCATCTCATCGGCGGCTACGCCCAGCTGTCGTGGGGCTTCAACTACCTGGGCCCGACGGGCAACCAGCGCGACGAGGTGACGGTCATCCGCCGCCGCTCGCAGGATGTGGAGTACTGACATGCGCCCGATGGCCCAGATCGCCATGGTCATGAACCTCGACAAGTGCATCGGCTGCCACACCTGCTCGGTGACGTGCAAGCAGGCGTGGACCAACCGCACCGGCATGGAGTACGTCTGGTTCAACAACGTCGAGACCCGGCCAGGGCAGGGCTATCCGCGCCGGTACGAGGACCAGGAGCGGTGGCGCGGCGGCTGGGAGCTGAACAAGCGGGGCGCGCTCAAGCTCAAAGGGGGCGGGCGGTTCCGGAAGCTGGCCGGGATCTTCTCCAACCCCGTCCTGCCGGAGATCAAGGACTACTACGAGCCCTGGACGTACGACTACAAGAACCTGCACGACGCGCCGCTCGGCGACGACTTCCCCGTCGCGCAGCCTCTGTCGCAGATCACCGGCAAGCCGATGAAGATCGAGTGGTCCTCGAACTGGGACGACAGCCTCGCGGGCGCGCCCGAGCACGGGAACCTCGACCCGATGGTCGCCAAGGTGCGCGAACAGGCCGCCGAGAAGGTCAAGTTCGCGTTCGAGCAGACCTTCATGTTCTTCCTGCCGCGGATCTGCGAGCACTGCCTGAACCCGTCGTGCGTGGCGTCCTGCCCGTCCGGCGCCATGTACAAGCGGGCCGAGGACGGCATCGTCCTTGTCGACCAGGACCAGTGCCGCGGCTGGCGCATGTGCGTCACCGGCTGCCCGTACAAGAAGGTCTACTTCAACCACCGCACCGGCAAGGCCGAGAAGTGCACGTTCTGCTACCCGCGCGTGGAGGTGGGTCTCCCGACGGTCTGCTCGGAGACGTGCGTGGGGCGGCTGCGCTATCTCGGGGTGATGCTGTACGACGCGGACAAGGTGACGGCAGCCGCCTCCGTGAAGGACGAGAAGGCGCTGTACGAGGCCCAGTTGGACGTCTTCCTCGATCCGGAGGACCCGGCGGTGCAGCGGGCGGCGGAACAGGCCGGGATTCCGTACGACTGGATGGAGGCCGCGCGCCGCTCCCCCGTGCACGCCCTCATCAGCAAGTACAAGGTCGCCCTGCCGCTGCATCCCGAGTACCGCACGATGCCGATGGTCTGGTACATCCCGCCGCTGTCACCGGTCGTGGACGCGCTGGCCGAGACAGGCTTCGACGGCGAGGACGCGGGCAACCTCTTCGGCGCCATCGACACGCTGCGGATCCCGCTCGAGTATCTGGCGGAGCTGTTCACGGCGGGTGATGTGGGGCCGGTACGGGCCTCGCTGGAGAAGCTCGCCGCCATGCGCTCGCACATGCGGGCGATCAACCTCGGGGACCAGCCGGACCCCTCCCTCGCCTCGTCGGTCGGCATGGACGCGACGGAGATCGAGGCGATGTACCGGCTGCTGGCCATCGCCAAGTACGAGGAGCGCTACGTCATTCCGACCGCCGCCGTCGGCGACGCCGCCCGCCTGGAGGAGACGGCTCTCCCCGCCGAGCTGCCGGACTCCTGCAGCCTCGACTACGACGGCGGGCCCGGCATGGGCGGCGAGGGGCCGTTCGGCCTGGACTCCGGGCGCAGACACCTGCCGCTGGTGTCCGTGGAGAACTTCCACGTACTGGGGAGGCGGCAGACGGCCGACAAGGAAACCGAACTGAAGGGGGAGCCGCCGTGACGTCCACCGCCGTGCTGTACCAGGCCGCCGCGCACTGCCTGGGCTATCCCGACGACGCGTTCCGCTACCGGCTGTCGCTGCTGCGGGCCGCCGCCCCCGAACTGGGCGGCTTCCTCGACCACGCGGCGGCCCAGGCGCCCGCGGACCTCGCCGCCCACTACGTCCAGGTCTTCGACTTCAAGAACCGGCACAGCCTGTATCTGACCTGGTGGCGGGACGGCGACACGCGGCGGCGCGGCATGTCGCTGGTCCGCTTCAAGGAGACCTACCGGGAGCACGGCCTGGAGTTCACCGGCGAGGAGCTGCCCGACTTCCTGCCGGTGGTGCTGGAGTTCTCGGCGCAGATGGGGCCGGTTCTGCTCAAGGAGCACCGCGGCGCCCTGGAGCTGCTGCGGCTCGCTCTCACCGACTTCGGCACGCCGTACGCGCGCGTGCTCGACGCGGTGTGCGCGACGCTGCCCGGCCCATCTCCCAAGGACCGGGCCGAGGCGCTGGCCCTGGCCCGGTCGGGCCCGCCGCGCGAGGAGGTGGGCCTGGAGCCCTTCGGACTCATCACTGAGCCACCCATCGCAGAGCCACCACTCATCGGAGAGCGTTCTTGACTTCCTCCCCGTCCCGAAGGAGGGGATTCCTACGGCTCGCGCCGTGGGGTTTTCTGCTTCTTCACCGACTGCCCGCCCGGAGTTCTCCGTTGAGGTCTTACACCAGCTCGACAGACAGACACCGCCAGCCCGGCGGCCAGAAGGTTCTTCGCCGCGTTCACGTCCCGGTCATGGGTCGTCCCGCAGCCGCACGTCCACGTGCGGACGTTGAGCGGCAGCCGTTCAGCGAGGGTGCCGCAGGCGTGGCACAGCTTGGACGAGGGGAAGAAGCGGTCCACGACCACCAGGTCCCGCCCGCACCAGGCCGCTTTGTATTCCAGCATGCTGCGGAAGTCCGACCACGCTGCGTCCGAGATCGCGCGGGCCAGTTTCCGGTTTTTGACCATGTTGCGCACGGCCAGGTCCACGATCACGAGCGTTTGGTTTTCACGCACGAGCCGAGTAGTGATCTTGTGCAGGGCGTCACGCCGCCGGTCGGCGACCCTGGCGTGGATCCGGGCGACCTTCTGCCGGGGCTTCACACGGTTCGCCCCGTTGCCCTTGGCCTTGCGAGACAGTTCCCGCTGAGCCTTCACCAGCCGGGCACGGTCCTTGCGTTCGTGCCTGGGGTTGGTGACCTTCTCACCCGTCGACGAGGTCAGCAGATGGTCAAGGCCCACGTCGATACCGACCGCCGTACCGGTGGCCGCAAGCGGCTTGATGTTCAGGTCCTCGCACAGCATCGACACGAACCAGCGGCCAGCTGCATCCCTCGAGACCGTCACGGTGGACGGTCTCGCACCCTGCGGGGCCAGTTCTTCGGTCTTCTTCCACGCCGTCAGCATCGCCGAGGTGGCGTTGTAGTTGACCCGCACCCCCTGCTGCCATGCCCTCGTACGGGCGTCCAGCGCCATGTTGTAGACCTTCCGCACGCACCCGAACGTGCGCGACAGCTCAGCCGCCTGCGCATCAGTCGGATAGAAGCGGTACTTGAATGCCCGCTTCACGTGCGTCGTCGCCACGGCTCACAAACTATCACCCAACATATGGCGATCTGGCAGGAGTTGAAGGCAAAAGGCTATCCCCCTGACGGCGAATCGCCTTCCCATGCCCTGCTCTGCAGCCGCTTCCCCCCGGCCTGAAGGACGGGGTATCCAACGGAGGTATCCCCATGAACACACTGCTGTGGGGCGTCGTGCCGTACGTCGCCTTCGTGCTGCTCGTCGCGGGCACGATCTGGCGGTTCCGCTTCGACAAGTTCGGCTGGACGACACGCTCGTCGCAGATCTACGAGTCGAAGCTGCTGAACATCGCGTCGCCCGTGTTCCACTACGGGATTCTGTTCGTGCTGGTCGGCCACCTGATGGGCCTCTTCGTACCGGAGTCGTGGACGGACGACATCGGCCTCAACGAGCACACCTACCACCTGCTGTCGCTCTACGGCGGGACGGCGGTCGGGGCGCTGGCGCTGGCCGGCATCGCCCTGCTCCTGTACAGGCGGCGCACCAAAGCGCCGGTGTTCCGCGCCACGACCGCCAACGACAAGCTGATGTACGTGGTGCTGCTGGCCGCGATCGTGCTCGGCATGGTCGCCAAGCTGATGCACACGTCCGGGGACGGCTACAACTACCGGGCGACCATCGCCCCTTGGTCCCGCAGCCTGTTTACCCTGCAGCCCAAGACGGAACTGATGTCGGGCGTTCCGGTGATGTACCAGATCCACGCTGTGGTGGGCATGCTCCTCATCGCCCTGGTCCCCTTCACCCGCCTCATCCATATGTTCAGCGCCCCGGTGCAGTATCTGTTCCGCCCGTACGTTGTGTACCGGACGCGCGATCCGGAACAGCTGGGGGTGAGGCCGGAGAGGCGGGGGTGGGAGCGGACAGGGGTGTAGGGCTGCCGCCGCTGCGGTCAGCGGCGGGTTCGCGCGTTACGGCCTACCTCATCGCTCAAGGCGTGCACCGTCGTCAGGCGCGGTCGAGCTCGGCGGCGCCGAAGGAGACGTCGAAGCGGTCGCACCAGATGCTGACGCTGGTGTAGCGGGCGGGGTCGATGTCGTTGGGCACGGCGTAGTTCTGGCTCCCCTTGTTGCCCTTCAGCTTGCCGAGGCTGACGTACTGCCCGTCGTCGAAGACGTGCCAGCCTGCCTTCCCCTCCTTCACCGGTTGGTCGGTCAGCCACACGCGCAGGTCCGGTCCATTGCTGGTGTCGAGGTTCTCCAGCCGGACGACGTGGGAGCCGTCGGCCAGCCGTACGAGCTTCACGGTGCCCGACGTCGCGTGCTCGTGGCTGATCAGTTCACCGCTCGCGAGCGTCTGCGGCCCGGTCGTCGGGGAGGGCGTCTCGGAGGGCGCCGCCGTAGGAGGAGCGGAGGTCTCTACCGCCTGGGGCAGGCCCTCTTCGACGGTCTCGTCCTGCCACAGCTTCCACGGCTGGAACCAGTACAGCCCGAAGGCGACTCCGGCGACAGCCACCACCAGTGCTCCGACGACCAACGGCCTGGTCAGTACCTTCCACACGCGTCCCATCGCCACCTCACCTCCTGAGATTCTTCTGTCGCCACTCCATTCAACGGAACGGGCGGCCGTCCCGGGGCCCGCAGGAGATGACGCAACTCTTACGTCGTCGCGCCGCATAGGGGTCGAGGGTTCATGCCTCGGTCGTGGGAAGCGTCACCTCGAATCGGCAGCCGCCGGGGACGTTCCGTACGACGGCACGCCCCTGGTGGGCCTCCACGATGCCGCGGACGATGGCCAGGCCCAGACCCGCACCAGCAGGAGGGGTGCGGGCGTGGGTGCCGCGCCAGCCGGTGTCGAAGACGCGGGGAAGGTCCTCCTCGGGGATGCCTCCGCAGCCGTCGGTGACCGACAGGACGACTCCTCCGGCGAACGCTCTGCGGCCACCGCAATCGTGCCGTCGGCCGGTGTCCGGCGGATCGCGTTGACCAGCAGGTTGCCCAGGACGCGGCTCATCTCCTTGCCGTCCACTTCGACCGGTACGGGTTCGATACGGTCGCCGACCAGCCGCACGCCGTGTTCGCGGGCGAGCGGGTCCGCTCCCGCGAGGGCGTCGCCGACGAGGTCGTACACCGAGATCCGGGACGGCGAGAGCGACAGCGCGCCGGCGTGGATGCGGGACAGTTCGAAGAGGTCGCCGACCATGTCGTTCAGGCGCTCGACCTCCGTGCGGATCTGCCGGAGGTAGCGGTCGGGGTCCGTGGCGACGCCGTCCTCCAGCGCCTCGGACATGGCACGCAGGCCCGCGAGCGGGGTGCGCAGGTCGTGCGAGATCCAGGCGACGAGTTCACGGCGGGAGGACTCCAGGGCGCGCTCACGCTCGCGGGAGGCGGCGAGTTTCGCGCTCGTCGCCGCCAGCTCGCGGCTGAGCGCGGCCAGTTCGGCGGTGACGGGGCCGTCGGGGGCCGCGAAGTCGCCGCCGTCGCCGAAGGAGCAGGCGGCGAGGGTGAGTTCACGGCTGCGGGCGACCACCCAGCGGCCCAGCAGCAGCGCGGTGGCCAGGGACACGACGGCCGCCATCGCGACGACCGTCGTGACGACGGACAGGTCGTGCGCGGAGAGGAACATCGCCTGTGCCACGGCCAGCGTGCCCGCGAGCATCGCAGTCACCGCGACGGCGGCGACGACCGTGAGCGACGCGGTGAGCGAGCGGCGGCGGATCAGCCACAGCACGCCCGCGCCGAGGAGTCCGGCCGCGGCGGCGCCGAGGAAGGGGAACAGGGCGATGAGGAGGCTGTCGCGCATGGTCACTCCTCTGGCGGGCCGGATGTGCCGGTGGGGTCGAAGCGGTAGCCGACGCCCCACACGGTCTGAATCAGCCGGGGTCGCGCGGGGTCGTCCTCGACCTTGCCGCGCAGGCGGCGGACGTGGACGGTGACGGTCGACAGGTCGCCGAAGTCCCAGCCCCAGACCTCGCGCATCAGGTCCTCGCGGCCGTACGCGCGGCCGGGGTGGCGCAGGAAGAAGGCGAGCAGGTCGAATTCGCGGAGAGTGAGGGCGAGTTCGGTCCCGTTCTTGGTGGCGCGGCGGGCCGCGGGGTCGACCGCGAGGCCGGCGGCGTGCAGGGGCGTTCCCGTGCCGGGCCTGAAGGGCCGGGTACGGCGCAGCACCGACTCCACCCGCAGGACGAGTTCCCGGGGGCTGAAGGGCTTGGTGACGTAGTCGTCGGCCCCCACCTCCAGGCCCAGGATCCGGTCGTCCTCGTCACCGCGCGCGGTGAGCATGATGACGGGCACGGGACCGCGGGCGCGCAGCCGACGGCACACCTCCAGGCCGTCCATCCCGGGCAGCATCAGGTCCAGCACCACCAGGTCCGGCCAGTGCGCGGCGGCACGGGTGAGGGCTCTCGGCCCGTCCCCGACCAGGTCCACCGCGTAGCCTGCGCGGTCCAGGTATCCCGAGACGACCTCGGCGACGGTGGGATCGTCCTCCACGACCAGCACCCGGGCCGCTTCGGCCGACAGCGGCTCAGCGGGCGCCTCGCCCATCGGCTGGTACGGCTGCTTCATGCGTTCAGCTTCGTACCACGGCCCTGGCCGTGCCGTTTCCTGGCCGCCTTCAGCTTCTGACGTCCGTGTTCCGTAAGGACTCGGAATCCGAAAAGCGTCTTCCGGGCTCCTCTGCCTAAGCGGCGCCACCCTTCGTATCCCGCTCCTCGTCCACGATCTCCGCGTCGACCACGTCCTCGTCCGCCTTCGGGGCCTCGGTACCGGTACCGGTATTGCTCTCCCCGCCGGAGGCGGACGCGGAGCCGGCCTGCGCCTGGGCGTACATCGCCTGACCCATCTTCTGGCTGACCGAGGCCAGCTTCTCGACGCCCGTGCGCAGTGCCGCGGTGTCCTCGCCGCCCGCCTCCAGAAGCCCCTTGAGCTCGGTCACCGCCGCTTCCACCTCCGACTTCGTGTCGCCCGGGATCCGGTCGGCGTTGTCGGCGAGGAACCGCTCGGTCTGGTAGACGAGCTGCTCCGCCTGGTTGCGGGTCTCGGCGGCCTCGCGGCGGCGGCGGTCCTCGTCGGCGTACTGCTCGGCCTCGCGCATCATGCGGTCGATGTCGTCCTTGGGCAGCGCCGAACCGCCCGTGACGGTCATCTTCTGCTCGCGGCCCGTCGCCAGGTCCTTCGCCGAGACGTGCATGATCCCGTTGGCGTCGATGTCGAAGGTGACCTCGATCTGCGGGACGCCGCGCGGCGCGGGCGGCAGCCCGGTGAGGTCGAAGACGCCGAGCTTCTTGTTGTACGCGGCGATCTCGCGTTCGCCCTGGTAGACCTGGATGCCGACGGACGGCTGGTTGTCGGTGGCCGTCGTGAAGATCTCCGAACGCTTCGTGGGGATCGTCGTGTTGCGTTCGATGAGCTTCGTCATGATGCCGCCCTTGGTCTCGATGCCGAGGGACAGCGGCGTCACGTCGAGCAGCAGCACGTCCTTGACGTCGCCGCGGAGCACGCCGGCCTGGAGCGTGGCGCCGACGGCGACGACCTCGTCCGGGTTGACGCCCTTGTGCGGATCCTTGCCGGTGAGCTGCCTGACCAGGTCCGTGACGGCGGGCATGCGTGTCGAGCCGCCGACCAGGATCACGTGGTCGATCGCGGAGACCTCGATCCCGGCGTCCTTGATGGCCTGGTGGAAGGGGGTCTTGCAGCGGTCGAGGAGATCCCCGGTCAGCTCCTGGAACTGGGCGCGCGTCAGCTTCTCGTCGAGGTGCAGCGGGCCCTCGGGCGAGGCGGTGATGTAGGGGAGGTTCACGGTCGTCTCGGTCGACGAGGAGAGCTCGATCTTGGCGCGCTCCGCGGCCTCGCGCAGCCGCTGCAGCGCCATCTTGTCCTTCGCGAGGTCGAGGCCGTACGCGTTCTTGAACTGCTTGACGAGATGGTCGACGATCCGCTGGTCCCAGTCGTCGCCGCCGAGATGCGTGTCGCCGTTGGTGGCCTTCACCTCGATCACGCCGTCGCCGATGTCGAGCAGCGACACGTCGAAGGTGCCGCCGCCCAGGTCGAAGACGAGGACGGTCTGCTCCTCGCCGCGGTCGAGGCCGTAGGCGAGGGCCGCGGCCGTCGGCTCGTTGATGATGCGCAGCACCTTGAGCCCGGCGATCTCACCGGCCTCCTTGGTGGCCTGGCGCTGGGCGTCGTCGAAGTACGCGGGGACGGTGATCACCGCGTCCGTGACGTTCTCGCCCAGGTACGACTCGGCGTCCCGCTTGAGTTTCTGCAGGATGCGCGCGGAGAGCTCCTGTGCGGTGTAGCGGGTGCCGTCCACGGAGCCCTGTTCGGGGAAGCGCCAGTGGGCGTCGCCCATGTGCCGTTTGACGGAGCGTGCGGTGCGCTCCACGTTGGTGACCGCCTGCCGTTTGGCCACCTCTCCGACGAGGACCTCGCCGTTCTTGGCGAAGGCGACGACCGAGGGCGTGGTGCGCGCGCCCTCGGCATTGGGGATGACGGTGGGCTCACCGCCCTCCAGGACGGCCACCACCGAGTTCGTCGTACCGAGGTCGATACCGACCGCACGTGACATGTCCGTCCCCTTCCGCCGAACCCGGGGTCCCGGGGGTTTCCACTCTCCAGGATGCGGCCGTGCCGCCGCCCGGTCGAGACGGACGGCGGCACGGACAGCGGGCCGGGCTGTGCGGCGGCGAGGGCCGGTGGCCGGG
>NZ_LOHS01000069.1 GCF_001642995.1 Streptomyces jeddahensis
GGTCGGGGCCGCGCCGGGATGTACGTCCTCGGTCTGGCGCCTAGCCGTACGTCGTCGGGCGAGCCCGGATTTTGCGCCAGCCGCTGCGGGCGCACATCCCGCCACGTCCCCTTACGCCGCATCGCGCCTGCGGGCATACCGTTGTGGGCGGCGCACGCCCTCACCGTTGTGGGCAATCGTTCCGCAGGGCTGGGGGCACCTCCCAGCGGTAGCTGGGGGAGGGTGGGCACAACCCACGACGTACGGTGCCGTTCATCGTGGTCCAGCCCCCCCCGGTAGGGGAGGGGTTCACCAAGCCGGCGGGCTCGCTATAGAGCGGGCGAGGACGTCGTCCAGTACGCGGGCCGTCGCCGGGACGTCGAGATGGGAGTTGTCGATGATCGGCAGGCCCGAGCCGTACCACCCGGCCATCCGGCCGTGGATGCGGGCGACCTCCTCATCGGTGAGGCGCCGGTTGCCGCTGCGCTCGGCGTTGCGCTCCAGGACGACGTCCAGGCCCGGCAGCAGTACCACCGGGAGCAGCCCGGGACCGACGTGCCGCTTCCAGCCGCCGAGGCCGACGACCGGCCGGTCGGGGAAGACGGCGTCGTCGAGGATGCACGAGATGCCGTTGGCGAGGAAGTTGCGTGCGGCGAAGCCGCAGGTGCGGCGGGCCAGGCGGTACTGGGCTTCGGAGTTGTCGTTCCAGCCGGACTGGGGGTTCGCGAAGCCGGAGCGGACCCATTCGCGTACGTCGTCGAGGCTGATGTGCGCGGTGGGGACGCGGCGCTGGTCCGCCCAGTAGCGGGCGACGCTCGTCTTGCCCGCGCCGGCGGGGCCGATGAGCAGCACGGCGAGCGTGGTGGAGGTGGGGTCGGCGGCGCCCCGGGCGGGCGGCGCGCTCGGCATGGCCACGGGTCCGCCGGGCGGCAGCTGGACATGCCCCGTGGTGTCCGCGGTGGGGGGCATCGGGGTGTGGTGCGGGGGCACATGGTGGGGCGGCGCGGCTGCGTGCGGTTGGCGTTGGCCCCGGGCCTGCGGCATCGCGGCCCCCTGCGGGTGCGCGGCCGTGCCCTGGGGGATGGGGGCGTGCGGCGCGGCTGGCCCGGTCGGCGGCGGGGTCGGGCCCTGAGACCCGTGAGCCCCCGGCGAGGATGGCGACGGCGTGGCCGGAAGGCCCGGGGATCCGGGCCCGTGCGCCGGGCTGGGCGTGTTCGGGTGCGGGGCGGCAGGGCCCTGGGAGCCGGATGCGTGGGTCGCGACAGGGCTGGTCGCGCGCACGGCAGGCGCGGAAGGCGAGCCCGGGGCTTGCGGCGGCTGCTGGGGAGGTGAAACCTGCGGCGGTGGTGATGCCTGCGGCTGCAGGCCCTGCTGGAGCTGAGAGCCCGGCGGCCCGTCCGGGTCCTGCACCGGCTGGGCATGCGGCGGCTGCTGGGCCGCCGGACCGTTCGGCGGGGCGGCGAAGCCCTGCGCGGTGGCCGGTGGGCCCGCGGGGACGGGGTCCGCAGCCGACGGCTCCGGCTGCTGTGTCGCCGGCGGCCGACTGTCGGCGGGTCCCTGCCCCGGCCGGTAGGGCGGCGGCAGCGGAGCCCCCACTGCATGCTGCATCCGGTGCCACTCCGTCTCGTACAGGCAACTGGTGCGGGGCGAGCGGGGTTTGCGGGCCCACTCGCTACCGAACGGTACCTTCCCCGGCCGTCGTTGTGTGAACGGCCGGGGACGCCGCGGAGTGCCCAGGCGCACTACGCGGGGAGGCACCAGGCGGGCAACCCGCCTGCTCAGCCCGCGACTTCGCCGTACGCGGCGAGCAGCACCGCCGGGTCGGGCCCCTCCAGAACGGTGGGCTTGGCGAGGCCGTCGAGGACGATGAAGCGCAGCACGTTCCCACGCGACTTCTTGTCGACCTTCATCGTCTCGAGGAGCTTGGGCCACTGGTCGTAGCGGTAGTTGAGCGGCAGCCCCACCGATTCCAGGATGGTGCGGTGCCGGTCGGCGGTGGCGTCGTCCAACCTGCCTGCCAGCCGCCCGAGTTCGGCGGCGAAGTGCATGCCGACGGAGACGGCCGCGCCGTGCCGCCACTTGTAGCGCTCGTTCTTCTCGATGGCGTGCGCCAGCGTGTGCCCGTAGTTGAGGATCTCCCGCAGCCCCGACTCCTTGAGGTCGCCGGAGACCACCTCGGCCTTGACCTTGATGGAGCGTTCGATGAGCTCGGCGGTGTGCGGACCGGAGGGGGTGCGGGCGGCCTGCGGGTCCTCCTCGATGAGGTCGAGGATCACCGGGTCGGCGATGAAACCGGCCTTGATGATCTCGGCGAGGCCGGACACATAGTCGTTGACCGGGAGCGAGTCGAGCGCCGCCAGGTCGCACAGCACGCCCGCGGGCGGGTGGAACGCGCCGACGAGGTTCTTGCCTTCGGCGGTGTTGATGCCGGTCTTGCCGCCGACCGCCGCGTCGACCATGCCGAGCACGGTCGTCGGTACGGCGATCCAGCGCACCCCGCGCAGCCAGGTCGCGGCCACGAACCCGGCGAGGTCCGTGGTCGCGCCGCCGCCCACACCGACGATGACGTCGGTGCGCGTGAACCCGGACTGCCCGAGTGCCTTCCAGCAGTACGCGGCGACCTCGGCGGTCTTGGCCTCCTCGGCGTTCGGCACCTGGATGGCGACGGCCTCGTAGCCCTGCTCGGCCAGGTCGGCGCGGAGCGCCTCGCCGGTCTCGGCGAGCGCCTCGGGGTGGATGACCGCGACGCGCTGCGCCTTCTTACCGACGAGTCCGGCCAGTTCGCCGAGGAGCTGCCGCCCGACGAGCACCTCGTACGGCTCGGTGCCCGCCGTGCCGCCGACCTGGATACGCGTCACTGCCTGCTCCGTCATGCTTCCTTCAGCTCCAGTGCGTCGAGGACCGCTTGGGCGACCTCTTCGGGGGTACGGCCGTCGGTGGGCACGACGGCGTCGGCGACTTCGGTGTACAGATGGCGGCGGGCCTCCATCAGCTCGCGCCACTGGCGGCGCGGGTTGACGGCGAGCAGCGGGCGCGCGGCGTTCAGGCCGGTGCGCTTGACGGCCTCCTCGACGTCCATCGACAGGTACACGACGCGGTGCGGTGCGAGCAGCGCACGCGTGTCGGCGTCGAGGATCGCGCCCCCGCCGAGTGCGAGCACACCGTCGTGTTCGGCGATCGCCGCATGCACCGCACGCTTCTCGATCGCGCGGAAGTGCTGCTCGCCCTCGTCCACGAAGATGTCGGCGATCGACCTGCCCTCGGCGGCCACGATGTCGTCGTCGGTGTCCCGGTAGCCGCAGCCCAGCCGCTCGGCCAGCAACTGGCCGACGGTGGACTTGCCGACCCCCATGGGGCCGACCAGGACGATGACCGGCCGCCCGTTCACGTCGCTCACCGGATCTTCAGGTTCTCGAGGTACGAGGTGACGTTGCGGCGGGTCTCGGCCACGCTGTCGCCGCCGAACTTCTCCGCCACCGCGTCCGCCAGGACCAGCGCGACCATCGCCTCGGCCACGATGCCGGCGGCCGGGACGGCACACACGTCCGAGCGCTGGTGATGCGCCTTGGTGGCCTCACCGGTGACCACGTCCACGGTGGCGAGCGCCCGCGGCACGGTGGCGATCGGCTTCATCGCGGCGCGGACGCGCAGCAGCTCGCCCGTGGAGAGGCCGCCCTCGGTGCCGCCGGAGCGGCCCGACGCGCGCTTGATGCCGTCCTCGGTGGCCACGATCTCGTCGTGCGCCTTGGAACCCGGCACCCGCGCCAGCTCGAAGCCGTCGCCGACCTCGACGCCCTTGATCGCCTGGATGCCCATGAGCGCCGCGGCGAGCCGCGCGTCCAGCCGCCGGTCCCAGTGCACGTGCGAGCCGAGGCCCACCGGCACGCCGTACGCCAGGACCTCCACCACACCGCCGAGGGTGTCGCCGTCCTTGTGGGCCTGGTCGATCTCGGCAACCATCGCCTTCGACGCGTCCGCGTCCAGGCAGCGCACCGGGTCAGCGTCCAGCTTCTCGACGTCCGAGGGCTTGGGGTACACGCCGTAGGGGGCCTTGGCGCTGGCCAGCTCCACGACGTGCGAGACGATCTCGATGCCGGCGGTCTCCTTCAGGTACGACCGGGCGACCGCGCCCAGCGCGACCCGGGCCGCCGTCTCGCGGGCGGAGGCGCGCTCCAGGATCGGCCGGGCCTCGTCGAAGCCGTACTTCTGCATGCCCGCGAGGTCCGCGTGGCCGGGCCGCGGGCGGGTCAGGGGCGCGTTACGGGCGAGCTCGGCGAGCTCGGCCGGGTCCACGGGATCGGCCGCCATGACCTGCTCCCACTTGGGCCACTCGGTGTTGCCGACCATGATCGCGACCGGAGAGCCGAGGGTGAGCCCGTGGCGGACACCGCCGAGGAAGGTGACCTCGTCGCGCTCGAACTTCATGCGGGCGCCGCGCCCATAGCCGAGGCGCCGCCGGGCCAGGTGGTCCGCCACCATCTCCGTGGTGATCGGCACGCCGGCGGGAAGTCCCTCCAGCGTCGCGACGAGTGCGGGTCCGTGGGACTCCCCCGCGGTCAGCCAGCGCAACCTGCTCAACGGTGCTCCTCATGCTCGCGCCCTGGTACTGCGTACTGCCTTTGCGTACGCGCGTCCTCGCGTACGGCGGCGGCGCGACCGGGTGCGCGGCCCTGGCCCGCCACCCCCGATCCTCCCACGTCCCGGCCCCGGACCCGGCTGCCGGTCCAGCTATCGGACGCTTACCGTGTCAGGTCGCCGGTCGCCGGCTGAGTAGCGCCTCCCGGCTACCGGACACGGCAGCCGGGAGCCCACCGACGCGTCAGCCGCAGTGGCCGAAATCGCTCGTGTAGCTGTCCCAGTAAACCCCGCTGTAGGTGTACTCGATGCCACCTGTGTACTTCACGCACTTGTTGGGCGCGTACGCGTAGACGGGTCCGGCGTAGTAGCTGTAATCCCCCTTATCCCGCTTCCAGGTTCCGCCTGCCACGAGAATTCCAGCCTCAGTCGTGGCTCCGAGACCGACATATCCATTGATATGCATGGTCACAACGCAGTTGTAGCCGCTGGAAGCGTTGTAGAGGAGAGACACTCGCGCCGCAGGCTTGCCCGTGCTCCTGTCAACACCGAGTGTCCTGGACTCCAGCACGGAGTAGCCAGAGCCGCACACCGCCTCGGGAGTCGACGCGGCCGCGGCTGCCGGTGTCGCCCCGGCCAGCCCGACAAAGCCCGCTATTCCGAGGGCAGCTCCGACCGAAAGAAGGCGCCTTCGTATCACTTTTTCTCCTTCGTGATCACTACGAGGCGCCGCACATTACCGTTCCTTCGCGTCAAGATCACGCGGAATAGAGAATTCCGAATTACCGAACGCCATGGGCAACACCAAGCGGGTGTCCTCGCACTTTCACTCGGGAAGAATTCACTGCGCCCTATCGGCCCGGACGGTCACGCGCGCGAGGCCCCGTTCGCCCGCGGCCCGCATCGCCGCGAGCGGCGCCGGCGCATGCCCGGTCATCTGCTCGACCTGGAGCACCGCCTGGTGCACCAGCAGGTCGAGGCCGCTGACGACCGCTCCCCCGTATGCCGACCAGCGGGCCGCGAGGTTGGTGGGCCACGGCTCGTACAGCACGTCGAAGAGCGTCGCCGGGCGCTCGGGGACGGCGGCCGCGAGGGCGTCCGTGGTGCCCGCCGGGGTCGTGGCGATCACCAGCGGGGCGCGCAGGGCCTGTGCTGCGTCGGCCCAGTCCACTGTGCGGACCTGCACGTCCAGGCGTTCTCCCCACTGCTGCATCTCGGCCGCGCGCGCCTCGCTGCGGACGTAGACGACGACCTCGCCCTCGCAGATCCGCGACAGCGCGGCCAGCGCGGACGAGGCGGTGGCGCCCGCGCCGAGGATCGCCGCAGACTCGACACGGTCGATCCCGTGCTCGCGGAGGGCCTCGACCATGCCCGGGATATCGGTGTTGTCGCCGAGGCGCCGGCCGTCCTCGGTGAACACCACCGTGTTCACCGCCTCGACCGAGGCCGCGGTGTCACTGATCTCGTCGAGCAGCGGAATCACCGCGCGCTTGAGCGGCATCGTCAGCGACAGCCCGGCCCACTCCGGCCCCAGCTTCTCGATGAACCCGGGCAGCGCCGCCTCGTCCACCTCGAACCGGTCGTACGTCCAGTCACGCAGACCCAGTGCCTCGTACGCCGCGCGGTGCAGCACCGGGGAGAGGGAGTGGGCGATCGGCGAGCCGAGGACAGCCGCGCGCCGGGCCTGCTCACTGCTTCGTGCTGGCATCGAACTTTTCCTTCAACTTCAGGAATTCGGCGTGCGTCTTGGCGAACTCGGTCTTGCTCATGCCATCGGTGGCGACGAAATACAGCCAGCCGTCGTCCGTCGGGTTCAGCGCCGCCTCCAGCGCATCCTCGCCCGGGTTGTCGATCGGCCCCGGCGGGAGACCCTTCTGGGTGTACGTGTTGTACGGGTCCTGATTGCTGTTGATCTCGGACTCGCTGATGTGAATGTTGCTCTCGCCCTTCAGGTAATTGAAGGTCGAGTCGAACTGGAGCAGCTGGTACGTCTCCGTGTTGGTCGGCTTCAGGCGGTTGTAGACGACCTCGGCCATCTTCCGGTAGTCATCGTGCGTCTTCCCCTCGGCCTGGACCAGGCTCGCCACCGTCAGGACCTGCAGCGGGTTCTTGAGGTTCAGGTCGTCGGCCTTCTCCTTGAGGCCGAGTTCCTCGTACTTCTCGGTGGCCTGCTGGACCATGGCCTTCAGCACGAACTCGGGCTTCATGCCCTTGGCGACCGGATACGCGGACGGGTAGAGGAATCCCTCGAGGGGATCCTTGATGTCCTTGTTGTTGTTCGCCCAGTCCGGAAGTCCCAGGCTCTTCCATTCCTTCTTGGCGACGCCCGCCGTGGTGCCCTTCCTGAGTTCCAGCCGTTTGTCGATCTCCGCGTAGACCCAGGAATTCCGCCGGCCTTCGGGAATGATCAGGTTGTTGCGGCTCTTCGGGTTCAGCATGAGTTCGACCGCGGCCGCCGCCGACATCTTGGCGTTGAGCGTGTAAACGCCCGCCTGGATGGTGTTGCCGTCAGGATTCTCGGTCTGGGCCGCCACAAATGCGTCGACGCTCTTGACGATGCCTGCTCGCTTCAGCACCTGACCGATCTCGTAGCCGCCGGCGCCCTTGGGGATCTCGACGGTCACCTTCTCGCTGGTCCCGTTACCCGCGTAGTCCGGGGCCGGGCCGAAACGGTCCTGGTAGAACTGGTAGCCGAAGTAACCGACGCCGCCGATACCGCCGCCGAAGACCAGCACCACGAGCAGGCACGCACAGCCGCTGCGGCGCTTCTTCGTCCCGCTGCCGCGGCCGCGCCGGTCGCCTCGTCCCCTGCGGCCGGACCCCTCGTCGTCCCGGTCGTCGTCATCGTCGCCGCCCGCGAAGAAGGCGTGCTCGCCCTGGTCCGGGCCCGGGTCCCAGTCGGTCTCGGGTTCGGGCGCGGGGCGTCGCCGGGCGGGCGGCTCGGGCGGCGGGTACGCGTCGGACGTGCGGTAGTAGTCCTGCTGTTCACCGCCGTACGCCCCGCCCTGACCGCCGTACGGGTCGACCGCGTCGGCACCGTACGGCATGGGGGCGTGCTGGCCCGTGTCCCAGCCACCGTCGTACTGCTGTCCGTCGTAGCCGCCGGTCTGCTGCCCGCCGTACCCGCCCTGCTGCTGGGGGTCATAACCGGGCGACTGCTGCTGCGGCTGGCCGTAGGCAGGCTGCTGACCGGTGCCCCATTCGCCGTACTGCTGGGATTGCTGCGGCTGCTGCGGATAATGCCCCGGCTGGCCGCCGTAGGGGGACTGGCCGGCGCCTGCCTGCTGCCCTCCCCATCCGCCGTCCCCGTACAACGGGTCCTCCGGATGCCACGGTTCGGAGCCTGCGCCCCGGCCATACTCAGTCATCGATCCCCTAGAGCCGCGAGGCGACGGCTGCTCGGCGCTTGTGGCACGGCTCCCGTCCCGCCTCTCTGCTGTGCGGCAGCTGTTCGAGCGCTGACGCATCGCGCGGAACGTTACCGTATCGCTATCAGATCACCACTTCGACGCCCTCGCCCGGGGCTTGGCCTGACGCCCGTTCGGTCTCCAGTGCGTTCTGGAGGATGATGACCGCCGCCGCCTGGTCGATGACAGAGCGACCCTTTTTGGACTTCACGCCTGAGGCCCGAAGGCCCTGACTGGCCGTCACTGTGGTCATCCTCTCATCGACGAGTCTGACCGGGACGGGCGCGATCCCGCGGGCCAGATCCTGGGCGAAGCCCCGGATCTTGGCCGCGGCCGGGCCTTCGCCCCCGTGGAGGGAGCGGGGCAGGCCCACGACGACCTCGATCGGCTCGTACTCCTCGACGAGCTGGCGCAGCCGCCGGTGGGCGGCCGGGACGTCGCGTCCCGGCACGGTCTCCACCGGCGTCGCAAGGATCCCGTCGGGGTCGCACGAGGCGACCCCGATGCGGGCGTCCCCGACGTCGATCGCGAGACGACGGCCGCGGCGCATAGCCGTCGTCACGCCGTCTCGGCGACGAGGCGTTCGACTGCGGCGACGGCCTCGCCGATGGCGGCCGGGTTCTGGCCGCCGCCCTGGGCGACGTCCGGCTTGCCGCCGCCACCGCCGCCGAGGGTCTTGGCGGCCGTACGGACCAGCTCGCCGGCCTTGAGGCCGCGCTCGCGGGCGGCCTCGTTGGTGGCGATGACCGTCAGCGGCTTGCCGTTCACCGTGGTGAACAGGGCCACGACGGCCGGACGGTCGCCCTGGATGCGGCCGCGCACATCGAGGACCAGCTTGCGCAGGTCGTCGGCGGTGGTGCCGTCCGGGACCTGGCCGGTCACCAGAGCGACACCGCGGACGTCCTGGGCGCCCTGGGCGAGACCGGCGGCGGCCTGGAGGACCTTCTCCGCGCGGAACTTCTCGATCTCCTTCTCGGCGTCCTTCAGCTTGCCGAGCATGGCGGCGATCTTCTCGGGGAGCTCCTCGGGGCGGCCCTTGACCAGCTCCTGGAGCTGGGCGACGACCGTGTGCTCGCGGGCGAGGAAGTTGTAGGCGTCCACGCCGACGAGAGCCTCGATACGGCGTACGCCCGAGCCGATCGACGACTCGCCGAGCAGCTTCACCAGACCCAGCTGGGCGGTGTTGTGGACGTGCGTACCGCCGCACAGCTCCTTGGAGAAGTCGCCGATGGTCACGACGCGCACGCGCTCGCCGTACTTCTCGCCGAACTCGGCGATGGCACCCTGCTTCTTGGCCTCGTCGATACTCATGACCTCGGCCTGGACGTCCAGGTCGCGGGCGAGCACCTCGTTGATCTTCTGCTCGACGTCGGTCATCACGGCCGTGGGTACGGCGGAGGGGGAGCCGAAGTCGAAGCGGAAGCGGCCGGGCTGGTTCTCGGAACCGGCCTGGGCGGCCGTCGGGCCGAGGGCGTCGCGCAGCGCCTGGTGGGTCAGGTGCGTGGCGGAGTGGGCGCGGGCGATGGCCTTGCGGCGGCGGGCGTCGATGGTGGCGTGGGCCGTGGCGCCGACGGTCACCTCGCCGACCTGGACGACGCCCTTGTGGACGTACACGCCCGGGACGGGCTTCTGGCAGTCGCGGACCTCGATGACGGCACCGGTGTCGATCTTGATGCGGCCGGTGTCGCCGATCTGGCCGCCGCCCTCGGCGTAGAACGGTGTGCGGTCGAGGACGATCTCGACCTCGTCGCCCTCGGTGGCGGCGGGCGAGGAGACGCCGTCGACGAGGATGCCGACGACCCTGGACTCGCCCTCGGTGTCGCTGTAGCCGATGAAGTCGGTCTCGCCGGAGGCGTCGGCGATCTCGCGGTAGGCGCCGAGGTCGGCGTGGCCGGTCTTCTTGGCCTGGGCGTCGGCCTTGGCGCGCTCCCGCTGCTCCTTCATCAGACGGCGGAAGCCGTCCTCGTCCACGCTCAGGCCCTGCTCGGCGGCCATCTCGAGGGTGAGGTCGATCGGGAAGCCCCAGGTGTCGTGGAGCAGGAACGCCTTGTCGCCGGGGAGCACGGCGGAGCCGGCGGCCTTGGCCTCGGTCACGGCGGTGTCGAGGACGTTGGTGCCGGCCTTCAGCGTCTTGAGGAAGCGCTCCTCCTCGGCCAGTGCGACGCTCTCGATGCGCTTGCGGTCCTGGACGAGCTCCGGGTACTGCTGGCCCATCGTGTTGATGACGACGTCGATGAGATCGCCGACGACCGGGCCGGTGGCGCCGAGCAGGCGCATGTTACGGATGGCGCGGCGCATGATGCGGCGCAGGACGTAGCCGCGGCCCTCGTTGCCGGGGGTGACGCCGTCGCCGATGAGCATGACGGACGTACGGATGTGGTCGGTGACGACGCGCAGCGAGACGTCGCTGGTGTGGGCCTCGCCGTAGCGGACGCCGGTGAGCTCGGTGGCCTTGTCGATCACGACACGCGAGGTGTCGATCTCGTACATGTTCTGGACGCCCTGCAGGATCATGGCGAGGCGCTCAAGGCCGAGACCCGTGTCGATGTTCTTGCTGGGCAGGTCGCCGAGGATCTCGAAGTCCTCCTTGGAGGTGCCCTCGCCGCGCTCGTACTGCATGAAGACCAGGTTCCAGATCTCCACGTACCGCTCGTCGTTGACGGCGGGGCCGCCCTCGACGCCGAACTCGGGGCCGCGGTCGTAGTTGATCTCGGAGCACGGGCCGCACGGGCCGGGGACGCCCATGGACCAGAAGTTGTCCTTCTTGCCCAGGCGCTGGATGCGCTCGGCGGGGACGCCGATCTGGTCGCGCCAGATCGCCTCGGCCTCGTCGTCGTCCTGGTAAACGGTGATCCAGAGTTTCTCCGGCTCCAGGCCGTAACCGCCCTTGTCCTGGGGCGCGGTGAGCAGCTCCCAGGCGAGCTTGATGGCGCCTTCCTTGAAGTAGTCGCCGAAGGAGAAGTTGCCGCACATCTGGAAGAACGTGCCGTGCCGGGTGGTCTTGCCGACCTCTTCGATGTCCGGCGTGCGCACGCACTTCTGCACGCTGGTGGCGCGCGGGGCGGGCGGGGCGACCTCGCCGAGGAAGTACGGCTTGAAGGGGACCATGCCCGCGTTGACGAGCAGCAGGGTCGGGTCGTCCGCGATCAGCGACGCCGACGGCACGACGGTGTGCCCACGCTCTTCGAAGAAGCGCAACCAGCGGCGGCGGATTTCAGCCGACTCCATCAGTGGTCCTCATTCCGGTTGTACGAGTACGCCGGCCTGTCGGCGTACTTCGGGTTGTTGCTGTTTTCGATGGCGGCGAGGCGCCGCGGGGCCGGGAGTCCGGCGTCGGTCTCGGCGTTCAGCCCGAGGGCCTCGTCGAGTTCGGCCTCCCGCTGGGCCATGCCGTCACGGACGTCGAGGGCGAAGTCCTTGAGCTTGTGGCCCGCCTCGATCGCCTTGTTCGCGGCCTGCGCGGCGAGGCTCTCGGGGGTCAGCTGCTTCAGCTTGCGGTTGACCTTGGTGGTGGCCCACACGCCGGCGGCCGCGCCTGCGGTGAACCAGAACGTACGGCGGAACATCGCTGCGTCAGTCCTTCTTCCGCTTCGCCCGCTTTGCAGCGCGCGCGGACGGGACGGTGCGGCCCACGATCACGGTACGCCGGGAGCGCTCGGCGGTCATCTGCGTATCGGCGGGGGCCGTCCTGCGGCCGATGGCCCGCCGCACGCCGTAGCCGAACGCCGCGACCTTGACCAGGGGGCCGCCGAAGGTGGACGCGACGGTCGTGGAGAGCGCCGACGCGTTCGACGTGACTTCCTGGACGTCCGACGCGATGGCGTCGACCCGGTCGATCTGGGTCTGTGCGGAGCGCACGGCCGCGGAGGCGTCGGCCAGCAGCGGGACGGCCTGCTCGGTCACATCCGCCACGAGCTTGGTGGTCGCTCTGAGCGTCTGGGCCAGCCTCGCCAGCGCCACGGCGAGGAAGGAGACCAGGATCGCCCAGAAGACGGCCACCAGGATCCCGGCAACCTCTCCACCGGACACTGTGCACCGCTCTCTGTTCGTCGTGCGTGAACATCCAAAAGTCGTCCCCCGAGCCTATCGCGCCGGTGGTGCCGCTCCGCACCGCATTACCGCCTGAGGCCCGGCCGCACCCGGTCCCGGGATGCGGGAGTTGCGTGAAGCGATTGTACGGATAGCACATGCGTGAGTACGCTGCGTCCGCATGCGGCACTTAGAGCGCTTTGGCCCCGGTCCGGGCGACTCCGACCCAAGATCATCCAGATCCGGCAATCTCACCGTCGAACTCAGCAGTTTCGTCGGCCGCGCGGCCGAACTCGAGGAGCTGAGGGGCGTGCTGGAGGCGGAGCGGCTGGTCACCGTGACCGGGGTCGGGGGGGTCGGCAAGTCGCGGCTCGCGGCGCGGGCCGCGTCCCTTGCCGGGCCGCGCGACGGCGTGTGGATGGTGGAGCTTGCCTCGCTGCAGGAGGCGGAGCTCGTCGAGTACGCGGTCGCGGAGGCTCTGGAGCTGACGGACCACACGTCCCGGCCACCGCGCCAGGTGCTCTTCGAGCATCTCGCCGAGCGCCGGCTCCTGCTCGTGCTGGACGGGTTCGAGCACCTCGTCGACGCGAGCGGTTCGCTGGTGCGGGACCTGCTGGGCCGGGCGCCCGGTCTGCGGGTGCTGGCCGTGGGGCGCAGGCCGCTGGGGATCGAGGGCGAACGGCTGTTTCCTCTCTGCCCGATGGCGGTCGAGGAGGCCGCCGAGCTGTTCGCGGACCGTGCCGCGACCATTCTGCCGGACTTCACCCTCGATGCCGGCAGCCTCCCCGACGTCCTGGAGGTGTGCCGGCGCCTGGACGGGATTCCGCTCGCCGTCGAGCTCGCGGCGGGCAGGCTGCGGGCGCTGTCTCTGGCGCAGCTGCTGTCCCGGCTCGACGACCGGTTCGGACTGCTGACCGGCGACGGCAGCGGTGCTCTGCCGCGCCACCAGACCATGCGTACCGCCATCGGCTGGAGCCATGAGCTGTGCACGCCGGACGAGCGGCTGCTGTGGGCGCGGCTCTCGGTGTTCTCGGGGCACTTCGATCTCGAGGCGGCCGAGTACGTCTGCGGTGGCCACGGGCTGCCGGAGGAAGCGGTGCTCGACGTACTGGGGAGGCTGCTCGCGCAGTCCCTGGTGGCCCGCGAGGAGACCCCGGCCGGAGTGCGCTACCGGATGCTGGACACGGTCAGGGCGTACGGCGCCGACTGGCTGGAGGCGATGGGCGACGGCCCCCGGCTGCGGCGCCGGCACCGCGACTGGTACATGGGCCTGGCCACCTGGTGCGAGCTCGACTGGTTCTCGCCGCGGCAGCCGGAGGTCGCGGCGCGCGTCGAGGCGGATCTGCCGAACCTGCGGATCGCGCTGGACCACTGCCTGTCGGAGCCGGGCGAGGCGCATGTGGGCCAGCATCTGGCGAGCACTCTGTGGTTCTGCTGGGTGGGCTGCGGACGGCTGGCCGAGGGCCGGCACTGGCTGGAGCGGAGCCTGGAGCTGGGCGCCGGCCACATGGAGTCGCGGCTGAAAGCCCTGTGGGTGCTCGCCTATGTGGCGATCCTGCAGGGCGACATGGCGTCGGCCCTGGCCGCGCTGCACGAATGCCGGGAAGGGGCCGAGCGTCATGCGACGGCGGCCGCCTGTGCGATGCACCGGACCGGCTGTCTGGCGCTGGTGACGGACGACATGCCGCGCGCGGAGCAGCTGCTGCGCGAGGCCCTCGACCGGTACCACGAGATCGGCGAGCTCAACAGCTATGTACTGATGTGCCAGGTCGAGCTGGCGATGGCGATGGCCTTCCAGGGGAATCTGCCGGGCGCCGTCGAGCTCTGCGAGGACGTGCGGCTGGTGTGCGAGGACCACGGCGAGCGCTGGACCCGGGCGTACGCACTGTTCGTCCTCGCGTACGCGGCCTGGGCGGACGGCCGTCTGGACCGGGCGCGGGAGCTGTTGGAGCAGTCGCTCGCCATCCACTACGGCTTCCAGGATCTGCTGGGCACGGTGCTGACGATCGAGTTGCTCGCGCTGGTCACGGTGGCGGAGGGGGATCCCGTCGAGGCCGCTGTGCTGCAGGGCGTGGCGGGCCGGATCTGGCCTTCGGTCGGGCTGCCGCTGTTCGGCTCGAGTCACTTCAACGCGCCACACCAGCTGTGCGAGGAGCTGGTGCGCGAGCAGCTCGGGGACACGCGGTACGAGGAGTTCCGGGGCGCCGGAGGACGGCTCGGTACGGATGCCGCGGTGGCCCGTGTGCTGAGCGGGCACCGCGCCGACCCGCGGGGGCTGCTGCCGCACCAGCGTGAGCCGATGCCGGACGCCGAGACGTCAGACGGCGCCCCGGACATGCGAAAGCCCGCCGCTTCCCCCACCCAGCAGGGCGGGGATGCGGCGGGCTGAATCGCGGTGTCTACGACCGGATCAGGCGGGGCTGATCAGCGGGCGTAGTACTCGACGACGAGCTGCTCGTCGCAGATCACCGGGATCTCCTTGCGGTTCGGCTCCCGGTCCAGGCGGAACGCCAGGGCCTTCAGGTTGACCTGCAGGTAGCGCGGGGTCTCACCGTCGGGGGCGTAGCCGCCCTCACGGGCGACCTGGAAGGGGTGCTTCTCGCGGGAGCGCTCGCGGACCATCACGACGTCGTCGGGGCGGACGCGGAAGGACGGCTTGTCGACCTTCTTGCCGTTGACCTCGATGTGGCCGTGGACGACCATCTGGCGGGCCTGGTAGATGGTGCGGGCGATGCCGGAGCGGAGCACCAGGGCGTCGAGACGGCGCTCGAGCTCGATGATCAGGGCCTCGCCGGTCTTGCCCTGGACCTTGCTGGCGCGCTCGTAGGCGCGGACCAGCTGACGCTCGGAAACGTCGTACTGCGCGCGCAGACGCTGCTTCTCGAGCAGACGGACCTTGTAGTCCGAGTTCTGCTTGCGGCCACGGCCGTGCTCACCCGGCGGGTAGGGGCGGGCCTCGAAGTACTTGACGGCCTTCGGGGTCAGCGCGATACCGAGTGCACGCGACTTCTTGACCTTGGGACGGGACTGGTTCGCCACGAACCAAACCTCTCTATCTATGTGAATCGGCTTCACCAGGGTTAGGGGAGGTCGCATCCGCAGCCGGGGAAACCCTTCGGGGCCTGCCGCGATCGTGGTGATCGCGGCGGTCTCGGCGGGCAGCCGCTCCCTGGTCTGGGCACATACGTGCAGCACGCGAGTGGCCCACCGACCGCCGTATCACCGGGGTGGTGGGCTGCCCGCGACACCGTTCGACGGTGCGCGACGCTCCTGGAACTCCCGCCCGGGGGCATTGGGGGCTCCGGCTGCATGTCCCGCTCTGGTGGTGCCGAACCCCATTGCTGAGGTACCGGACACGGGACGCAGCGCTTCTGCGAAGTCTACTAGGTCGCGGGGAGTGCTGCGGACAGCCGTCCCTGCCGCTCAGCCGTCCGCTCCCCCGGCCTCCTTGGCCGCATCGGGGACTGAGCGGGGCGGGTCGCCCCTGAGGCGCTCGCGGACGCGCTCGACCACGTCCGCGTACCGTGCCTCCGCGCCGTACCGCGTGGGTCTGTAGTACTGCTTGCCGTCGATGGCGTCCGGAGCGTACTGCTGGTGGGCGATGCCGCCCGGCACATCGTGCGGGTACACATAGCCCTGCGCGTGGCCGAGCTTGGCCGCGCCCTTGTAGTGGCCGTCGCGCAGGTGCGGCGGGACGGGGCCTGCGAGGCCCTTGCGTACGTCCTCCAGGGCGGCGCCTATCGCAAGCGTCGCCGCGTTCGACTTGGGGGCGAGGGCGAGCGCGATGGTCGCATGGCTCAAGGTCAGCGCGGCCTCAGGGAAGCCGATCATGGCGACGGCCTGGGCGGCGGCGACCGCCGTCGGCAGGGCGGTCGGGTCGGCGAGGCCGATGTCCTCGCTGGCGGAGATCATCAGGCGGCGCGCGATGAACCGGGGGTCCTCCCCCGCCTCGATCATCCGCGCCAAGTAGTGCAGCGCCGCGTCGACGTCCGAGCCGCGGATGGACTTGATCAGGGCGCTCGCCACGTCGTAGTGCTGGTCGCCGTCCTTGTCGTATCTCACGGCCGCGCGGTCGACCGAGTCCTCGAGGGTCTGGAGCGTGATCTCGCTCTCGCCCTTGGCGAGGGCGGACCCGGCGCCCGCCTCCAGGGCGGTGAGCGCTCGCCGCGCGTCACCGCCGGCGATGCGCAGCAGATGCGCCTCGGAGTCCTCGGGAAGGCTCACGGCTTCGCCGAGACCGCGCTCGTCGGCCAGCGCGCGGCGCAGCAGGCCCCGGATGTCGTCGTCCGTGAGCGGTTCGAGCGTGAGGAGCAGGGAGCGCGACAGCAGCGGGGAGATCACCGAGAAGTACGGGTTCTCGGTGGTCGCCGCGATCAGGGTCACCCAGCGGTTCTCCACGGCGGGCAGCAGCGAGTCCTGCTGGGCCTTGCTGAAGCGGTGGATCTCGTCGAGGAAGAGGACGGTCTCCTTGCCGAAGCCGCCCGTGGCGCGACGGGCGCCGTCGATGACCGCACGCACCTCCTTCACTCCCGCGGTGATCGCGGAGAGTTCGACGAAGCGCTTGTTCGTGGCCTTGGAGACGACATACGCGAGGGTCGTCTTGCCGGTGCCGGGCGGGCCCCAGAGGATCACCGAGGAGGGGCCGGCCGGGCCTCCTCCGCCCTCGCCGACGAGCCGGCGCAGGGGCGAGCCGGGCTTGAGCAGATGCTGCTGCCCCACGACTTCGTCGAGCGTGCGCGGACGCATCCGGACGGCCAGGGGGCTGCTCGCCGGGTCCTTCTCCTGGCGCGCTTCTGCGGCGGCGGTGAACAGGTCGGGCTCCACGGACTGAACCCTATGTCACCCCACTGACAGTCCCTCCGTGCCCTTGCGGCGCAAGGACACGGAGGGTTCGCCGTACGCGAATCAGCTGGTCCAGAAGTCCCACCAGCGGGTCAGGATCAGCATCCCGATGATCCCGATGTGCAGCACCGGCAGGACCCAGGTGAACTCGTCGAAGAAGCCGCGCAGCCATCCCGGTGCGGGCAGCAGGCCGTTGCGGATGTTGAACGACGTCACGTACCAGAACATGACGATCGTGGCGACCCAGGCGAGGCAGCACCACAGGCACAGCGCGTTGATGTTGTACAGCGACTGGTACTGCAGCCAGGTGCAGAAGCCGACGCCGAAGAGCGTCCCGGCGTTGAAGGTCAGCCAGTACCAGCGGGGGAAGCGGGCCCGGCCCAGCAGGCTCATGCCGACGCAGATCACGATGCCGTACGCGACGAGGCCCAGCATCGGGTTGGGGAACCCGAAGGCCGCGGCCTGCTTGCTCTCCATCACGTTGCCGCAGGACACGACGGGGTTCAGGCTGCAGCCCGGCGTGAAGGTCTTGCCCTCGACCTTGGCCTCGAGCAGCTTGAACTTGTCGATGGTGATGACCCAGGCGGCCAGCAGTCCCGCCGCACCCGTGATCACCAGCAGCAGCGCGAACGCGCGGCTCCCGCCGACCGTCCGTGGGCCCTCGGGCCGGTCCTGGCCGGCGGCATCGGAGGAGGAGACGCCGTCCCTTGCTGTCATCGTCTTGCTCATCACGCCGTTCCATCGCTCGAGTGATGCCTGCGGGCACCGGTCATTGTGCCGCACGCGCGCGTGCATCCACCGTTCGGTGGACACATTCGAGAACGACCGAGGGGCCCGGAACGTTCGCCTGGGCGGCTGACTCCCGGTCGTGACATCTAAGACGGCGCCAGCGGCGGCCCGGTTCCGGATGATTTATGGCGTTCCGCACAATTTTTTGCAGCAGGGCAAGCGCGACGGCGGCCGGGAGGCGTCCTGCCCCGGCCGCCGTCACGTCAAGCGGTCTTACTGTCGGCGTCGCGTCAGCCCAGTCGCGAGGTCAGCTTCTCGACGAGCGCGTCGAGAGCCACCGGTTCCTGCTCGCCGGACTCCATGTCCTTGAGCTGCACGACACCCTCGGCGAGATCGCGTTCACCGGCCACCACCGCGTACCGCGCGCCGCTGCGGTTGGCCGCCTTCATGGCGCCCTTGAGCCCCCGCCCGCCGTAGGCGAAGTCCGTCGCGATGCCCGCCGTGCGCAGCTCCGTGACCTTGGAGAACAGCACCCGCCGCGCCTGCTCGCCGAGCGGCACCGCGTACACGCTGGTGCCGGCCGGGATGTCGAGCTCGATGCCCTCCGCCTGCAGCGCCAGCACGGTGCGGTCCACGCCGAGCGCCCAGCCGACCGACGGCAGCGACGGACCGCCGATCATCTCGGACAGGCCGTCGTAACGGCCGCCGCCGCCCACGGCGGACTGCGAGCCGAGGCCGTCGTGCACGAACTCGAACGTGGTGCGGGTGTAGTAGTCCAGGCCGCGGACCAGCTTCGGGTCGTCCTCGAACGCGACGCCCGCGGCCGTGATCAGGTCGCGGACCTCCGTGTGGTACGCCTTGCAGGCGTCGCACAGGTAGTCGCCGAGGAGCGGCGCACCCACGAGCTGCTTCTGCACCTCGTCGCGCTTGTCGTCGAGGACCCGCAGCGGGTTGATGTCGATGCGGCGCCGGGTGTCCTCGTCCAGGTCGAGGCCGCGCAGGAACTCCTGGAGCGCTGCGCGGTAGACGGGACGGCACTCCTTGTCGCCGAGGCTGTTCAGCAGGATGCGGAAGTTGCTGAGGCCCAGCGAGCGGTACGCCTGGTCGGCGAGGATGATCAGTTCCGCGTCGAGCGCGGGGTCCTCGGCGCCGATCGCCTCGGCTCCGACCTGAGAGAAGTGGCGGTAGCGGCCCTTCTGCGGGCGCTCGTAGCGGTAGTACGAGCCGGAGTACCAGAGCTTGACCGGCAGGTTGCCCGCCTTGTGGAGGTTCGCCTCCAGAGCTGCGCGCAGCACGGACGCGGTGCCCTCGGGGCGCAGCGCCAGCTCGTCGCCGCCCTTGGTCGTGAAGGCGTACATCTCCTTGGTGACGATGTCGGTGGACTCGCCGACACCGCGGGCGAACAGCTCGACGTTCTCGAAGCCGGGCGTCTCGATGTAGCCGTAGCCGGAGTTCTTCAGGGGCGCGGCGATGGCCTCGCGCACGGCGAGGTAGGTCGCGCTGTCCGGCGGGATCAGGTCGTACGTGCCCTTGGGGGCCTTGAAGGTGCTCACTGAAGAAGTCTCGTCACATTCCTCGTCGGGGTGCCGCCTCGGGGGTGGCACCCTGGCCGGCGGCCACCTGCCGCAGATACGGGTTGGTGGCGCGCTCCTGGCCGATGGTGGTCTGGGGGCCGTGGCCGGAGAGCACCACGGTCGAGTCCTCGAGCGGCAGGCACACGCGGGCCAGCGACGCGAGCATCTCGTCCATGGAGCCACCGGGCAGGTCGGTGCGTCCGATGGAGCCGGCGAAGAGCAGATCGCCCGAGAAGAAGACCGACGGGATCTCGGCGGTCTCGGGCATCCGGAAGGTCACCGACCCCTTGGTATGGCCGGGCGCGTGCGCGACGGAGAACTCCAGGCCCGCCAGCTTGAGCTCCGCGCCGTCGGAGAGCTCCCGCACGTCGTCGGGCTCTCCCACGGTCAGCTCGCCCAGGAGCGGCATCCCGATGGAACGGCCGAGCGCCTTCTCGGGATCGCTCATCATGAACCGGTCGCCGGGGTGGATCCAGGCCGGTACGTCATGCGCTCCGCAGACCGGGACGACCGAGGCGACATGGTCGATATGGCCGTGGGTGAGGATGACCGCCACGGGCTTGAGCCGATGCTTCTTCAGTGCGTCCTCGACCCCCTGGGTGGCCTGGTGGCCCGGGTCGATGATCACGCACTCCTCGCCTGCGGCGGGGGCGACCAGGTAGCAGTTGGTGCCCCAGGCTCCGGCGGGAAACCCGGCAATGAGCACGATCGTCCTTCGTTCATCTCGTCCGGCGGGAGGGCCGCCGCACCCTCCCGTACCGCTCCGGTGGATGATCCGGAACTCTCCGGCGGGGGATGCAGCAGATCAGAGCCTACCGGCGCTGCCGATTCCACAGCGAACCCATATACGGTACGGGACACAACGCAAGGCCATTGACTCATGACGCGTGCGCCCACAGGGCGCAGGCGCCCCACCCGACGTATTGAGACGCACGAGGAGAGAACACCGGTGGTCAGCCAGGAACAGCGGCGGCGGCAGCTCGCCCGGGAGAAGTTCTTGCGGCAGCAGGAACGACGCAGGTCCGCACGGCGCAAGGCCCGCACGCGTAACGCGGTGATCGCATCGGTGCTCGGCGTGATCCTGGTGGGCAGCGTCGTGTCGTACGCGACCGGGGTGTTCAAGAACGACGACTCGAAGGAGACGGCGGCCGCCGAGGCGACCCCCAGCGCCTCCCCGAGCAAGGCCCCGGACCCGTGCGAGAAGGCCGCCGCGGGCAAGGTGAAGTCGCTGAGCTACAAGAAGGAGCCGGCGATGACCATCGACACGTCGGCCAAGTACACGATGAAGCTGCAGACGACCTGCGGTGACATCGACATCGACCTCAAGGCCGCCGCGGCCCCGCACACGGTCAACTCCTTCAACTTCCTGGTGAACAAGGGCTACTTGGACCACACCAAGTGCCACCGGCTCACCACGATGGGCATCTACGTGCTCCAGTGCGGCGACCCGCAGGGCACCGGCATGGGCGGCCCCGGCTACACGATCCCGGACGAGAACCTGAAGGACAAAAGCCTGAAGGGCAACGTGTACCCGGCGGGCACGGTCGCGATGGCCAACCAGTACAACGCCTCGACGAAGCAGGGCCGCGACACCGGCGGCAGCCAGTTCTTCCTCGTCTACCAGGACAGTCAGCTGCCGCCCGACTACACACCGTTCGGGACGATTTCCGAATCCGGAATGAAGGTGCTGAAGAAGATCGCCGCGGCCGGCGAGAGCACCGGGCAGGGCGACGGCGCTCCGAACGCAACAGTCGTGATCAACAAGGCGACTGTGACCAAATCCTGAGGCCGGAGTGGTTAATTTCGGTCGCGCGGGATGCGGACAGCCGCCCCGCCGGTCGCCTATGTTGGCCGTGACGAAACTGTGGACGATGCCCGGGGGCCGCGGAGCCCGCCGCGAGCATCATGTGGAGGAGGCGCTGTGAGCAGCGACCCGTGGGGCCGCGTCGACGAGACGGGGACCGTGTACGTGCGTACGGCCGACGGCGAGAAGGTCGTCGGTTCTTGGCAGGCCGGCTCCCCCGACGAGGCCCTGGCCTATTTCAAGCGCAAGTACGAGGGCCTGGTTGTCGAGATCGGCCTCCTCGAGCGTCGGGTGAAGACCACCGACCTGTCCGCGAAGGACGCCCAGACCGCGATCGACCACCTGCGCGAGCAGGTGGACGCGCACCACGCGGTCGGCGATCTGGACGCGCTGCGGGCCCGGCTGGACAAGCTCGTCGAGGCGGTCGAAGCGCGCCGTGAGGAGCGCAAGGCGCAGAAGGCGAAGCAGTCCGACGAGGCCCGGCACGCCAAGGAGGCGCTGGTCGCCGAGGCCGAGGAGCTGGCGCAGAGCGAGCAGTGGCGGGCGGCCGGTGAGCGGCTGCGCGCCCTGGTGGACACCTGGAAGGGCCTGCCCCGGCTCGACCGGAAGTCCGACGACGAGCTGTGGCACCGCTTCTCGCACGCGCGCTCGGCGTTCTCCAAGCGGCGCAAGGCGCACTTCGCGGCGCTTGACGCGCAGCGCGAGGAGGCCCGCAAGACCAAGGAGAGGCTGGTCGCGGAGGCCGAGGCGCTGTCCGGGTCGACGGACTGGGGTCCGACGGCCGCGCGCTACCGCGACCTGATGACGGAGTGGAAGGCCGCGGGCCGCGCCCAGCGCGAGCACGAGGACGATCTGTGGAACCGCTTCCGCGGTGCCCAGGACGTCTTCTTCGCGGCCCGCAGCTCGGTCTTCGCCGAGCGGGACGCCGAGCAGGCCGAGAACCTCAAGCTCAAGGAGGAGCTGGCCGAGGAGGCCGAGAAGCTCCTGCCGGTGACGGATCTGAAGGCGGCCCGTGCGGCCTTCCGCTCCATCAACGAGCGCTGGGAGGCCATCGGCCATGTGCCGCGCGATGCCCGGGCGAGGGTCGAGGGCCGGATGCACGCGGTCGAGCGGGCCATCCAGGAGTCCGAGGAAGCCGAGTGGCGGCGGACGAACCCGGAGGCACGCGCGCGTGCCGAGGGGCTCACCGGCCAGCTCCAGGCGGCCGTGGACAAGCTGCGCGGGCAGATCGATGCGGCGCGCGCCGCGGGCAATGACGCCAAGGCCGACAAGCTCCAGAAGGAGCTCGACGGCCGTCAGGCGCTCCTCGACCAGGCGCTGAAGGGCCTGCAGGAGTTCGGCGGCTGAGCGCTCCAGCGCTCCGCTTGGAGTGCCGCGATGTGCCGTCGATCGTCTGCGGCGCCCTCGTGGCTGGTCGCGCCCGCGCGGCGGAGCCGCATATCGATACAGCCCCGCGCCCCTTTCAGGGGCGCTGCCGAACCGTAGCGGACTTCGCCCGACCTGCTTAGTCCCGCCTGATACGCGAAAGGGGCTCCCGTACACCTCGTACGGGAGCCCCTTTCGTATGCCCTGCTGCGCGGATGCGTGGACCCGCGTTACGGCCGGCGCGCCGACGTCACCCGGTACACGTCGTAGACGCCCTCCACTCCCCTGACCGCCTTCAGGACGTGTCCGAGGTGCTTGGGGTCGCCCATCTCGAAGGTGAAACGGGAGGTCGCGACGCGGTCGCGGGACGTCTGGACGGCCGCAGACAGGATGTTCACGTGCTGGTCGGACAGGACGCGCGTGACGTCCGAGAGCAGCCGCGAGCGGTCCAGCGCCTCGACCTGGATGGCCACCAGGAACACCGAGGACTGGGTGGGCGCCCACTCGACGTCGAGGATCCGCTCGGGTTCCCTGGACAGCGACTCGATGTTGACGCAGTCGCTGCGGTGAACCGATACGCCGCTGCCCCGCGTGACGAAGCCGATGATCGGGTCGCCGGGCACCGGCGTACAGCAGCGGGCCAGCTTGACCCACACGTCGTCGACGCCCTTGACCACGACGCCCGGGTCCGCGCTGGAGCGGCGCTTGCGGCCGCGCCCGCGGGTCGGGGGTGCGGTCTCGGCGATGTCCTCGGTGGCGGCCTCCTCGCCGCCGAGCGCCTGGACGAGCTTCTGCACGACGTTCTGCGCGGCCACATGGCCCTCGCCGATCGCCGCGTACAGGGACGAGATGTCCGGGTAGCGCATCTCGTGCGCGAGCGTGACCAGCGAGTCGCCGGTGAGGATGCGCTGGATCGGCAGGTTCTGCTTGCGCATGGCCCGCGCGATGGCGTCCTTGCCCTGCTCGATCGCCTCGTCGCGGCGCTCCTTGGAGAACCAGGCGCGGATCTTGTTCCTGGCCCGTGGCGACTTGACGAAGCCCAGCCAGTCGCGGGAGGGTCCGGCGCCGTCGGCCTTGGAGGTAAAGACCTCCACCAGGTCGCCGTTGTCCAGGGTCGATTCGAGCGGTACGAGGCGTCCGTTGACGCGGGCGCCGATGGTGCGGTGGCCCACCTCGGTGTGCACGGCGTACGCGAAGTCGACGGGCGTCGCGCCCGCGGGCAGCGCTATGACGTCGCCCTTCGGCGTGAAGACGAAGACCTCGTTGCGCGACAGGTCGAAGCGCAGGGACTCGAGGAACTCGCTCGGGTCCTCGGTTTCCTTCTGCCAGTCGAGCAGCTGGCGCAGCCACGCCATGTCGTTGATGTGGTCGTCCTTGCCGGCCTTCTTCGGTACGTCGGTGCGCACCTTGGAGGCGCCGGCGACGGCCTCCTGCTTGTACTTCCAGTGCGCCGCGATGCCGTACTCGGCGCGGCGGTGCATGTCGAACGTACGGATCTGCAGCTCGACCGGCTTGCCGTTGGGGCCGATGACCGTCGTGTGCAGCGACTGGTACATGTTGAACTTCGGCATCGCGATGTAGTCCTTGAACCGGCCGGGGACCGGGTTCCATCGCGCGTGCACCGTGCCGAGCGCCGCGTAGCAGTCGCGGACCGTGTCGACCAGGACACGGATGCCCACCAGGTCGTAGATCTCCGCGAAGTCACGGCCGCGGACGATCATCTTCTGGTAGACGCTGTAGTAGTGCTTCGGCCGGCCGGTGACCGTCGCCTTGATGCGGGCGGCGCGCAGGTCGGCCTGGACCTCGTCGGTCACGATGGCGAGGTACTCGTCGCGCTTGGGCGCGCGCTCTGCGACGAGACGGACGATCTCGTCGTACATCTTCGGGTAGAGGATCGCGAAGGCGAGGTCCTCGAGCTCCCACTTGATGGTGTTCATGCCCAGCCGGTGCGCCAGCGGGGCGTAGATCTCCAGGGTCTCGCGGGCCTTCTTCTCCTGCTTCTCGCGCTTGAGGTAGCGCATGGTGCGCATGTTGTGCAGGCGGTCGGCGAGCTTGATGACCAGGACGCGCGGGTCCTTGGCCATGGCGACGACCATCTTGCGCACGGTCTCCGCCTGCGCGGCCTCGCCGAACTTGACCTTGTCCAGCTTGGTGACGCCGTCGACGAGCAGGGCGACCTGGTCGCCGAAGTCGCGGCGGAGCTGGTCCAGGCCGTACTCGGTGTCCTCGACCGTGTCGTGCAGCAGGCCGGCCATCAGCGTCGCCGGATCCATGCCGAGCTCGGCGAGGATGGTCGTGACCGCGAGCGGGTGCGTGATGTACGGGTCGCCGCTCTTGCGCTTCTGGCCGCGGTGCCAGCGCTCGGCGACCTGGTAGGCGCGCTCGATCTGGCGGAGCGTCGACGTCTCGATCTTGGGGTCGTTGCTGCGGACTATGCGCAGCAGCGGCTCCAGGACCGGGTTGTACGGGTTGGAGCGCTGGACGCCGAGGCGGGCGAGACGGGCGCGTACGCGGTTGGAGGAGCCGGACCGCGCGGGCGGGCCGGCAGGCCGCGTCGCGGGCGGCGGAGTCGGCGCCGGGGCAGGGCGCTCGGCCGCGGGTTTGGGGCGTGGCTGTTCGAGTGGTGCCGGGGGGGTGGTGGGGCGCGCCTGTTCGGCCGCCCTGCCGTTCTGGGCGCCCCGCGGGTCCTGGGCGGCAGCGGGCCTCGCTTGCTCCGCCGACGCCCGGCCCTGCGCGGCGTCGGCGTCCTTCCGGGGCACGGCTGAGGCCGCCGTGGCCTGGCCCGGCTGCTTCTGGTCGGCCTTGGCGGCTGGGGATGCCCCCAGGCGTTCGGCGCTGGGGGAGAGTGGCTGGGCCTCGTCTGGCAAGAGGGCTCCTCGTGCGCGATCCGGGTCCCCCGGTCAGGCCCCGGAAGCCCATGGTATCGATCCCCGGCCTCCGGTTCGTCCTCGGCCGGTGAGACGGCCTCGTACCTGTGAAACGTAAGAGGCGGGTCCCGGATTCCTCCGGGACCCGCCTCTCCCTGTGACGACCAGGTCGCTCAGGTGTTCAGACGATGAGTAGCGACTCCAGCGGCGCACCGTCCAGAGCGGGCTCCAGGCGTGCGCGGCCGCCGAGGAAGCCGAGCTCCATCAGCATGAGCACGCCGGCGACCTCGGCTCCGGCGCGGCGGATGAGCTGCAGCGACGCCTCGGCGGTGCCTCCGGTGGCGAGGACGTCGTCGATGACCATGACGCGGTCGCCCGCGGCCAGGTCCTCGGCGTGCACCTCGATCTCGGCCGAGCCGTACTCCAGGTCGTACGCCTGGCGGAGCGTCGCGCCGGGGAGCTTGCCCGCCTTGCGTACCGGGATGAAGCCGATGCCGGCGCGGACCGCGGCCGGGGCGGCCAGGATGAACCCGCGGGCCTCCAGGCCGACGACCTTCGTGGCGCCGTTCTGCACGCAGAAGTCAGCCAGCGTGTCGGTGAGCGCGGTGAACGCCTCCGGGTCGGCCAGGAGCGGCGTGATGTCCTTGAACATCACGCCCGGCTTCGGGTAGTCCGCCACATCGCGGATGCGGCTGAGCAGCAGCTCCTTGAGGTCGGTCATCGGCGCTTCCCCGAGGGTCGGCCGCGGCCGCGGGTGCGGGACACGGGCTGGGTGCGGGGGCCGACGACGGCGTGGGCCGCGTCCTCCGGCTCGGCGTCCCCGGGCTCCGCGGCCCCGGGCGCCGCGGCTTCCGCCGTCTCGCCCTTCTCGGCGGCAGCGGCGCGCTTGGCCAGCACGCGCTTCTTGAGGGCCTTCATCCCCGGCTCGCGCTCCTTGAGCTCGGCGACGAGCGGCGTGGCGATGAAGATCGACGAGTACGCACCGGCGGCGAGACCGACGAACAGCGACAGCGAGATGTCGTTGAGCATGCCCGCGCCGAGGACGCCGCCGCCGATGAACAGCAGGCCCGCGACGGGCAGCAGGGCGACCACCGTGGTGTTGATGGAGCGCACCAGCGTGGCGTTGATCGAGCGGTTGGCGACCTCGCTGTACGTCCAGCGCGTCTGCTTGGTGATGTCCTTCGAGCTCTCCTTCAGGGAGTCGAAGACGACCACCGTGTCGTAGAGCGAGTAACCGAGGATCGTCAGCAGACCGATCACGGTGCCCGGGGTCACCTCGAAGCCGACCAGGGCGTAGATCCCGACCGTGATGGTGATGTCGTGGATCAGGGCCACCAGTGCGGCCACGGCCATGCGCCACTCGAAGGCGATCGCCAGATAGATCACCACGAGGACCATGAAGATCCCGAGGCCGGTCCAGGCCTTGTTGGCGATCTGCTCACCCCAGCTGGGGCCCACCAGGTCGGCGTTGATGTCGTCCGCCTTGACGCCCAGGTCCTTGGAGAGCTCCGCCTTGATCTCGTCGGACTTGGCCGTGTCCACACCGCTGATCTGGATGCGCAGACCGCCGGTGCCGAGCTCCTGGACGATGGCGTCGTGCCCTGCGGCCTCCTCCGCCCTCTGCTCGGCCTGAGAGGCGGAGATGCTGGTCTTCGGGGTGGTGAAGACTGCGCCGCCCTGGAACTCGATGCCCATGTTCAGCCCCTTCACCGTGAGGCCGAGGATGGCCGCGACGGTGATCAGGAGCGAGACGCCGTACCAGATCATGCGCTTGGGAACGAAGTCGTAGCCGACCTCGCCGCGGTGGAGCCTGGCGCCGAGAGTGCCGAGTCGCGACATCTCAGGCCTCCTTCGGGTCGACGGGGGCGGATACGCGGCGGGTGCGGCGCAGCGGGGGCTTGGCGCCGAGCCGCTTCGGGTCCAGGCCGGACCACGAGTGGCCGCTCGAGAAGAACGTGCTGCGGGCGAGGATCGTCATCAGCGGCTTCGTGAAGAGGAACACGACGACCACGTCGAGCAGGGTGGTCAGGCCGAGCGTGAACGCGAAGCCCTGCACCTTGCCCACGGTGACGATGAAGAGGACCGCGGCGGCCAGGAACGACACGAAGTCGGAGACCAGGATCGTGCGCCGGGCGCGCGGCCAGGCCCGCTCGACGGCGGGCCGCAGCGTACGGCCCTCACGGACCTCGTCCCTGATGCGCTCGAAGTACACGATGAACGAGTCCGCCGTGATACCGATCGCCACGATCGCACCGCAGACCGCCGGCAGGTTGAGCGCGAAGCCGATGGTCGGGCCGAGCAGCGCCATGATCGTGTACGTCAGGGCGGCCGAGACGAGCAGCGAGAAGATGGCGATGAGCGACAGGCCCCGGTAGTAGACCACCAGGTAGATCACGACCAGCGCGAGGCCGATGGCACCGGCGATCAGACCCGCCTGCAGCTGCTCGCCGCCGAGGGCCGCGGTGACGGTGGTGACGCTCTGCTCCTCGAAGGACAGCGGCAGCGCACCGTACGAGAGCATGTTGGCCAGGTTCTGCGCGGACTCCTGGTTGAAGTTGCCGGAGATCTCGGCGTTGCCGC
The DNA here is from genome assembly GCF_001642995.1 of Streptomyces jeddahensis. Classification (GTDB taxonomy): domain Bacteria; phylum Actinomycetota; class Actinomycetes; order Streptomycetales; family Streptomycetaceae; genus Streptomyces; species Streptomyces jeddahensis. The sequence continues at coordinate 27,752 of NZ_LOHS01000069.1, forward strand.
CGGTCAGTGCCTGGCTGACGTACGGGTCGGAGACGACCTCGTTGTCGAGAACGATGGCGAACTGGTTCTGCGGGGACTGGTTCTGCGCGAGCTTGCCCGTGATGTCCGCGAACTTCTTGGCACCCGCGTCCGTGAACTCCATCGTGACTTTCCAGCCCGCGGCGTTCTGCGTGTCGTAGACGGCGTTGGCGTCGTCTACGTCGGTGCCCTCGACCTCGGCGGGGCCGAGGATGTACTTCTGCCACTGGCCCTGCGAGTTCTGGCCGCAGGCGACGGTCGACTCGGACGGCTTGACGCCGTCACCGGCCTTGGCGCGCTGCTCGGGGTCGGTGCAGTCGAGCTTGGCGTACTGCTGCTGCAGGTCGCTGGAAGGGTCCGGGGTGCCGGTCGCCGCCGGCGAGGCGCTGGCCGAGGCGGAGGCGTCGGCCGCGGCGGATGCGCTGCCGGACGGTGAGGCGCTCGCGCTCGGCGAGGCAGTGGAGTCCGCCTTGAGGGCGTCGGTGACCGCGCGCCCCTGGGAGGTGGCGGAGGCCGAGGGGGTCGCGGAGGACGAGGGGCTGGCGGAGGAGTCCGACGAGGTCGCCTTGTCCGCATCAGCCGACGGGGACGCGCTGCCGGACGCGCTGGGCGACGGGCTGGCCGTCGCGTCGCCTGCGCTGACCTCGGTCGCGATGACCGGGCGGAAGTAGAGCTGGGCGGTGGTGCCCACCTGCTCGCGCGCCTGCTTCTCGTTGGTGCCCCGGGGGATGTTGACGATGATGTTGTCGTTGCCCTGGGTCTGCACCTCGGCCTCGGAGACGCCGAGACCGTTGACACGGCGCTCGATGATGCCCACGGCCGTGTTCATGTTGGTCTGGTTGACCGCGTTCTCCTGACCCGGCTCACTCTTCGCCTTGAGCGTGATGCTGGTGCCGCCGGCGAGGTCGATGCCGAGACGCGGAGTGGTGTGCCCGGAAAGGAACATTCCCCCGGTGAGCGCCGCGATGGCGATCAGGATCAGGACCAGCGAGCGGCCCGGCCTGCTCTGCGCGCTCGTTCTCCGGCCCTTCTTCGGTGCTGCCACCTTCTCGTTCTTCCTCTCCAACCGTCCTGCGCGTGAATCTACGCGCATACGGCCATGACATGGTGTCGAGACGTGCGAGACGTGCCGAATCCGCACGCCCCGGGGACCGCGGTGCGCAGGCGGGCGCTCCGCGGTCCCCGGTCGTGGCTACTTCGTGTCGGACTCGCCGTCGGTCTTCTTCGGCTCGGCCTCGTCGGCGGCCGCGTCCTTCTTGCCGAGGTCGATGCGCGAGTCGTCGGAAGCGTCGGCGGGCTCGTCGGTCTCGGTGAGGGAGGAAGCGTCGTCGGGGACGACCGGGGTGTCGACCTTCAGGTCGTCGCCGGTGCCGTGGACGATGCGGTTGTACTCGTCGTCCTCGAGGACGGCGCCGATCGCGTTCTTCGCGAAGACGAGGTGGACACCGGGGGCGGCCTCAAGGAGGACGGTGTCGTGGTTGACCTCCTTCACCGTGGCGTACATGCCGCCGATGGTGCGGACGCCGGTTCCGGGCTGCATCTGGTCGCGCATCTGCTGAGCCTGCTGCTGCTTCTTCTTGGCAGAGCGGGTCATCAGGAACATGGCCCCGATGAGCACGATGAACGGGAGGAGGGTCACGATATTCACGGGACGGAAATTTCCTTCGCACGACCGCGCTGGTGGGGCGGCCTGATGGATGGGGGTGGACCTGCCGCCCGCAGAGGCGGCATCGGCGGAGTCTAGGCGAGTCCGCACGGATGGAACAACGCTCAGCATCGCAGCGTAGTTCCTGACCCGCACAGTCCCTCGCCGTCACGCCCCGAACAGGTCCTGTTGTCCGTTTCCGCCGGTCGCCTGGCGCGGCGGGGTGAGGCCGAGGTGGGCCCATGCGGCGGGCGTCGCCACCCTGCCGCGCGGAGTCCGCGCCAGCAGTCCCTCCCGAACGAGGAACGGTTCGGCCACTTCTTCGACTGTCTCGCGCTCCTCCCCCACGGCCACGGCGAGGGTGGACAGGCCGACGGGTCCGCCTCCGAAAAGCTTGAGCAAAGCCTGCAGAACGGCCCGGTCAAGACGGTCGAGGCCCCGGGCGTCGACCTCGTAGACGGCGAGGGCCGCGGCGGCGATGTCGCGGCTGATCACGCCGTCGGCCTTGACCTGGGCGTAGTCGCGGACGCGGCGCAGCAGCCGGTTGGCGATACGGGGCGTGCCGCGCGAGCGGCCCGCGATCTCGGCGGCGCCGTCCGCCCCGATCTCGACGTTCAGCAGGCTCGCGGAGCGGTGGATGACGCGCTCCAGCTCCACGGGCTCGTAGAACTCCATGTGCGCCGTGAAGCCGAACCGGTCGCGCAGCGGGGGCGGCAGCAGGCCCGCGCGCGTGGTGGCGCCGACCAGGGTGAACGGCGGCAGCTCGAGCGGGATGGCGGTGGCGCCGGGGCCCTTGCCGACGATGACGTCGACGCGGAAGTCCTCCATCGCCATGTAGAGCATCTCCTCGGCGGGCCGGGACATGCGGTGGATCTCGTCGAGGAAGAGCACCTCGCCCTCCTGGAGGGAGGAGAGGATCGCGGCGAGGTCGCCCGCGTGCTGGATGGCCGGGCCGCTGGTGATACGGATCGGGGCGCCCATCTCTGCCGCGATGATCATGGACAGCGTGGTCTTGCCGAGGCCGGGCGCGCCGGAGAGCAGCACGTGGTCCGCTGTGGCACCGCGCTGCCGCGCCGCCTTCAGCACCAGGTCCAGCTGCTCCCGGACCCGTTCCTGGCCGACGAACTCGTCCAGCGACTTCGGCCGCAACGCCGCCTCGACGGCCTGGTCCTCACCGTCGGCCGCGGCGCCAACCAGTCGGCCGGCCTGAGTGTCGTCGGTGACGGATGACGTGTCGTCCCAGTTCACGGGTGATCGCCTCATTGGTTGGTGGCGGGGGTGCCGCCGGTTGTGCGGGTGGTGGGGGCGTACAGGGACTTTGGGCGGGCGGGAACGCACGTGCCGCCGAGGTGCCCGCTCCGACGCGGTGCTCGGCCGCCTGGACATGGGCGCTCAGCCCCGGCGGCCCGGTGTCGGTGACGCGGCGGCCCCACCAGGGCGGAGGTCGCGGTGTCCGCCCGGCTCATCGGGCTCGGTTCAGCGTCTGCAGAGCCGCCTTCAGCAACTGGCCGACCTGCGGGGTTCCCCCGGCCGCCTCGGCCTGCGGTGTGACCGCCACGACCGCCTCGTCGGCCTCACGCGTGGCGTAGCCGAGGCCCACGAGCGCCGCGTGCAGCTGGTCGCGCCAGCCGGCGGAGACCGGGGCGGCGGCCCCCGCGCCGGTGCCGATGGGCTCGCCGAGGCGGTCCTTCAGCTCCAGCAGGAGCTTCTGGGCGCCCTTCTTGCCGATGCCCGGGACGGCGGTGAGCGCCTTCTCGTCGCCGGTCGCGACGGCCCGGCGCAGCGCGTCGGGCGTGTGCACGGCAAGCATCGCCTGCGCGAGACGCGGTCCGACACCGCTGGCCGTCTGCAGGAGCTCGAAGGTCTGCCGCTCGTCGTCGTCCGCGAAGCCGTAGAGCGTGAGCGAGTCCTCCCGTACGACGAGGGACGTGGCGAGCTTCGCCGGCTGGCCGACGCGCAGCGTCGAGAGCGTGTTCGGCGTGCACTGGACGGCCATTCCGATGCCGCCGACCTCGACCACCGCGGCGTCGGGGGCGAGGGCGGCGACGGGGCCGCTGACGAAGGCGATCATCGGGTGACCTTCCGTGCGAGTGTGCGTTCTCCGAGGGTGTCGGCCCGGCGGGCCGCCTCGTGCGCCTGCTGGAGGCGGTTCATCGCGGGCGCGCGCCAGATGTGGCAGATGGCGAGGGCGAGGGCGTCCGCGGCGTCGGCGGGTTTCGGCGGCGCCGCGAGCCGCAGAAGGCGGGTGACCATGGCGCCGACCTGCGCCTTGTCGGCGCGTCCTGTGCCGGTGACGGCGGCCTTGACCTCGCTCGGCGTGTGCAGCGCGACGGGTAGTCCCCGGCGGGACGCGCAGAGCATGGCGACCGCGCTGGCCTGGGCGGTGCCCATGACCGTACGCACGTTGTGCTGGCTGAACACGCGCTCCACCGCGACGTATTCAGGCTGGTGCTCGTCAAGCCACTGCTCTATGCCCTGCTCGATGGCGACCAGGCGGTGGCCGATGTCGGCGTCCGCGGGCGTACGCACCACGCCGACCCCCCGCATCGTCAGCGGGCGGCCCGCGACGCCCTCGACGACGCCCACGCCGCACCGGGTCAGCCCCGGGTCCACGCCGAGTACGCGCATCGCGTGTCCCCCCTCCGCGGCCGAACCACCGCCGCCCTCGGATCGATCTTGGCCATGACGCCCTCAGGCTATCCGGTGCCACCGACAACGACGGTGGGCCGGTGAGGGGTCCTCCCTCACCGGCCCACCGAAGTCACGGTCCGTCAGGCCTGGACCGATGTCAGGCCTCGACCTTCTCCATGATGTCGTCGGAGACGTCGAAGTTGGCGAAGACGTTCTGCACGTCGTCGCTGTCCTCGAGCGCGTCGATCAGCTTGAAGATCTTCTTGGCGCCCTCCTCGTCCAGCTCGACCTGCATGGTCGGGACGAAGTTGGCCTCGGCCGAGTCGTAGTCGATGCCGGCGTCCTGCAGCGCGCTGCGCACGGCGACCAGGTCGGTGGCCTCGCTGATCACCTCGAAGTTCTCGCCGAGGTCGTTGACCTCCTCGGCGCCCGCGTCCAGCACGGCACCCAGGACGTCGTCCTCGGTGAGGTCGCCCTTGGGGACGATCACGACGCCCTTGCGGTTGAACAGGTACGAGACGGAGCCCGGGTCGGCCATGGAACCGCCGTTGCGGGTCATGGCGACGCGGACGTCCGAGGCGGCGCGGTTGCGGTTGTCGGTGAGGCACTCGATGAGCACCGCGACACCGTTGGGGCCGTAGCCCTCGTACATGATCGTCTCGTAGTCGGCGCCACCGGCCTCGAGACCGGCGCCGCGCTTGACCGCGGAGTCGATGTTCTTGTTCGGAACCGACTGCTTCTTGGCCTTCTGGATGGCGTCGAAGAGCGTCGGGTTACCGTCCGGGTCGGCACCGCCCATGCGGGCCGCGACCTCGATGTTCTTGATGAGCTTCGCGAAGAGCTTGCCGCGCTTGGCGTCGATCACGGCCTTCTTGTGCTTCGTCGTGGCCCATTTAGAGTGGCCGGACATCTGCCTGTCTCCTTCGCGTAACCCATCTCTGCAAACGAACTCCAGAGATCCTACAAGGCTCCGGCCGCGTCCCGGTTCTCGCGCACCATGTCCACAAAGAGGGCGTGCACGCGGTGGTCGCCGGTCAGTTCCGGGTGGAACGACGTGGCGAGCGCGTTGCCCTGGCGTACGGCGACGATGTGGCCCTCGTGCTCGGCGAGCACCTCGGCACGGGCACCGACCGACTCCACCCAGGGAGCGCGGATGAAGACGCCCTCCACGGGGCCGCCCTCGACGCCTGCGATGTCGACCGCGGCCTCGAAGGACTCGTTCTGCCGCCCGAAGGCGTTGCGCCGCACGATCATGTCGATGCCGCCGATGGTCTCCTGGCCGGAGCGCGGGTCGAGGATCTTGTCGGCGAGCATGATCATGCCGGCGCAGGTGCCGTAGACGGGCATTCCGGCCTGCACGCGCGCGCGGAGGGGCTCCATCACGCCGAACAGGACGGCCAGCTTGGAGATGGTGGTCGACTCGCCACCGGGGACGATCAGGCCGTCGACCTCGGCGAGCTCCTCGGGGCGCCGGACCGGCCTGGCCACGGCGTCCGCCGCGGCCAGGGCGATCAGGTGCTCCCGTACGTCGCCCTGGAGCGCCAGGACGCCGATGACAAGTGCGTCGCTCATCTGGTTACCAGCCGCGGTTCGCGTAGCGCTCGGCCTCGGGGAGGGTATCGCAGTTGATGCCGACCATGGCCTCGCCCAGGTTGCGGGAGGCGTCGGCGATGATCTTCGGGTCGTCGTAGAAGGTGGTGGCCTTCACGATGGCGGCGGCGCGCTTGGCCGGGTCGCCCGACTTGAAGATGCCGGAGCCGACGAAGACGCCCTCGGCGCCGAGCTGGCGCATCAGCGCGGCGTCGGCCGGGGTGGCGACACCACCTGCGGAGAACAACACGACGGGCAGCTTGCCGAGCTCGGCGACCTCCTTGACCAGCTCGTACGGGGCGCGCAGCTCCTTGGCGGCGGCGTACAGCTCGTGGTTGTCGTAGCCGCGGAGGCGGGCGATCTCGTTCTTGATCTGGCGCAGGTGGCGGACGGCCTCGACGACGTTGCCGGTGCCGGCCTCGCCCTTGGAGCGGATCATGGCCGCGCCCTCGGCGATACGGCGCAGGGCCTCGCCCAGGTTGGTCGCACCGCAGACGAAGGGGGTGGTGAAGGCCCACTTGTCGGAGTGGTTGACCTCGTCGGCCGGCGTGAGGACCTCGGACTCGTCGATGTAGTCCACGCCGAGGGACTGCAGGACCTGGGCCTCGACGAAGTGGCCGATGCGGGACTTGGCCATGACCGGGATCGAGACGGCGTCGATGATGCCCTCGATCATGTCCGGGTCGGACATGCGGGCCACGCCGCCGTCCTTGCGGATGTCGGCGGGGACGCGCTCCAGGGCCATCACTGCGACGGCACCCGCGTCCTCGGCGATCTTCGCCTGCTCGGGGGTGACGACGTCCATGATCACGCCGCCCTTGAGCTGCTCGGCCATACCGCGCTTCACGCGCGCGGTGCCGGTGGCCGGGGTGGTGTCGGAGCCGGGCTGGGGGGTGCTGGGGAGCGTGCTGGACACGGGTGACCTCACTCGGTGACTCGGTGAAGAGAGTTTCTGCAATCGTTGAGGAAACCGTCGCGATGCAGGCCACATCAAGGGCCAATGGTGACGCGGTGGCTCATTTTTCCCTTACCAGTGTGCGCCGGGCGCACCGCTGGGGGCCGCGCGGTCCTGGACCGGGCGGGACTTCGGACTTACCCGCCTAGGCAGCCGCGCGGTCCGCCAGTGCCGCCGGTGGCTCGTCGTCCATCTCGAAGGCCATCGGGAACGGTGCGTGGCCCGCGAGCCGGAACCATCGCACCTTGCGATGCCTGCGCAGGGCCCGGGCCGCCCGTACGGAGTCGTTGTGGAACCGCCGCGCCATCGGGACCCGGCGTACGGCCTGGGCGAGTTCTCGGGCTGCTTCCTCGCCGCCGGGCGCCTCCCGTACCGCCTCGACCTGCTCAGGCTCCCCGAAAATCGCCCGCAGCGCCTGGCTGAGCTCGCTCTCGGCGACCTCGCGCTGCTCCTCCTCCGCCTGCCGGGCCGCGTGCGCCGCCTCGTAGAGCACGATGGAGGCGGCCGGGTCGAGCACACCCGAGGTGGCCAGTTCCTGCGCCACCGACGCACGGCGCAGCAGCTGGGCGTCGAGCGCGGCCCGCGCCGCGTCGATGCGGGCGTGCAGCCTGTCGAGGCGGCCCGCCGTCCAGCTCAGGTACAGGCCGATCACGACGAGGGCGACGACGATCCAGATCAGAGTGGAGGTCACGGGCGGCAAGGCTACCGGGGCGGCCAGGCCACCCGGCACGGGCGGCGGGGGGCCCTGACCACACGCGGCCGCGCGGTGCACCTGGCGCACCGCACGCGCTGCCCGGACCGGCGCGCTGCCGCCCGCCCGGCACACGTCCGCACCGTGCCCATCGCACCGCCCCGCATCCGCAGAGCGGCACCGCACGTGCGCGGCATACCGCACGCGCTGCCCGGACCGGCGCGCTGCCGCCCCGCCTGGCACGGGTCCGCGCCCGCATCCATCGCACCCCGCACGCACCCGCAGAGCGGCCCGCACGCGCGCGTGCACCGTGCCAGGAGCACGCCCCCATGCACCGTGCCAGGAGCACCGCGCGCGTACACCGTGCGAAGGGCTACGCGCGCGTGCCTGCCCCCGCCACGGCGCCCTCAGTCCCGCGCCAGCCCGAACCGCGCCCGCAGCCCCGTGCGTTCGTCGGCGGCCACCGACGCGGCGCCGTCCGCGACCGTCTCGTAGACCGCGAGGATGTCCGCGCCGACCGTCGACCAGTCGAAGCGGCGCACGTGCGCGCTGCCGCGGTCGCGGAGCTCCGCGCGGCGCTCGGCGTCGCCGAGGAGGCGCACGGCCGATGCGGCCAGCGCGTCGGCGTCCTCGTTGGTGAAGAGCTCACCCGCCTTGCCCCGGTCCAGCACCTGGGCGAACGCGTCGAGGTCGGAGGCGAGGACGGGCGCGCCCGCGGACATCGCCTCGACCAGGATGATCCCGAAGCTCTCGCCGCCGGTGTTGGGCGCCACGTACACGTCGACGCTGCGCAGCAGCCTGGCCTTGTCCTCGTCGCTCACCATGCCGAGGAACTCGACGCGGTCGCGCATCTGCGCGGGCAGTGTCTCGACGGCCTCCTCCTCGTCGCCGCGCCCGGCGACCAGCAGCCGGGCCTCCGGCCGCTCCGCCAGGATCTTGGGCAGGGCCTTCATCAGCACCGGAAGCCCCTTCCGGGGCTCGTCGATGCGGCCGATGAAGCCGATGGTCTGCCCCTGCCACTCGGCCTTGGGCGCGGCGTCGGCGAAGAAGTCGACGTCCACGCCGTTGGGGATGACCACCGCGTCGCCGCCGAGGTGTTCGACGAGGGTCCGGCGTGCGTACTCGCTCACCGCGATCCGCGCGCTGATCTTCTCCAGCGCGGGCTGCAGGATCGGATACGCGGCGATCATCGCCCGGGACCGGGGGTTGGACGTGTGGAAGGTGGCGACGATGGGGCCTTGCGCGGCCCAGCAGGTGAGCAGCCCCAGCGAGGGCGACGTCGGCTCGTGGATGTGGATGACGTCGAAGGTGCCGTCGTGCAGCCAGCGCCGCACCCGCGCCGCGGACAGGAAGCCGAAGTTGAGCCGCGCGACCGAGCCGTTGTACGGCACAGGGACCGCCCGGCCCGCCGACACGACGTACCCCGGGAGCGGGGTGTCATCGTCCGCGGGGGCGAGGACGGACACCTCGTGCCCGAGGCGGATGAGGTGCTCGGCCAGGTCGCGGATGTGGAACTGGACGCCGCCCGGCACGTCCCAGGAGTACGGGCAGACGATGCCGATCCTCACGCCCGCTCCCCCGCGTCCGCGGAGCCGGACGGCTGCCCCGGCTGCTCGGAAGCCCCCGGCCCGTTCCTGGGCTCCAGGTCCGCCAGCCACAAGCGCTGCAGCATGTGCCAGTCCTCCGGATGCTCGGCGATCCCCGTGGCGAAGGCGTCTGCCAGCGCCTGTGTCATGACAGACGTCTTCTCGGCCCGGGTACCTGATTCCGGCACCGGAATGGGCGGATGGACGCATCCCTTCATGACGGGCGAGTCGTCGTACCAGAGGGTGACCGGCAGCAGAAGGGCGCCGGTCTGCTGGGCGAGCATGGCCGGTCCCGCGGGCATCCGGGCCGTGTCGCCGAAGAACCGCACCTCGACGCCCGACTCCGACAGGTCCCGGTCCGCGACGAGGCACACCATGCCGCCGGCGCGCAGCCGCCGCGCCAGCGTCCCGAAGGCCGAGCCGCCGGTGTGCGGCAGCACCTCCATGCCGAGGCTCTCGCGGTAGGCGACGAACCGGTCGTACAGCGTCTCCGGCTTCAGCCGCTCCGCGACCGTCGTGAAGGGCACACCGAGGTGCGTCGTCACCCAGGCCCCGGCGAGATCCCAGTTGGCCAGGTGCGGCAGGGCGACGATGACGCCCCGGCCCTCGGCAAGGCCGTCCGTCACGTAGTGGATGTCCTTCACCTCGACGGCGGCGTTCACGCGCTCCTTGCTCCACGCCGGGAGCCGGAAGGACTCCATCCAGTAGCGCAGGTACGAGCGCATGCCCGCCTTGGAGAGCTCGGCGAGGCGCTCGGGGCCCGCGTCGGGCACCACGCGCGCGAGGTTGGCCTCGAGGCGCTGCACGCCCTTGCCGCGGCGCTTCCACGCGATGTCGGCGATGGTCCGGCCGAGCCGCACGGCGACGGGCTCGGGGAGTTGCTTGACGGTGGCCCAGCCCAGTCCGTACAGGGCGTCCGTCAGCCGCTCCTGGACAGGGCTCATGAGGCGGCCCCGCTCTCCTGTGAGTCCTGGGACGACGCGGCGGCCTCGGCCTCCGCGGACTCCCTGCGGACGGTGACCACGCGCTGGATGAGCGTGACGAGGCTGCCCACGGCCACGATCCACAGGGCGATCGGCAGCAGCACCTGGATGCCGGGCACGCCGAAGGCGTGCAGACCGGCCAGGCCCGCCGCGACCAGCGAGATCACCAGTCGCTCGGCACGCTCGACGAGACCGTTGACCGCGACCGGCAGGCCGATCGATTCTCCACGCGCCTTCGTGTACGACACGACCTGGCCGCTGGCCAGGCAGAAGATGGCGACCGCGCAGAGGACGTTGTCGTTGCCGGTGCCCGCGTACCAGAGCGCGAAGCCACCGAAGATCGCACCGTCGGCGACACGGTCGAGCGTCGAGTCGAGGAAGGCCCCCCAGCGGCTGGAGCGGCCCAGCTGGCGCGCCATGTTGCCGTCGACCAGGTCCGAGAACACGAACAGCGTGATGACGACGGTGCCCCAGAAGAACTCACCCCGGGGGTAGAAGACCAGCGCACCCGCCACCACACCGGCCGTCCCGATGAGTGTGACCGTGTCGGGGCTCACCCCTCGGCGGATGAGAAACGCGGCGAACGGTGTGAGGACACGCGTGAAGAATGCACGCGCGTACTTGTTCAGCATGGCCTTCCCGACGGTCGGTGAGCCGCGTGGCCCCTGCTGGCCACCGGCTGGCCCATCGTAGCCACGCGCGCGTGGCCGCGAGTGGCGGGCGTCTAGGCCCTGTCGTCAGACTCCCGCCGTCCGCCCGAAGGGCGGGCCCGGGAGTCTGACGACAAGGCCTAGGGCCGGGTGATCTCGTACGACGTATGGACGCACCGTTACGGGAGTGCAAAGCTCGAAAACATCGGGGCGTCGCCGGAGCCGCCACCGCTGGGGTGCCCCCGGCCCATGGCTGGAGGAAGGAAAGCCGCAGGTCCACGCCCTGACAGACCTCACCGTGCACGAAACCGGGAGGCAGGAGAATGGGCGACAAGGCGAATGCACACCCCGGAGCCGCCGGCAGGGCAGCGACGGCCGACCACCCCTCGTCCGTACGGAATGTGGTTCTGGTCGGCCACAGCGGATCGGGCAAGACGACTCTGGTGGAGGCCCTCGCGCTGACCGCGGGGGCGGTGAACCGGGCGGGCCGCGTGGAGGACGGCGGCACCGTCTCGGACTACGACGAGATCGAGCACCGCCAGCAGCGCTCGGTGCAGCTCTCGCTGGTTCCCGTCGAATGGGACGGCTACAAGATCAACATTTTGGACACCCCCGGCTACGCCGATTTCGTCGGGGAGTTGCGGGCCGGTCTGCGAGCAGCGGACGCGGCCCTCTTCGTCGTCTCGGCGGCAGACGGCGTCGACGGCTCGACCCGCATGGTGTGGGAGGAGTGCGCGGCGGTCGGCATGCCGCGAGCGATCGTGATCACGCACCTGGAGGCGGCGCGGGCCGACTTCGAGGAGATGACGCGGATCTGTGCGGAGACGTTCGGCGGGGACGACCCCGACGCCGTACTGCCGCTCTACCTGCCGCTGCGAGGCGAGCCGGGACCGGACGGGCACGCGCCCGTGACGGGCCTGATCGGGCTGCTGACCCAGCGGCTGTTCGACTACGCGTCCGGGGAGCGGAAGGAGTCGGAACCGGTCCCTGACCAACTCCCGCTGATCGAGGAGGCACGCAACCGGCTGATCGAGGGGATCATCGCCGAGAGCGAGGACGAGACCCTCATGGACCGCTATCTCGGCGGCGAGGAGATCGACGTCAAGACGCTGATCGAGGATCTGGAGCGCGCTGTCGCCCGCGGCAGCTTCCATCCCGTACTGGCCGCCGCACCCGCTGCGGGGGGCGCCCGGCAGGGTCTGGGCACGGTGGAGCTCCTGGATCTGATCACCCGCGGTTTCCCCACGCCCCTGGAGCACGAGTGCCCGACTGTCACGACGCCGGAGGGCAAACCCGGGCCGCAGGTGACCTGTGATCCGGAGGGACCGCTGGTGGCGGAGGTCGTCAAGACCGCGTCCGATCCCTACGTCGGCCGGGTGTCGCTGGTACGCGTCTTCTCGGGCACCCTGCGCCCCGACGAGACCGTGCACGTCTCGGGGCATGGCCTGGCCGACCGGGGGCACGAGGACCACGACGTCGACGAGCGCGTCGGCGCTCTGTCGGCCCCCTTCGGCAAGCAACAGCGGACCCTCTCGCAGGCCATCGCGGGCGATCTCGCTTGCGTGGCGAAGCTCAGCCGCGCCGAGACCGGCGACACCCTGTCGGCCAAGGACAAACCGCTGCTGATGGAGCCGTGGGACATGCCCGATCCGCTGCTGCCGGTGGCCATCCAGGCACACAGCAAGGCGGACGAGGACAAGCTCTCCCAGGGCCTCGCCCGGCTGGTCGCGGAGGATCCGACGCTGCGCCTGGAGCAGAACCAGGACACCCACCAGGTGGTGCTGTGGTGCCTGGGCGAGGCGCATGCGGACGTCGTCCTGGAGCGGCTGCGCGGGCGCTACGGCGTGCAGGTCGACGTCGTACCGCACAAGGTCTCCCTACGGGAGACGTTCGCGGGCAAGTCCGCCGGGCGCGGCCGCCATGTGAAGCAGTCGGGCGGTCACGGTCAGTACGCGATCTGCGAGATCGAGGTGGAGCCGCTGCCAGGCGGCTCGGGCATCGAGTTCGTGGACAAGGTCGTCGGCGGCGCGGTGCCGCGGCAGTTCATCCCGTCCGTCGAGAAGGGCGTGCGCGCCCAGGCCGCGAAGGGCGTCGCCGCCGGCTATCCGCTCATCGACGTACGGGTCACGCTGCTCGACGGCAAGGCGCACTCGGTGGACTCCTCCGACGCCGCGTTCCAGACGGCGGGCGCCCTCGCGCTGCGGGAGGCCGCATCGGACGTCAGGATCCATCTGCTGGAGCCGGTCGCCGAGGTCCAGGTACTCGTCGGCGACGACTACGTCGGCCCGGTGATGAGCGATCTGTCGGGGCGGCGCGGCCGGGTGGTCGGCACCGAGCAGGCGCCCGGCGGGCGCACGCTCGTACGGGCCGAGGTTCCCGAGATCGAGATCGACCGCTATGCGGTGGACTTGCGGTCGATCTCGCACGGCACCGCGCGGTTCAGCCGCCGCTACGCACGGCACGAGCCGATGCCGCCGGGGATCGCCGACAAGGTCCGCGAACAGGCCCGCGAGGCCGCCTAGTTCCAGCAGTCGATCGCTGAAACGTCCCGTCCGGGTCTCACGCCGAGGCCCGGCCGGGCGGCCCGGTCGCCGGGGCCATCCGCCCAATCCCCTTCTGGGCGGGCGGCCTTCGGCCTGCCCGCCTGCACATGCCGCTGGTGACGTGCTGGGTGTGCGACCGCACCTGACGTGCTGCGTGTGCGCCCCCGTAGGCCCACTGACGGATGTCGGTGCTCCCCGATACGCTGATGACCTGATCAAGCTGATGGGCGATCAAGCCGATGAGCCGATCAACAGGTGTGCGGGGCAAGGAAGTCGGGAAGGGCCGCAGCATCGAAGGCGCGGCGGCGATGGGGGCGGCAGTGGCGGACGACGTATTCGATTTCAGGCCCGGGGCCCAGGTTCCGCTGTCGGGCTCCGCGGGCCAGACGGCGGCGACGATGGCCCTCGCCTCGGCCGCGTACCGGGACAACGACGTCGAGGAGATCCTCAAGGCCAACAGCGAATGGCACAAGTGCGAGCTGAAGAAGGGCCTTTGGTGGAACCTCTTCAAGCCGAACCTCGGCGAGGCCTTCGCGCGTGCCGTCCAGGTCCGGATGCTGGGCGGCGCCCGCAAGCCGCTCATCCAGTCCTTCGGAACCGAACCTCAGGCGGTCGTGGAGCACTGCCTGGCCGCGAACCGCCTCCGCCGCGAGCGCGACAGCTGGCTCACGGCCGTGATGGTGCTGTGCGGGCTGCTCTTCCTGCCGGGCCTCGCGGTGTGGCTGCTGGTCTTCCAGATCAGAAGCATGGTCGCCAAGACCGAGGACAAGCGCGCCTCCGTACTGGCGACCGCCGTCCTGGCTGCCGTGGGCGTGCTGGCCGTGGTCTTCCTACTCCGGCTGCCGTTCGACGGCTTCTGGGCCTGGTACACGCGCGCGGCGATGGTCGCACCCGTGGCCGGCTGGTTCTGGGCGAGGCAGATCTGCGAGCGGACCGCCAAGGACATGCGCGAGCGCTGGGGCAGCCTGCTGGCCGGCGGGGGCGTCGGCGCGAAGATCCCCGAGGCGGTGCCGGGCAGCCCCGGTGAGACCGCGGCCGAGCGGCTCCGCCAGGGCCTGGCCCGGCTGACCGCCGAGCAGCAGTCCAACACCGTCTTCTACGCCGGGCCCAAGGGCATCCTGGGCATGGGCACCCGCTGGGGCAGCTGGCAGCTCGCCGAGGAGCTTGTGCCGCGCGAGAAGGGCACGGAGATCCACCCCTTCCGCAGCTGGGACGTCATCCGGTCCATCCACGACCAGCTGCGGATGCTGGAACGCGGCCCGCTGCACACCGGCGGCTTCCCCACCCCCTCCATACGGCACTGGATCGTCTCGCCCATCGGTGAGAACGCCGACGAGGTGTCCCGGCCGACCGGCACGGACGTGGAGGCCTTCCAGATCAGGCAGCACGAGGTCCAGCGCATCTGCAACGAGCAGCAGTTCGGCAGCGGTGACCGCCACTATCTGGGTGTGCAGTTCACGCTCTGGGACGGCCAGTTGGTGATCACCATGCTGATCACCGTGACGGTGCTGCACGAGACGTTGCGCATCGAGGTCACCGGGCATGCGCTGGGGCCTGTGCACTCCCTCTTCACCACGAAGCCCAAGGCCAAGGTGGAGGAGGTCCACAAGCCGGTCAGGTTCTGGGAGACCTACGAGAAGAAGCTGCCCCTGGTCGAGCCCCATGAGGTGGTGCGCCTCGCGGTGCGCGCCCCCTTCACCTGGTATCCGCCGCTGCTCGACTTCCTGGGCGGCAAGATCAAGCTCCCCGAGCCGTTCGGCCTGCGGCACGCCTGGGCGGCCAAGCCCTGGCGGCACCGCTTCATGGCCGACGACGCACTGCGCACCGCCACGCCTGTACTGCGCGTGGTGCACGCCGCGGCGATCAAGGTGCTTGCCGAGAACGGCGTCGACACGGAGCAGTTCGGCACCCGCTCGCTGTTCCTGAGCAACCTGGTCCAGGACGCGAAGCCGACGACTGCGGACCTGTACGAGGCGTAGAGGGTTCTCGGCCGATGCGTCCGGCCGCGGCTACGCCGTGGGCCAGGCGTCCGCGATCATCTTGCGGGTGTCGGCCAGCAGCTGCGGCAGCACCTTGGTGTGGCCGACGACCGGCATGAAGTTCGTGTCCCCGCCCCACCGCGGCACGATGTGCTGATGCAGGTGGGCCGCGATGCCAGCGCCCGCCACCGTGCCCTGGTTCATGCCGATGTTGAAGCCGTGCGCACCGGAGGCGTTGCGCAGCGCCGTCATGGCCTGCTTGGTGAGCTCGGCGAGCTCGGCGGTCTCCGGCCGGGTCAGATCCGTGTAGTCGGCCACGTGGCGGTAGGGCACGACCATGAGGTGGCCGCCGTTGTACGGGTACAGATTGAGCACCGCGTACACATGCTCGCCGCGTGCGACGACGAGCCCGTCCTCGTCGGACTTGCCCGGGATCGAGCAGAAGGGGCAGCCGTCGTCCGCCCCCGGACCGGTCGGCTTGTTCTCGCCCTGGATGTACGCCATCCGGTGGGGGGTCCACAAACGCTGGAACGCGTCCTGCGTCCCCACTCCGATCTGCTGCTCCGGCTCACTCGTCATGCTGTGCAGCATATGGCTTCGCCCGTTCGGAACGTGTCGCCGGGGCGGCCCCGTACGGCACCCGGCCAAGCTGGCCGGATGGACCACCACAGCCGCTCGTCACACCCCGGCAGCAGGCAGGCACGCTGGGAGAGCCGGACGGAGATCCCGCTCGGTGTGGCATCGCTCGTGTATCTCGCCGCGTACGCGGTGTGGGTGCTCGGCGACTCCCTGCCCGACCACTGGCGCGACGCCTGTCTCACGGTGGCCATCGCCTCCTGGGGCCTGTTCGTCGTGGACTACGCGGTGCTGTGGCGCACGAGCGGCCAAGGAATCCGGTTCGTACGGAAACACTGGCTGGACACGATCGTGCTCCTGCTGCCTCTGCTCCGGCCCCTGCGCTTCGTACGGCTCTACGAGGCGATGCAGCGCCGGCGACATGAACCGCGGCTGGCCGTGTACGCGCGCGTGATGGCCTACGCGAGCATGTCGGTGGTCCTGCTCGGCTTCTCCGGGGCCCTCGCCGTCTACCACGCCGAACACACGGCGGAAGGCGCCAGCATCCGGACGTTCGGGGAGGCCGTCTGGTGGACGTGCTCCACGCTCGCGACCGTCGGTTACGGCGACGTGGTGCCGGTGACACCGATGGGGCGCCTGGTCGCCGTCGGACTGATGTGTTGCGGCCTGGCCCTGCTCGCCGCCGCAACCGGCTCGTTCTCGTCCTGGCTCATCCAGGTGTTCAAGCGAGAGGACGAGGCACGCGCGGGCCAGGCGAGAGGCACTCGGGCGCACGCGCAGGGAGACCGCGTGCACGGAGAAAGGGCCCCGGGGAAGTCCCCGGGGCCCTGAACCCACGTGAACGGTCGGTGCCTCAGACCTGGATCCGGCGCTCCACCACGTCAACGATCTTGTCGAGCGCCTCCTCGCGCGGAATGCCGTTCTCCTGCGAACCGTCGCGGTAGCGGAAGGAGACCGTCCCGGCCTGCATGTCGTCGTCACCGACGATGATCATGAAGGGGACCTTCTGCTTCTGCTGGTTCCTGATCTTCTTCTGCATCCGGTCGGACGAGGCGTCGACCTCCATCCGCAGGCCGCGCTTCTTGGCCTCGGCCGCGAACTCCTGCAGGTACGGCACGTGGGTGTCACCGACGGGGATGCCGACGGCCTGCACTGGAGCCAGCCACGCCGGGAACGCACCCGCGTAGTGCTCGAGGAGTACCGCGAAGAAACGCTCGATCGAGCCGAACAGCGCGCGGTGGATCATCACCGGCCGCTGCTTGGAACCGTCCGGGCCGGTGTACTCGAGGTTGAAGCGCTCCGGCAGGTTGAAGTCCAGCTGCACGGTGGACATCTGCCAGGTGCGGCCGATGGCGTCCTTGGCCTGGACGGAGATCTTCGGGCCGTAGAAGGCCGCGCCGCCCGGGTCCGGGACCAGCGGGAGGCCCTGCTTCTCGGCCACCTTGCGCAGCGTCTCGGTGGCCTCCTCCCAGACCTCGTCGGAGCCGACGAACTTCTCCGGGTCCTTGGTGGACAGCTCGAGGTAGAAGTCGGTCAGACCGTAGTCGCGCAGCAGGTTCAGTACGAAGGTCAGCGTCGAGTCGAGCTCGTCCGCCATCTGCTCCTTGGTGCAGTAGATGTGCGCGTCGTCCTGGGTGAAGCCGCGGGCGCGGGTGAGGCCGTGTACCACGCCCGACTTCTCGTACCGGTACACGGTCCCGAACTCGAACAGGCGCAGCGGCAGTTCACGGTACGAGCGGCCGCGCGCGTCGAAGATCAGGTTGTGCATCGGGCAGTTCATGGGCTTGAGGTAGTAGTCCACGCCCTCGTCGAGCTGCATGGGCGGGTACATGCCGTCGGCGTACCAGTCCAGGTGGCCCGAGGTCTCGAAGAGCTTCCCCTTGGTGGCGTGCGGGGTGTAGACGAACTCGTAGCCCTCTTCCTCGTGGCGTCGCCGCGAGTAGTCCTCCATGACCCGGCGGATGATGCCGCCCTTGGGGTGGAAGACCGCGAGACCGGAGCCGATCTGGTCCGGGATGGAGAACAGGTCCAGCTCGGCGCCGAGCTTGCGGTGGTCGCGCTTCTCCGCCTCGGCGAGGAACTCCAGGTGCGCCTTGAGCTCGTCCTTGGACGGCCAGGCGGTGCCGTAGATGCGCTGCAGCATGGGGTTCTTCTCGCTGCCGCGCCAGTACGCCGCCGCGTTCCGCATCAGCTTGAACGCCGGGATGTTCCGGGTGGTGGGCAGGTGCGGACCCCGGCAGAGGTCCTTCCAGCACAGCTCGCCGGTCTTGGCGTCGAGGTTGTCGTAGATGGTCAGCTCGCCCGCGCCGACCTCGACGTTCGCGCCGTCGTCCGAGGACGCGGAGCCCTTGAGGCCGATGAGCTCCAGCTTGTACGGCTCGTCGGCGAGCTCCTCGCGTGCGGCCTCGTCGGTGACGACGCGCCGCGAGAAGCGCTGGCCGCGCTTCTGGATCTCCTGCATCTTCTTCTCGATGGCCTTGAGATCCTCGGGGGTGAACGGCCGCTCGACGTCGAAGTCGTAGTAGAAGCCGTCCCTGACCGGCGGGCCGATGCCCAGCTTGGCCTCGGGGAAGAGCTCCTGCACGGCCTGCGCCATGACGTGCGCGGTCGAGTGCCGCAGGATGTTCAGCCCGTCCTCGGAGGAGATCTCGACGGGCTCGACCTTCTCGCCGTCCTTGATCTCGTACGCGAGGTCCTTCAGCTGCCCGTCCACGCGGGCCGCGACGATGGTGCGCTCACCGGCGAAGAGGTCGGCGGCCGTAGTGCCCGTCGTCACCACGCGCTCTTCCCGCTCGGAATCGCGATGGATGATCACACGGACGTCTGACACCGGTCTCTCCTGCCTGAAGGTGGATTGCGCACGCCACCAGATAAGCGACGCACTAACGGATCGTACCGACTCGCCGGGCCCGGTCGCGAAACGGTTTCCCGGACACGGGCGGTCAGCGGGCCGCCACGCGCCCGGCGTCCTAGTGTGAGCCGCATGGCACTCGACTGGAACAAGCTCCTCTTCGACCAGCTCGACTGGCACTGGGGCCACCAGCTGCGCCTTCGCCTGGTGGGGCTGACCGACGACGAGTACTTCTGGGAGCCGGTGCCCGACTGCTGGAGCGTGCGCAGGCGCGGCACGAGCACCGCTCCGATGGCGGCCGGCTCCGGTGACTTCGCCATCGACTACGCGTACCCCGAGCCGCAGCCCGCGCCAGTGACGACGATCGCCTGGCGCCTGGGACACATTCTGGTGGGCGTCCTGGGAGCCCGTAACGCCTCGCATTTCGGGGCGGCGCCCGTGGACTACACGACGTACGACTATCCCGGCACGGCCTCGGAGGCCCTCGACCGGCTGGACGCCGCGTACGCGGAGTGGACGGCCGGGGTGCGCGGCCTGGGCGAGAGCGGCCTCGCCCGCCCGTGCGGCCCGGCCGAGGGCCCGTACGCGGAGGAGCCCATGGCCACACTCGTCCTGCACATCAACCGCGAGATGCTGCACCACGGCGCGGAGATCGCCCTCCTGCGGGACCTCTACGCCCACCGTCCGACAGCCTGAGCACCGCCCGGCAGAGGTCAGTCGTCGGCGCCACACGCCTCCTCGAGGAAGTCGAGGTTCTCCTGGAGGGACTTCATCAGCCGGTCCCGCTCGGCGTCGTCCACCTGCACGGGTGCCACCCCGGACGCCCCGGTCAGCCTGCGGAAGCCGCCACGGCTCTCCAGCCTCCCGTGCACCCGGATCGGCAGCCCGACGAGATGCGCGTGTCCGGCTATCCGGTACGCCTCCTCGTCCAGCGTCAGGCGTACGTGCGGCACCTCCGCGCCCGCAATGACACGCAGCCGCACCGTGCCCTCGCCGCGCGGCCCTGACCTGCGCATACGCACCACGGTGCCGGTGAGACGCACCGGAACCGACGGCTCCACGCGCATGTAGCGCGCGCTCGCCTCACGCAGTACGGACAGGTCGCCGGGCGAGAACTCGACCGGCTCTGCGGGCGTCGCGCACCCTTCGGGGACCCCGGCGGCCGGGGCCCACTCCACGGCGATGCGGGCGCCCTGCGAGCCGCGGACCAGGGCGACCAGCGCCTCCGTCAGCTCATGGCTGACGCCCGCCTCGACGGCTCCGTCGAAGGCGTCCATGCCGCCGGTGGCCCGCCGGTAGTCGATGGCCTCGCGGGCCGCGTAGAGCGCCTGATGGAGCCGTACGGCCAGGGGGCGCCCCGGTGTGAGGGGAACGAACGCGGTGAGCTGGCGCCCGCCCGGCGCGGCCCCCACCAGGACGCTCTCGAGCGACGCCGCAGCTGGCCGCCGGTGGCGGGCCCCGTGGTACCCGGCGCGCCCGCGCACCGCGAGTGCCGCGGCGAGGAGCACCTGCCGTGCGGCGGTCCTCAGCTGCTCCTCCGCCGGCCAGGCCGCGGCGCCCGCCGGCCCGGTGGGCACATCGCGCCACCAGCGGATCTCGTCGCTGGGCACAGCGAGCCCGACGAGCACCTCGCGGGCGGCGGGCGTGCCGCTGCGGCTCAGCGCGACAAGAGCCTCGCCGAGCAGGTCCTCGCTGTCCGGGAAGGCGCGGCTCTCCGGCACGAGCAGGCTCGTACGGCTGCTGCCCGGGCCCGGCGGGGTCCAGCGCGCGTACCGCCCCGCGGCGCCGCCGCGGCGCTGCCAGCCGTGGCGGTGGAGCAGCGCGCTGAGCACGGCGGGGTCGACCTGGTCGGGCTCGGGCGGCTGCGCGCCGAGCGCCGCGGCGTCGGCGGGGTGCGCCCGCATGGCGCCTACGGGGCGAAGTGGCTCGTCGATCGGACGGTGCGTCACGGTTTTCCTCCCGTCCCGACCCGCGTCATGATCTCGCAGAGCGCCCGGTCGTCGAAGATGCGCGAGGTCGGTATGCGCACGGTGGTCCTGCGGCGGCCGGTGACGGGGTGCCCGGCGAGGTTGATCCAGTAGCAGCAGTGGCGCAGGTCGAGCCGGTCGTGTCCGGCGCGCAGCCAGTCGTCCTGGGACCTGGGCACGATCATCACGACGAGGATCTTGTGCACCGAGACCGGGGTGCGGGCGAGCTTCGCCAGGTGCGCGTTGTCGAGCGTGAACGAGAAGGCAGGCCCTGGCGGGTTCGGCGGGATCTGGTACGTGGCCTTGAGCTGCACCTTGATGGTGACCTCGTCGTCGACCGTGTGCCCGGGGGCGCTGTGACTGACGTGCCAGTCGATGCCGTTGTCCGGAAAGGGCTGGGACAGCGAGCAGCCCGCGGCGGCCGCGACGGCATGCAGATAGCCCACCTGCAGCGTCTCCATACAGGCGGTGGTGGCGAGCGAGCCGCGCGGCGGAGCAATCCGCTCGGGCAGCAGCCCGCCCCTTTCGGGCTGCGCGAGCGCCATCTCCAACAAGCCTTCCGCTGTGGTGAATCCCCGTTGAATCCCTGTTCGAGCCACTGAAGTTCCCTGACCCGTATCTGTGTTGTCTCCCCCCTGCGTACGCCGCAAACGGCCGGGTATCACCAGGTCGGGGCAGGGGACGCACGTCAACTGCCGAAGGGTGAACGAGGAGTTGTGTGCGTATGACGTGCTGGTACGAGGGGCCCCTGGTTGCCTTCGACACCGAGACCACCGGCGTGGACGTGGAGACCGACCGGATCGTGTCCGCCGCCGTCGTCGTGCAGGACGCCGCGGGGCTTCGCGCGCGTGTGACCCGCTGGCTGGTGAATCCGGGCGTTCCGGTGCCCGAAGCAGCCACGGCGGTGCACGGACTGACGGAGGATCACCTGCACCGCAACGGCCGCTGGCCGGCCCCGGTGATGGAGGAGGTGGCCAGGACGCTCGCGGAGCATGTGGCGGCGGGCCGCCCGCTCGTGGTGATGAACGCGCCGTTCGATCTGACGCTGCTGGACAGGGAGTTGAGGCGGCATCGGGCCTCCTCTCTCTCCCACTACCTGGAGAGCTCCCCGCTGTGCGTGCTCGATCCGCGGGTTCTGGACAAGCACCTGGACCGCTACCGCAAGGGCCGTCGCACGCTGACCGATCTGTGCGAGCACTACGGCGTGGTGCTGGACGGCGCCCATGACGCGGCGGCCGACGCGCAGGCCGCCCTGGACGTCGTACGGGCGATAGGCCGGCGGTTCGCGGCCCGCCTCGAGCGGCTGTCGGCGGCCGAGCTCCACACGCTGCAGGCGGTATGGCATGCGGCACAGGCGCGTGGGCTGCAGGCCTGGTTCGCCCGGAGCGGCACACAGGAGGCGGTGGACCCGGCGTGGCCGCTGCGGCCGGAGTTGCCGGCGGCGGCCTGAGCACGACAGGACGCTGGGCACAACAGAAAACCGGCCCGCCTGCTGGCGGACCGGCCTCTCCGGGTGGGCGATACTGGGTTCGAACCAGTGACCTCTTCGGTGTGAACGAAGCGCTCTCCCACTGAGCTAATCGCCCGGGAACGCACTGAACCATACAGGGCCCGGTGGGTGTCGTTCAAACCGCGTTCAGCAGGGCGCCCCGTCAGACCGAACTCAGCAGGGCGGTCAGTCCGCGGCGCCCGCCGCGCATCATCAGGGCGTGGTTGGCACGGAACAGACCACGCGCGGGCACGGCGAGCCGCCGCATGACCGGCTTGCGGACCTCGACCTCCTGGTCGTACCACGCGCGCGTGCCGCTGCCGCCGGGCGCCGAGGCGACCGTCCAGCGAGCCCAGCCCTCCAGATCGCCGGTCATGCCGACCTCCAGCACCCCGGCTGCCGGATCCCGCCGCCGCTCATGGGCGGTGACGACGAGGTCGTACGGCAGGAGGGAACGGAAGCGGGCCACACCAAGCCGGCTGCCGAGGGGAGTCACCTCCCGTACCTGCGGCCACCAGCGCGGATACTCCTCGGCCCGCTCCAGCACCGCGTACACCCGGTGCGGCTGTGCCGGAAGGTTCCAGACGCTGCGAAAGCGGTAGTGGCACCAGTCCATGTACCGAGTGTGCCCGTGCGGAGCCTCCCTGTGTGCGAGCTGAGTACGTTCTGAGTACGCGCACTCATGCCGTACGACGTGACGGGGACCACACTCCGGGGCATGACACACATCCCGCCCCCGGCCGACGAGCTGCGGCTCCTCGACGCCGAGCTGCGGCAACTCGATGCCCGCCGGGCCCAGTTGCTGGCGCGGCGCGCCTGGCTGGTCGCCGCGCTGCAGGCGCAGCCGGTCCCGCCGGTACCTGTCGCACCCCGTCCCGAGGCCTCCGCGCCGCGCGTCCAGAACGTGCTCCTCCTGCTCGGCGGCGTCCTGCTCACCGTCGCCGCGACGGCCTTCACGCTGGTCAGCTGGGGACACCTCGGGATCGCCGGGCGGGCCCTGGTGCTCGGCTCGGTCACGCTGGCCGCACTCGCCGCGCCGGTGCCGCTGCTGCGGCGCGGGCTGCGCTCGACGGCCGAGTCGGTGGCCGGGCTCGGACTCGCGCTGACGGTGCTCGACGCCTACGCCCTGCACGCGGCCGCGCTCACGGACGTGGACGGCACGGGGTACGCGGCGGCCGCGTCGGGCGTGCTGGCCGGGGTGTGGGCGGCGTACGGCCGGGGGCTCGGTCTGCTGCCCGGCGTCGCCTCCCCCGCCTTGGACCACCCTGCGCCGGAGCAGGTCCGGCGCCTCCCGCTCCGCCTGCCCCTGCCCGCCGCTCTGGCCGCTGCCCAGCTCCCGCTGCTTCTCTGGGCGATCGCGGTCGCCGCGGGTCCGTACTGGATCACGGCCGCGCTCCTGGTGACGGCCGGGTTCGACACGATGGTGGCCCTCCGGAGCGCCGCCAGGTCCGTGCGGGTGGTCGCCGCCGTCGGCGCGTACGGCATGGGCGGCGGGGGCGTACTGGCGGCCGGCTGGCTCTCCTGGGACGCGGTCGGCCCTGGCGCCGCCGCCCGTGCAGGGGTCCTGCTGACCCTCGGGGCGGTGATCGCGCTGGGTGCCGCGTGGCGTTTGCCGAAACCAGGCACGGCCACGGGTACGGCACTGACCGGCGGTCTCCTGCTGGTCGCGGCGCTCGGCGGGGTCCTGCGTGCGGTCCTGCCCGGCGACTGGACGGTCATCGGTTATCTGGCGGGTGGTGTCGCGCTGTTGGCGGCGGTACGCGGGCGGCTTCCCGAGCCGGTGGGCCGCGGCCTCGCGTGGGCCTCCGGCGCGGTCCAGGGGCTGGCGCTGCTCTGGGCCCTGCCGGTCGTCGGGGTCGCGCTGCTCGGTCCTGTCGGCTGGGCGGTGCGGCCCTGGACCGGCGTGCCGTCGGACGCCCGCGCCGCGGTGACGGCCGACGTCCCGTGGCCGCCGTACGCGGCGGCGGCCGCTGTCGTCCTGGCCGTCATCGCCGGTGTGCTGGCGGCGGTCGTCCGGAACGCGATCTGGCGTCCGCGGGCCCTGACCGGTGTGCTGGTTCTGACCTGGGCGACCGCGCTCGTCCTCCCTGCGGTCTTCGAACTCTCCTATGAGATCGGCTTGTCGGCCCAGGGCATCACGACGGTGGCCGCCCTTGTGGCAGCGGCGACTGCCCGCCTGTCCCCGCACGCGCGCGTGACCGCCGTCGTCCTCTCGCTGGCGACCTCGCTCTCCCTCGCCTTCCTGTCCCTCGCCTCCGAGACCGCGACGCTGGTGGTGCTCGTCGCCCTGACCGTGCTGTTCGCGGCGGCCTCGTGGTTCGCGCGTCTGGCTCCTGTCACGGCCCCGGCCGCGCTTGCGTACGCCTCTGCGCTGACCTGCGCGATCGGCGCCTCAGCGGGCTGGCGGCCTGAGCACACGGCGCTGCTCGTCCTGGCGGTGCCCGTGGCCGCGGCCCTGCTCGCCGTGCGGTTCGGCGGCTCCTCCGGCTCGCCGGCGACCGTGCCGGTGGAGGTGACCGGAGCCGTCGCCGGACTTCTCGCCGTCGCTCTGACCGTCGCCGACCCGCCGATGCTCGCCCTGGTGCTCGCCCTGTGCGGCGTGATCGCCGCGGGCACCGCCGTCCGGTCCGATCGCCGCCCCGTCGGCTATGCGGCAGCCGCCCTGTTCGTCCTGGCGACCTGGGTGCGGCTGGCCTCCTGGGACGTGGAAACGCCGGAGGCGTACACGCTGCCGGTGACCGTCCCGGCGCTGCTCGTCGGCGCCCTGCGCAGGCGCCGTGACCCGGGCGCCTCGTCATGGACGGCGTACGGCCCAGGGCTCGCCGCCACGCTCGTGCCGAGCCTCGTCGCGGCCTGGGGCGATCCGCACTGGCTGCGTCCGCTGCTGCTCGGCGCGGCGGCGCTCCTGGTCACCCTGCTGGGCGCCCGGCACCACCTCCAGGCGCCGCTCCTCATCGGCGGAGTCGTGCTCACCCTGGACGCGCTGCACGAACTCGCCCCGTACCTCGTCCAGATAGCGGGCGCGCTGCCCCGCTGGGTGCCTCCCGCACTCGCCGGGCTCCTGCTGCTCGCCGTCGGTGCGACGTACGAGCAGCGGATCCGGGACGCCCGGCGGGTGCGGGAGGTGCTGGACAAGATGAACTAGCCGCCGGCTACGGCATCCTGTCGCCGAGGAGAGCCAGGTTCTCGATGGCGGCGAGGCCGTACAGCGCCGTGTCGTTGGTGTAGACCCAGTTGGCCTCGCTGCCGGGCACCAGGGTGACCGGTCCGCTCACCTTCTCCGTCTTCCACGGGGCCGATTCCTTGTACCCGTCGGAGTTGTAGAACTTGTCCCATGCCCGCTTGGCGAGCTTCTCGTCGCCGGTCTGGACGGCCGCGTAGGCGTCCAGGCGCGAGTGGCCCTGGAAGAGCAGCAGCGAGCCGAAGTTGGAGCCGTAGCGGGCCGCCTGTTCGGCCTTGGTGGCGTTGAAGTAGCGGCAGTAGTCGAAATACGCCTCGTTGAACTTGGGCATGTCGACCAGGTCGATCAGCTCGGCGCACAACTCGTTCAGGCCGAAGACGGCCGACAGGTGCGAGACGCCGACGACGGGCTTGTCAGCGATCGCGAACTTGCCGGTATCGAGGTCGTAAAGACCGCTGCCCTGCACGAAGC
This sequence comes from Streptomyces jeddahensis, assembly GCF_001642995.1. GTDB lineage: Bacteria > Actinomycetota > Actinomycetes > Streptomycetales > Streptomycetaceae > Streptomyces > Streptomyces jeddahensis. The sequence goes on from NZ_LOHS01000069.1 coordinate 53,558, forward strand.
CGTTGGGCTGGGCCGCGATGGTCTCCATCGTGGAGAGCACACGCGCCTTGGCCTTCTCCCACTTGGGGCCCATGCGCTCCCACTCGGTGAGCCAGGCCGACACCAGACCGCTCCAGTCGGTGCCGAAGCCGATCGACAGCGCGTGCCGGTCGGGCGTGTACGGCTCGGTGCGGATCTTGCGGATCGGGTCGAGGACGAGGAACGTCTCGTCGGAGTCGACGTTGGCGTGCATGAGGTCACCGACCCGCTCGTCGCCCGTGAGGAAGTAGTAGTAGCGCCGGTAGGTGGTGTTGGCGATGCGCTGCTGCTTGGCGCTGTCGGCGTAGTGCTGCACGCCGTGGCGGGTGCCGAGGCCTGCCCACTCCCCCAGGTGGTAGACGTCGACCTCGCCGGTGTGCCGGGTCATGGCCTCCGCGAAGCGGAAGATGTCGGCGCGGCCGCTGCGCAGGTACGCGAACCAGAGCCACAGGTCGGGCGAGAGCTCGGAGTTGTCCCAGGCGTAGCCGCCGACGTCGTAACGCCACTGGTGCCGGGCCGGGTCGTACGAGTGCATGATGTCGCCGTAGTCCCAGAAGCCGTACCACCGGCGCATGTCCACCTGGTCCTTGTAGTAGGTGAACAGGAAGTCCAGGTGGTCCTCGATCTTCGCCTTGGCGGGCGTGGAGCGGTCGGGCTCGGAGAAGAGGCCGCCGAAGACCTTGGCCTTGATGAGCTGCTTGGGCGGCGCGGTCAGCTGCGGCGGGGTGCGGACGGCGTCGACCTGCTGGGCGAGGGTCTCGGGGCTGGGTGTGGAGTCGTTGGCCCAGAAGAGGAGTTCGCTGGTGCGGGCGATGCCGTAGGGGGTGCCGAAGCCCGGCTCGTAGTCCTCGTACGTGATGTTGAGGCCCTCGAGCTGCTCGGCGTAGGTGTCCTGGCCGAGGCCGTCGTGGTAGAAGCGCAGGTCCATGGGCTGCGCCTCGGGCGACCAGAGCCAGAGCGTGACCTCGGCCTCGTCGGTGTGCGCGTCCCGGATGTCGAGCTGGGCGGGGAACTTCTCCCAGAACTCCCGCAGGCCGAAGGAGAGTCCGCCGCTCGCTCCGCCGACGTATCCGAAGCCGCTGGCCCTGCGGCCGCCGCCCGCGGCGATCCAGCCGTGGCCCTTCTTGGTGCGCTTGCGCAGCGTGAAGCCGTCGGCGGAGAGCTGCGAGAGGGTGTAGTCACCCCAGGTGGGGATGAGGTGCAGGCGGCTGGTGACCCGCTGGTCCCAGGTGGCGGGGTCCGGGAGCTTCTTGCCCTCGAACTGTGCTGCCTGCACGGCAGCACCCGGGTCGCGGCGCAGGCCGGTGATGCCCTTGACGGCCTCGCGCAGCAGTCCGGTTTCGTCGCCGCCGATACGGATGTGCCGGTCGTACGCCTCGTCGCGCATCGGCACCGTGAAGCGCACGCCGAGGCCGCGGATGAAGTCGCCGCTGGCCTTTCCGGGCTCCTGGGAGCCGTCGAAGGTGATGGTGTGCACCATGCGGAACGACTCGGCGCCCGCGTAGAAGTAAAGCCGGATGGAGAAGGGCAGCCAGGCGCGGTCGCCGCGGCGGTGCTTGCCATCGATGCGGACGACGGCACGGACCGGTCCGTCCTGTTCGACCTTGACCTCGGAGATGGCGCTGTCGAACCGCTCGTACTTCTGCGTGCCCTGGTCGCCGTCCTCGAGCTCGCCCTGGCGGAGCAGGACGAGGCGCCCGTTCTTGGCGATCTCGGTCGAGCCGCGGGTGACGGATTTGACCAGGGTGGAGCCGCTCTTGCCGATCTTGGCGGTGATGACACCGGTCGATATGTCGATGGTGCCGCCGCTCTTGTCGACCGTGATCTTCTTCTCGGGCTCGGCGGGCGCCCCGGCGGTGAGCGTGAACGTGTCGGCGACCGTCTGGGGGCCGATGGCGTGTGCGGTCCATTTCAGCGAGCCGTCGGGCCAGTACGCGAGCGGCCAGCTCTGGACGGGCACCTCCTTGCCGTCCTCGGTCGCCAGCGCGAAGGTCTGGTCCTTGTCGTACGCGCCCTTCGGCCAGGGCACGCCGACGGTGGAGCCGGGGGCGGCGCCGAGGCCGCCGTCCTCGAGCCAGTTGAGCGTCACCGGATCCGGTTCCGCGGCCGCAGCCGCGGCCTCGGCTCTCGTCGCGGCGGACGCGTCCTGCGTGCCCAACGCCCAGCTGAACTGGGCGGCGGCACCGGCGACGGCGGCCGCCTTGAGGACGGACCTGCGGGGGATGGGAGACATGGCCTTTCCTTTCCGTTCGACGTGCGGGTAGGTCAGGAAGCGGAGGTCAGGGGCATGACAGAGAGCGGCGCGGCGCCTGGGGCGCCGGCCTGCGAAGGCTCCGGTGGCCGGCCGCGGCGACGCGGCCACCGGGTGGGCGGGTCAGTGGGACACGGGGTGGGCGGGTCAGTCGCGCATGTACCGCTTCTCGACGGCGACGGCCGCCGCCGCGACGGCCCCCAGCACGGGGACCGCCAGCGGCGGCGTGACCCAGGCGGACACGGCCACCACGACCAGTCCGCCGACGAGCAGGAAGGATCCGGCAGGGTCCAGTACGGTGCGGCGCCCGGCGGCCGCGAGGAGGGTCCGCCAGGACGCTCCGGCCTCCCAGACGGCCGCGGCGCGCAGCCCCGCGACGACCAGACCGATCAGGGCGAAGATCCCGACGGCGGCCACCAGGCGGCCGCCGGGCAGCCCCGCGCGTACGGCCTGGACGTCCACCCAGACCACGGCCGCCGCGGCCCACCCGGCGAGGCCGGCGAGCCAGCCGCGGCGCACCGCGTGCCGGAAGTCGCCCGCGAACTCCCGCAGGCCACCGCCTTCGTGGGCGATCCGCCGCCGCAGGTGCCGCGCCCCGGCGGCGAACGCGGCCGGGTAGGTCACCAGCGGCAGCGCGGCCACCGTGATCCACACCCCGGTGAGCAGGCACTCGGCGAACAGACCGAACCTCTCGGCGAGGACGGACTCCTGGGACGCCTTACGGGCCTTCTGCCGGGCCTTGTGGGCCTTGCGGGCCTGACGAGCGGTGGTCCGGGCCGCATCCGTACGGAACGCCATGGCCGTCTCAGCCCTTCAGTCCGGAGGTCGCCATGCCGTCGATCAGGTAGCGCTGGAAGGCGAGGAAGAAGGCGAGCACCGGCACGAGCGCGGCCATCGCCATGGCGATCATGCCGCCGTAGTCGGAGATGCCCTGCTGGTCGCGGAACATCATGAGGGCGAGCGACACCGTGGCCCGGTCCGGGTTGTTGAGGTAGATCAGCGGACCCATGAAGTCGTTCCAGGCGTTGATGAAGGTGAAGATCGCCGTGGTGATGATCGCGGGCCGGGTCAGCGGCAGCACGACGGACCAGTAGATCCGCAGGTGGCCGCACCCGTCCAGGCGGGCCGCCTCGTCCAGCTCGCGCGGCAGGCCGCGCATGAACTGCACCATCAGGAAGACGAAGAAGGCCTCCGTGGCGAGGAACTTGCCGGCCAGCAGCGGCACATACGTGTCCGTGAGCTGGAGCTTCTGGAACATCACGTACTGCGGGATCAGCAGCACGTGATACGGGAGCAGCAGGGTCCCGATCATCAGGGAGAACAGCACGTTCCGTCCCCTGAACTGGATCTTCGCGAACGCGTACGCGGTGAGCGAGCTCGAGACGACCACGCCGGCCACCGCGAGGCCCGCATACATCAGCGAGTTGAGGAAGAAGGTGGAGGTGGGGATGTTGGCCATCCCGTCCGCGAGCCCGGAGAAGTTGGACAGGATCGGATCGGCCGGGAACAGGTCCAGCGATCCGATGATGTCTTCGCCGGGCTTGAACGAGGCCCCGATCACCCACAGCACCGGGTAGAGGACGACGGCCAGGACCGCGATGGCGGAGACGTGCCAGATGACGGAGCCGGTCCTGCGGCGCGAACCCGCCGTAGGAACGGTGGCGTTGGCGGTGCTCACTTGGCGCCCTCCTCGTAGTGCACCCACTTCTTCTGCGACCAGAACAGCACCGCGGTGACCAGTGCGACCGCGAGCAGCAGCATCCAGGCCATCGCGGACGCGAAGCCCATCTGCGTCTCCTTGAACGCCTTCTGGTACAGGTAGCAGGTGTAGACGAGCGTGCCGTCAGCCGGGCCGCAGGACGTGTCGGAGACGACGTACGCGGAGCCGAAGATCTGGAATGAGTGGATGGTCTCCAGCAGGACGTTGAAGAACAGCACCGGGGAGATCATCGGGAGCGTGATGCTCCAGAACCTGCGCAGCGGGCCCGCGCCGTCCACCTCGGCCGCCTCGTACAGCTCCCGCGGGACCTGCTTGAGACCGGCAAGGAAGATGACCATGGGGGCGCCGAACTGCCAGACGGTGAGCGCCACCAGGGAGTAGAGGACGAGGTCAGGGTCGCCGATCCAGCCGCCCAGGTTCCAGCCGAAGGCCTTCAGGCCGCTGTCCACGATCGCGTTGTCGGAGAACAGCGCCCGCCACACGAAGCCGACCGAGACGCTCGCACCGATCAGCGACGGCATGTAGAACGCCGCCCGGTACAGGCCCTGGCCGCGCCTGCTCTGCGCCAGCAGCAGCGCCACGCCGAGCGCGAGCAGCAGCTTCAACGGGGTGCCGATCACCACGTACTTGAGGGTGACCTCGACCGACTTGCGCCAGCGGGGATCCTCGAACATCGCGGTGAAGTTGTCGAGGCCGACCCACTGGGGCGAGGTGAACAGGTTGTAGCTGGTGAAGGCGTAGTAGAACGACGCCACCATCGGACCGGCCGTGAGCAGCAGGAAACCCGCCAGCCACGGTGACATGAACAGATAGCCCGCGAGGCTCTCCCGCCGGCCCCGCCGCTTGGCTGCGGCGGGGCCGGAGGAGCGCTCGCTCGGGGCCAGGACGGGCGTGTCCTTGACGAGCGTCATGGTGCGATGTCCCCTCAGGCCGCGAAGGCGGCCTTCGCCTCGTTGAAGAACTGCTTCACCGCGGCGTTCACCTTGGTCTTGCCCTGGGACATGTCGCCCGCGATGCGCAGGAAGGCGGCCTCGGCGACGTCGGCGCCGGACGGGTGCGGGGTGATCTTGCCCAGCACGCCCTCCTTCTGACACGCCTCCTCGAACGCGGCGATCGCCTTGTTCTGGTCGTCGGACGGCGTGTAGGCCTCGTACTGCTCGTCGGTGGGCAGGATGCCGCGGTCGTAGCCCATGATCTTGCCGACCTCCGGGTCGTGGACCATGAAGTCGATGAACTGGGCGGCTTCCTTGGGGTACTTGGTCTTGTTGGATATCGACAGCATCAGCGAGCCGAGGTACTGGCCGGTGTCCTTGCCGTCCACGGTTGGGATCGGCGCGAGGCCGATATTGGGGTGACCTTCGCCTGCGTAGCGGACGGAGAAGTTGTCCCAGGTGAACTCGGACGCCGCGAGCCCGGCCGACAGCGCGGACTTGGGCGCGACCTGGGCGACCTTCTTCGGGTCGCAGACCACACCGGACTTGACGCGCTTGTAGCCGTCCTCCCACCACGGGATGAGGTCGTCCTCCGTGAATCCGAGGCCGGTGTCGGTGAAGAACGCCTTGCCGTTCTGGCGCAGATACAGGTCGTAGAGGTACATGATCCCGAAGTAGCCGGTGTCTCCGGCTATCTTCTGGGTGTCCTTGATGTGCTGGAGTGCGTCGAAGTACTCGTCCCAGGTCCAGCCGAACTCTGGCTTGATTCCGGCCTTTTCGAAGATCTTGTTGTCGATGACGAGCGACATGGTGTTGGCACCGACCGGGATACCGAGCTGCTTGCCGTCCACCTGGCCGTTGGCCTCCACGCCGTTGCGGAAGCCGTCAAGGCTGAGATTCCCGGCCTTGATCTGCGAGTTGAGGTCCATCAGCACGCCGCGCTTGTCGTACTTGCGCAGGAAACCGACGGCGTTCTGGAAGACGTCCGGCGGATTTCCACCCGCGGCCTGAGTCTGGAACTTCTCCCAGAATGCGGCGTAGTCGGTGAATTCCGGCTGGATCTTGATCTTCGGGTACTTCTTCTCGAACAGCGCGATGCACTTCTTGATCGCCACCGCGCGCGGCTCGCCGCCCCACCAGGCGTGGCGGAGGGTGACGGTCCCTCCGCTGCCCGAGCCGCTGCCTCCCCCGCAGCCGGCTGCCATCAGCCCCACAGTGGCCAGCGAAGCACCCCCCGCCTTGAGGAGCTTCCGCCTCCCAATAGACTCGTCGGCACGCACAGTTGGGCCTCCCCGCCACATCATGACTTGTCGTGAATCGTTTCAAGTAAGCGCTTGCTGGCACAAGGTACGGAGAGGGTGGGGCCCCGTCAACGATTCTGACAGGATTTACTCGAAGCGTTTCAACGACGGGTCCGGATCGCAACACCGCATCGCGGGCGGGCTCATGGGCGGGTGTGGCCGGGATTCGGCGCTGTCGGGGGGGTGTTGGGGCCGGGTGCGGCGGCCGGGTGCCGCACCATCGGGTCCGGGCGAGAGGCACAGGCACCCGGATACGGGTCGGGCGGACCGCCCGGCCTGTCGCCGGGACGGTCCGTTGCCGGGACGGTCTGGGGTCTGGCCGGCGACCGGTCGCGGCGACGCGGGCGTGCGGGGCCGAACAGGACGTCTGCGGCGCCTGTGGGCGCCTCGCGGACCTGCTCCCGTCGGCGAGCGCCTGCCCCCATTGCGAGGGCAGGCGGAGGGTGAGGGCAGGCGGAGGCCGAACCGGGCACGGCAGTGCTGGAGTGCGTGCCACTGGAAGGTCGCCCGTGGACACGGCTGCGGCCCGGAGGCTGGAAGCCTCCGGGCCGCAGATCCGGGGTGGGCGATACTGGGTTCGAACCAGTGACCTCTTCGGTGTGAACGAAGCGCTCTCCCACTGAGCTAATCGCCCGGGCGCAGAGAGAACATTACCGCATGTCAGGGGATGCTTCCGACCAGGCGGCGGCCGCGGTGGGCTGCGGGGCAGGTGCCGCGGAGGAGGCTGCGGTGCGGGTCGCCGAGCGCCGCGGCCGACCTGAGTCGAGCCCCCGGCAGGTGACCGCCGACAGGCGGCCCCGGACGCGGGAGGACCTCGCCAAGGTCAGCGTCCGCCCGGCGACCGCTCCTCGGTCACCGTGCCCCGGCCATCCGTCCGCCGGTCACTGATCGATGTTCCACGGCATCTCGAGCCCGAACTTCCACACGTAGATCCCGCCCAGCACGGCGATGATCACCAGACCGACGCTCGTGAGGATCACGTTGCGCCGCCGGACCCTCGGGTCGAGCGCACGCTGTGCCGCCTCGGTGACCTTGCGCTTCGTCCAGCGCAGCACCAGCTGCGCCCAGACGAACTCGGTCGCCCAGATCGCCATGCCGCCGAAGATCACCAGCCAGCCGGGGCCGGGCAGGACAAGCATGAGCGCGCCCGCCACGACCACCGCGAGCCCCGCGACGAAGACGCCGACCTGCCAGCTCAGGTGCAGGGCCCGGCGCTCCTTGATGAATCCCGGCGCCCGTGAGCCCAGCTCGGGTTCCTGGGACTCTGCCCCTGCGTCGGCTACCACGGCGACCTCCCCCGGCTCGTCACTCCCCGTATTCATACGGCCAAACCCTACCGGACGGGAAACGCCAATCACCGGAATGGCTCTTGTCGACGAACTCACACTCGGCCGGACGAGCTACCTAAAGCCACGCAAAACGCTCAGAGGGGTTTACAACGGCACCGTAGGTGGCATGTCGATTTCGCCGACGTGCGAATCCCCGAGCGCACACTGAGCGAAAGGCCCTGGCGCTTATGAACACCACGGTCAGCTGCGAGCTGCACCTGCGCCTCGTTGTGTCGAGCGAGTCCTCACTGCCTGTTCCCGCAGGACTGCGGTATGACACGGCCGATCCGTATGCCGTGCACGCCACCTTCCACACCGGAGCCGAGGAGACCGTCGAGTGGGTGTTCGCCCGCGACCTCCTCGCTGAGGGCCTGCACAGGCCCACAGGCACCGGCGACGTCCGCGTCTGGCCGTCCCGCAGTCACGGTCAGGGCGTCGTCTGCATCGCCCTGAGCTCGCCGGAGGGCGAGGCCCTGCTCGAGGCCCCGGCGCGGGCCCTGGAGTCCTTCCTGAAGCGAACGGACGCCGCGGTCCCGCCCGGCACGGAGCATCGCCATTTCGACCTCGACACAGAGCTCTCACACATCCTGGCGGAGAGTTAACGAGGCCAGGCTCAGAGCAGCCCGGCGCCGTCCACTCGGGGAGACGGCTCGGGCCACGACAACCGCACAGCACAGGCGCCGGTGCCGCCGCCGCGGGTTCCGCGGGGCGGCGCCGACGCGTATGCGGCCGTTACCCAGTGTCATGCTCACGTGGCCCTTCGTCACCCAGCCCACCAAGGGGACCAAGGGACGGGGCGGCGAACCGCGCGGTGCAGTGACCGGTCACAGCCCGCCGGTGACCCTCGGACGGTCCGGCGCCTCCGGGAGGACTGGGCGGACCTTGGGCGGCCGCCACCTCCCGCTGGTGCCCGTAGGCGAGGCACATCGGGGAGCGTAGGGGCCCGCTGCGCGCACGGGGAGCGCGGTCACGCCTCGCCGACGGCGACACGCCCGTACCGCACGAACGTGACGTCCGCCTGGCCCGGACGGGCAGCCGCGGCGTCCCGGGGGCCGTGGTCCGCCGCAGGGAGCCGCTAGCATCGGCCTGCATCGGCGGGCTCTGCCCGATCCCCAGGCCAGGGAGCGACTCGTGCTGATCACCCACGACACCCGGTGTGCCCTCGATACCGTGGTCGATCTGGTGAACACCGCACCGGAGAACGACGAGGCCGACGGGCTCGCAGACCTCGGCGCCCTGGCCGGTTTCGTACGAAAACACGAAATCAGTGACGTCGGCGTGCTGACCGATCACGACCTGGCGGCCGTACGGCGCGTACGGGCCCGCTTCGCCGAGATCTTCGCCGCCGACGACGCCCGTACGGCCGCCGGCATGATCAACGAGCTGGTCGCGGCGGCAGGCACGACACCTCGGCTCACCGATCACGACGGCTATGACTGGCATGTGCACTACTTCGCGCCCGGCGCGTCCGTCGCAGACCATCTGGCGGCCGACTGCGGCATGGCCCTGGCGTTCTTCGTCGTGGCCGGGGAGCAGGACCGGCTGCGGCGCTGCGAGGCGCCCGACTGCCGGCACGCCTTCGTGGACCTGTCCCGGAACCGCTCACGCCGCTACTGCGACAGCCGCACCTGCGGCAACCGGCTGCACGTCGCTGCATACCGTGCGCGCCGCAAGGAAGCCACCGCGGCCGAAGCCACCGCACGCTGAAGCCACCTGCTCACAGCAGGAAAAGATCATGGACCGATGCCATGAGCAGCAGAACGCCGATCACCGCCAAGAAGATCATCAGGGGCGGTTGGGAGAGCGCGAAGAGGCACCCGCGAGGCTCCTCGGCCGGAGTCGAAGGGGCGGCATCGCCCTGTGATGTGTCCAGCATGTCGGGGCGATGATGACGCAGCGGGCGCCTGCCGCGCGATCAACACGCCCGAGCGAAGCGGTAGTTCGCCGAAATACTTGACTTTGACGAGAGGACGGCTGCCCTGAGGGTCGTCGTCAGACGCTCGGATGGACGTCCGATGCTCGGATCGACGTCAGATGCTCGGATCGACGTCAGATGCTCAGATCCTCAGATGCCGTGCTTCTTCAGGATCGCTTCGATGTCGCTGAAGTCGTCCGTGGCATCGGCCGTGGCGTCGGCGCCACGGGACTTGGTCTTGGGTCGAGCTGCCGGGCGTGCGGCCGGGCCCAGGGACGGGGCCGCGGCCGCCGGGGCCACTGCTTCTCCACGGGCTGCGGCCTTCGCCGCCTTGCGCTCCTTGCGGGTTCCACCGCTGCGCCGCTCGACCGCGCGGGTCGTCATGAACAGGAGCCACGCGCAGCCCAGCACCCCGAAGCCCGCCCAGGCCACCGGACTGAACGCGGTGTGCGCCAGCCACTGCACGGCGCCGGTCATGACCAGACCCAGCGGAACCAGCGAGTACGCGGCGATGCGGGCCGCCGCCAGGAAGCGCTTGCGGTACGCGGTGATCGCGGCAATGCCCAGGCCGGCCGCGGAGACGGCAGAACAGACGGTCTCGGCAATCATCCGGTCCTCCAGGCATGGCAGGCAGTCGGGCTGTGATGATTCGTCCCCTCCATCCTGCACCGCCCCGAGCCCCCGGGCCACGGTGCGTCCGGACCTCAGGGACATCTCCGGGTACGGCGTCCTCCCCAGGTCCCAGAGGCCGGGTCCCAGAGGCCAGGTCCCAGAGCGGCCCCGTTCATGTTTCCGGCCGGTTCCCCAACCGGACGAGGCGACTCCAGTTGGGGCGGCCCCCGCCCGGCTGGGAGACTGGTCCCATGAGCGACTCCACTCCCGTCGGCACCACGGCCCGCCCCGTCCTGGACGTCTGGTGCGAGCTTCAGTGCCCCGACTGCCGCACCGCCCTCGACGACCTCCGCGCGCTGCGCGCGCGTTACGGCGACCGTCTGGAACTGCGGCTGCGGCACTTCCCCCTCGAGAAGCACAAGTACGCGTTCGCCGGCGCCCAGGCGGCCGAGGAGGCCGCGGTGCAGGGCCAGGGCTGGGCGTACGTGGAGGCCGTGCTCGGCCGGGTCGAGGAGCTGGAGCGCAAGGGCGAGCCGTTCCTGGTGAAGGTCGCGCGGGAACTGGGCCTGGACGCCGAGGAGTTCGACACCGCCCTGATCGACGGCCGGCACATCCTGATCGTCGACGCCGACCAGGCGGAGGGCAAGGCGATCGGCGTGACGGGTACGCCCACGTACGTCATCGGCGACGAGCGTCTGGACGGCGGAAAGAGCCAGGAAGGGCTGCGCGAGCGCATCGAGGAGATCGCCGACCGGCTGCTGGGCGAGCGGGAGGCGTAACGCCCTTCCGCCGAGTCCGCCCCGCGCGCCGCCGAGTCCCTCCCCCGCGCCGCCTTCGGCCCAGCGGCCTCTACAACAGCTCCTGCTCTACAACAGCTCCTTGTACATGGCGTACCCGGTCGGTACGTATCCCAGCGACTCGTACAACCGCTCGGCGGGAGTGTTTCCCGCGAAGACGTTGAGGGCGATGCGGGGTTTCCCGGCGGCGACGGCCTGGGCCTCGGCCAGCAGCATCAGGGAGCGGCCGTGGCCCCGGCCGCGGTACCGCTCGTCGGCCTCCACGTTGAAGACGTAGGCGCCCTCGTCACGCAGCGCGACCCACAGGGTGCCGACCGCGGTGCCCTGGTGTTCCAGGACGCTCAGGAGCACGTCCGGGGTGGCCGGACCGTCCGGCAGCAGGGCCGCGTGATCCTTCTCGGACTTGGCCCGGGCCTCGGCCTCGGTGACGCCCCGTCGGATCCAGCTCTGCGCGTAGTGCGCCTTGCCGTGCTCCAGCCACGGACCGTACTCGGCCTCCGTCATGGGCCGGCCCAGGGTGCCGTCAGGCAGGTCGGGCGGGGTGGTGCCGAGCGGCTTCTCCATGCCGCGGTTGCGCTGGACGTAGCCGAGTGCCGTGGCCAGCCGGAGTGCCGCCTCGGCGTCCGCGGGCACCGAGACCTCCATACGCCTGCAACCCCAGCCGCGCGCCACCTCCTCGGCCGCGAGCGCGGCGACGGTTCCCCGGCCTCGCCTGCGGTCCCGTTCGTCGATGCGCAGCTCCCGGATCTGGGCCGCGGCGGGTCCGAAGGCGGGGTGCGTGCCGAGATGTAGCGCGCCCACGGGACGGCTGTTCACACACACCTGGTAACGCCGTGAACGCGCGCCGTCGGCATCGTGCTGAAGCGGCTCGATCGGCCGCAGGGTCGTCGTCATCGTGGCTGTTCTACCCACCTCCGGATCCGGGGTCATCCGAATTCCGGGCGCCTGCGGGACCGGAGAGGCCCGGGCCCAGGCCCGGTGGGACCTACGGGTCGAGGTCGTCCGCTGCCCGCTCGTCGAAGATCCGCATCGCCTTCGCGGTCACCGGGCCCGGTCCGCCCGCCAGTTCGCGGCCGTCGACACGGTGGACGGCCTGCACGTCGCGCAGCGTGGAGGTCAGGAAGACCTCGTCGGCCCTCTCCAGGACGTCGAGCGGCAGATCGGTCTCGTGGGCGCCCGTCCACTCGACCGTCAGTGCGCGCGTGATGCCTGCCAGGCATCCGGAGGCGACGGGAGGCGTGTGGATCTCACCGTCCAGGACGACGAACACATTCGATCCCGTGCCCTCGCACAGCTGCCCCACCGTGTTGCCGAACAGCGCCTCGGAAGCGCCCTGTTGGTGGGCGCGGGCGAGTGCCACGACGTTCTCGGCGTACGAGGTGGTCTTGAGCCCGGCGAGCGCGCCGCGCTCGTTGCGGGTCCAGGGGACCGTGACCACGGCGGTCGTGTCCGGGCGCCGGGCCGCCTCGCCGAGGGCCACGACCAGGGTCGGCCCGTGCTCACCGCGGTCCGAGCCGAGCGGCGAGACGCCACCGGTGTACGTGATGCGGAGCCGGCCCAGCGGCACGGGGTTGGCCTCGAGGACGGCCGCGCAGGCCCGGCGCACCTCGTCCAGATCGGGGTCAGGCAGCCCGAGGCCGCGCGCCGAGCGGGTGAGCCGGTCGAGGTGGCGGGTCAGCGCGAAGGGCCGCCCGTCGACCGACTTCACCGTCTCGAAGATGCCGTCGCCGACCGTCAGACCGTGATCGAACACGGAGACACGGGCGGCATCGAGATCCTGCAGCCCCCCGTCGAGCCAGATCTTCACTTGAGGGTTCCTCCGCTCGCCTCGTACGTCCGTACGTACGTGCCACATCCCGGACTACGCTCCCGGGTACTCCCCCGACGCTACCGCGAGCAGCCGTGACGCCTTCAGCTCGGTCTCCCGCCACTCGTGCTCAGGGTCCGATCCCCAGGTGATGCCCGCGCCCGTACCGAAGCGGAGGACGCCCTCCGCACGGTCGATCCAGAAGGTGCGGATGCCCACGGCGAGCTCTCCGGTGCCCCGGTCGGCGTCGACCCAGCCGATCCCCCCGCAGTAGGGACCGCGCGGGGCCGTCTCGAGCGCCTCGATGATCCGCAGGGCGCTGGACTTGGGAGCGCCCGTGACCGAACCGGGCGGGAAGGTCGCGGCCAGCAGCTCCGGCCAGCCGGCATCCTCGCGCAGTTCACCCCGGACGGTGGATACGAGGTGGACGAGCCCCGGATGCTTCTCGACCACGCAGAGCTCCGGGACGGTCACAGAACCGGTCTCGCAGACGCGCCCGAGATCGTTCCGGACGAGATCCACGATCATCACGTTCTCGGCATGGTCCTTCTCGAGCAGATCCGCCTCCGTGCGGCCGGTGCCCTTGATCGGCCCCGACTCGACGACACGTCCGTTGCGGCGCAGGAAGAGCTCGGGCGAGGCGCTGGCGATCTCGACGCCGTGCCCGGGCAGCCGGATCGTTCCGGCATACGGGGCGGGGTTGCCGCGCGCCAGCAGCGCCGTGAGCGCGTCCACGTCGGCGTCCGGCGCCACGGGCGCGGACAGGACGCGGCAGAGATTGGCCTGGTACACCTCGCCGGCCGCGATGTGCTCGCGGATACGACGTACGCCCGCCGTGTACGCACCATGGTCGAGCGACGACGTCCAGTCACCGGTCGCCGGCCCGTGCCATGCCCCCGGCACCGGTGCGGGCACGGCCTCCCTTCGGACGTCCCCGAAGCGGGCGCAGACGAGCTGTCCCTCGAAGTCGGCGACCACGGCCCAGAAGCCGGTGGAGTCCAGGGCCGCGGGATCGCTGGTGACATCGAGGAGACCGCGGGCGACGAGGCCGCCGAAGCGGGCCATCGAGGCCGTCGGGGCCGTCAGAGCCGTCGGGCCGGAGGAGGGAGGGGGGCTTTGCACGGCTGTGAGTCTAGGTCGGGTGGCCTCGGCCGGTACGCGCACGGCTGACTTGACGCATGCCTGGTGGGCGCTCTGTGCGGGCCTCGCAGACGCCCTCGCGGATGCCCTCCCGGCGCCCCTCGACCGCGTCGGGGGCGCCACGGCGCAGCACGCTGCGCAAACGCGTTTTTGTGCTGGCCCAGGAATCCGCTAAAGTTCAACACGTCGCCGGGACGCGGAAGCGGACCGAACCGACAGGCGGACGTAGCTCAGTTGGTAGAGCGCAACCTTGCCAAGGTTGAGGTCGCGAGTTCGAGCCTCGTCGTCCGCTCGAAGTGGGGGATCTTCCCGACCCCCTACACTCCAGGTGGAGTGGCCGAGAGGCGAGGCAACGGCCTGCAAAGCCGTCTACACGGGTTCAAATCCCGTCTCCACCTCCAAGGACGATTAGCTCAGCGGGAGAGCGCTTCCCTGACACGGAAGAGGTCACTGGTTCAAT
>NZ_LOHS01000070.1 GCF_001642995.1 Streptomyces jeddahensis
CATGCAAGCATCAACGCATTGGCGTTCGGCGTGATCCTGCACGTGGCGGTCTGCCGCCGCTGGCCACTGGACGACAAGACCTCAGCACTGCGGCAGTCCGAGGCGCCCGAACAGTCACCGTGAGCCGGACCGGACCGTCCACCGCCTTCCGGGGCCCCGCACTCGGACGCTGCGGGCGGCCCTCGCCGTGGTCGACGCCGATCGGCTGGCGGAGATACGGCGGACGAAGGACGAGGCGTTCACGAAGGCACTGGAGTGGCAGTCGCTGAGTGTGCGGAGCTGGGTGCCGACCTGGGCCAGGGGCATCGAGTTCGCCCGCCGCACCCTCGCCTTCAGCAGAACCTGTTCAGGAGAGTTCGATGGGCCCATCCGGCAGCCAGCCCTCCGTATAGCCGGCGGTCAGGAGCGCAACCCCTTCAGGAAAGACCTCCCGCCGCCGTCGACGGAGTTGGGGCACAGGCCAGAGGGCGTGGCTGTGGCCCGCGTTTCTCGCGTTCTCCGCCTGCTCATCGGTGATGTGCACGATGAAGACCCGGGAGGGGGTCGGATGGTCAGACTCCCACGTTGCATCGGATCGTGACTGGTGCAGTCCGTACAGGGCAGAGAACCGTGGATCTCTTAGGCCGAACCGTTCCTGCAAGAAGCGGGTGGCCTGTCCGAGGTAGTCGGCACCTGAATCCAGCCGCACCTGGGGCACTGTCCACCCGCGGCAGCATGCCCCGCACAGCAGCAGCCGCTGCTGTTCATCCAGGAGCAGGTGGAACACCCGCCGGTCGAACCTGGGCCATGGTACGTAGACGTCGTCCATGAGCACACCGTCAGGTGTTGCTATTCAAATAGCAAGCCGACGGGCGGGTGAGCAGAGAGGGAGTGAGCTGACAAGGTGAGCGTGGGCGCAGCCTTATGAACCGTCATCGCCGTAGGTTGGCCTGGCCGGAGGCGGCGTGCAGGCTGGAGGCGTTTTGAAATCCAGGGGAGGTCGTTTTCGCTTCCAGAGTGCCAAGCTGGTGACCTGCGCCTCGGGAGTTTTAGACAGATCCCACGAAGGCGCGAAGGCGACGAAGGCGGCGAAGGACGGGCTTGCGTGAGAGTCCGGGGGAACTGACGGGCAGCTCGGGCCTGGGCTCTCGGTGAAGCCACGCTCGGTCCACAGCGTACCGGATGGTGGGTTCGGCAGGTGGGGAGGTTTCGCTGTCTGGGTCTTGGTCGGGGCGTGTGGGCGCCGGGGGAGTGAAGGGCCGGTGAAGGGTGGGCGCGGGGTGAGGAGGGGTCATCGGGACCGGCCTCTTCGTAGGACCTTGTCGATGCCGACTGCCACGATGACGAGGGTGCCGGTGGCCACGTCCTGGTAGAGGCTGTCGATGCCTGCCTGGGTGAGGCCGGAGCGGAGGACGCTGACGATGAGGGTTCCGATGAGGGTTCCGACGACGCCTCCGCGGCCGCCGAACAGGCTCGTTCCGCCGATGACGACGGCGGTGATGCTCTCCAGGTTCGCCGTCTGGTAGGCGTTCGGGTCGGCGTTGGGGATGCGGCCGAGGGCCTGCCAGGCCGCGAAGCCGTAGAGCAGCCCGGCGGTGACGTAGACCGAGAGGACCGTGCGCTCCACGTTGATGCCCGTCAGGCGGGCCGACTGCGGTGCGTTGCCGACGGCGTAGACGTGGCGGCCCCATGCGGTCTTGGCGAGCAGATACCAGAAGAACGCATACAGGACCAGCAGGACGAACGTTCCCCAGGTGATGAGTGCCCCGCCGACGCGGACACCGTTGCCCCAGAAGCGGAGCAGGTCGTCCGTCACCGGGTAGCTGCGGGACTGCGAGTACAGCCTGCCGACGGCGTAGACGACGGTCAGGATCCCGAGCGTCACGATGAACGGGGGGAGGCCGAGGCGGGTAACCAGCAGTCCGCTCACCAGTCCGATGGCCGTCGTCGCGACCAGGCCCAGCAGCACCGCCGTCGCGGGGTCGCCGCCCTCGAAGACGAACCTGGCCATGACGACCGTGCCGAGCACCGCGATGGCGCCGTTGGCGAGGTCGATGCCCGCGGTGAGGATGATCAAGGACTGACCCAGGGCCAGCGTGCCGATCACGATGGACTGCTGCAGAACAAGGGAGAGGTTGGCGGGCGTCAGGAACGTCTCTGTGCCGAGCGAGAAGACCACCACGGCGAGGATCAGAGCGGCCAGGGGACCGGCGGTCGGCGTGCGCAGGGCGTACCGGAGCGGCTCCCAGCGTGAGACGGCCGGTTCGCTGTCGGGGGCGGGCGCGGTGGCGGGTGGTCTCATGGTGTGCGGTGGCCCCTTCGAGCCGATGCACGCCGGGATGTCAGCCCTGTCAGCCCGGGCACGTCAGCCCCGCATGTCAGCCCCAGCATCGCTCGAGTCCCCAGGCCGTGTTCTGCGACTTCAGCCCGGCCACCGGCTTGTCCGTGATGAGCACCGTGCCCGTGTGGGTGAAGCCCGACGGCTTCTTGCCGCTCTTCGCGAACTCGACGACCGCGGCCACGCCGTCATCGGCCATCCTGACCGGGAACTGCATGACCGTGGCCGCGTACTTGCCGGCCTGTACGTCGCGTACGCCCGCGCATCCGCCGTCGATGGAGCCGATGGACACCTGCTGGGTGAGTCCGCGTGCGGCGACCGCAGCGTAGGCGCCGCCGGCCACCGGTTCGTTGATGGTGTAGATGGTGTTGACGTCGCTCGCCCGCTGCAGCAGGTTCTCCAGCGCGGCTTGCGCCGTGTTCGAGTCGGCCTGGGTGTCCGCGCGCCCGACGATCGCCGGCGAGTCCTCGGTGAGCTCGAAGCCCTTGAGGAACCCGTCGTGGCGCTGCCGGCTGACCGAGGAGCCCTGCGTACCGTCAAGCATGATCACCTTCGGCGCTCGGTCGCCGAGCACGGCCCTGAGATAGGCGCCCTGCAGTCGTCCGGCCTCGACGTTGTCGGTCGCGAACGTGGCGTCCACCGCGTCCGGCGGGTCGGTGGCCGTGTCGAGCGCGATCACCAGGATGCCCTGTCGGCGGGCGTCCTCGATCGCCTCCAGGATGCCCGTCGTGTTCGACGGGGTGATGAGGATGCCGTTCGCGCCGCGCGAGACGAGGCTCTCGATCGCGGCGACCTGGCCTTCGTTGTCGCCGTCGAACCTGCCCGCCAGGGCGATGAGCTCGGCGCCGTGCTTCTCCGCCGCGGCTGCGGCGGCCTCGCGCATCGTCACGAAGAAGGGATTGGTCTCGGTCTTGGTCACGAGGCCGATCGTGACCTTGTCGTCCGTCCGGCCGCCCGTATCGTCCTGACCTCCGCCGCACGCGACGGCACCGAGCAGCAGCGCCACGACGGCGAGGAGCGCGGCACCATGGCGTCGGCGTTGTTGCCCGGTGCGTTGTTGCCTGGTGCGCTCGCGGCTTGTGCGGTGCTCACGGTCTGTGTGGTCGGGACCCATGGGTGACACCTCCTCCAGCCGGCGGCAGCGTCATGCGAGCTGTCATACGTACGCGCGTCTACGTCGTCTCCATCATGTGTCCAGAATCTTCCGGTATAGCGACTTATGCCCCCTCGGTACGGGCAGACGGACGCCCGCCGAGCAGAGCAAGGGGCCTCCACTCGGAGGACGGCTTGAGCGATCTGGCGGAACCGCGCGGAACCGAGCAGCAACGAGCGGCAACGAGCGACAACGAGCGGATGCGGGCCGCCCCATGGATTGCGGCCGTGGTCGTTGAGGCGAAGGATGGTGAACGGCCTGGTGGCAGCACTGGTCGACGGCCTGGTGGCGGCACTCCGCGAAGCCCGGCGAGCCCGCGGAGCCCGCCGGATCTGCCGAACCGGTGAGCCCGCCGAACCGGCGAGCCCGTCGACGACCAGAGAAGGTGAGGTTCCCGTGACCGGCCCGCCCCTGCTGGCGCTGCGTGGGATCTCCAAGCGGTTCGGCGCCGTCCAGGCCCTCATGGACGTGGAGCTGGAGATCCACAGCGGTGAGGTCGTCGCGCTCCTCGGCGACAACGGCGCCGGCAAGTCCACCCTCGTCAAGGTCATCTCGGGCGTCGTGCCCGCGGACAAGGGCGTCATCGAGTGGGAGGGCCGGACCGTGCAGGTCAGGTCACCCCAGGACGCCCAGCGCCTGGGCATCGCGACCGTTCACCAGAACCTGGCGCTGTGCGACAACCTCGACGTCGCCGAGAACCTCTTCCTCGGACGGGAGCGGCGACGCCCCGGCCTGCTGGGCAGTCTCTGCCGGCTGGTCGACGGCAGCGGTATGCGGCGGGAGGCCCGCCGGCAGCTCGACGAGCTGGGGATCCGCATTCCTGACGTACGGGTCCCGGTCGCCGTCCTGTCCGCGGGTCAGCGGCAGAGTGTCGCGATCTCCCGGGCGCACCTCGGCGAGCCCAGGGCCGTACTCCTGGACGAGCCCACCGCCGCTCTGGGCGTCCAGCAGACCAGCCACGTCCTCGACCTCGTCGACAAGCTTCGCGAGCGTGGCGTGGGGGTGCTCCTCATCAGCCACAACATGGGGGACGTCAAGGCCGTCGCGGACCGGGCTGCGGTGCTGCGGCTCGGCCGCAACAACGGCTTTTTCGACGTGCCGACCACCTCGCACGACCAGATCATCTCCTCGATCACCGGCGCCACGAGCAGCGCCTGAGCCGCCGGTACGGGATCCGGAACGCGGCTGGTATGTCGGTACGGATGCGGTGCGCCGCCGGTACGGGATGCGGTCCCTCATGACCGCGTGACCCGTACCCGGTAGTCGCCGTCTCGTCCGGCGTCCGTGACACTGATCCGCAGGTGGCTCTCGGCGTCGGTGAAGGTGCTGCCCGCTCCGTACGTCGCATCGGAGAGTTCCGCCTGGACGTTGGGGCTGCGGGTGCAGCCGCCGCTGCGGGGCGTCGAGTCGACGACCGTGATCGGGCCGTGGCCCGTGTCTATGTCCGCGTCGACGCGGTAGATCAGGACGCCCGGCTTGCAGACGGCCTCGTCGTTGCCTGCCTTGGTGCGTACCTCGACGGCGTAGCCGGTCGTCTTGGTCAGGGGGACGAAGAGGAGCTTGGGGCCGCCGGCCCGGGACAAGGGGGTGAGGCGGTGTTCCGACGTGCCGCGGGTGGAAGCACAGGATATCTGGGTGCTGTCGAGCCAGCCGAGCTTCCATTTGTGCCAGGCGAGCAGGTCGTTGTTGGCGCCCCAGTCCTCGCTCATGATGTCCCAGTGGCCGACCGCGCTGCCGCCCTCCAGGGTGTAGAGGTCGGGTAGTCCGAAGGTGTGGCCGTTCTCGTGGGGGAGGACCCGGTAGCCGGTCTCGGCGTAGGTGCCGGAGCCGTCGTCCTGGCGGCTGTAGATGAAGGAGGCGTTGGCGATCGGCACGCCGTCCGCCGTCGGAGCGTCGCGGTTGCCCGCGAAGGTGACGGAGAGGACGGTGTCGAGGGCGGACGGGCCGGCGTTCGGGGTTATCAGGATGTTGACCAGGTCGTACGTGCGGAAGTCCACGTCCGGGTCGGCCTTGGCGACGATGTCGTCCACGAGGCGGCGATAGCCGGGGTCGAACGGCGCGCCTCGCTGTATGCCGTAGTCCGTGAATTTCTTGGGCATCCGCAGCCAGTGCCGGATGGGGGTCTCGGGGCGGTAGTCGAGACGGCCGTACGAGCTGGTGCGGAACCAGTCGCGGGTCTGCGGGAAGAACTCCGCCAGGCGGTCCATCGCGCTGCCCTCGCCGGGGACGTCGGGGAAGTCGACCATCAGGTTGAGGGCCCGGACCGTGCCCGTGGAGCGGGCGTAGCCGGTCGCCGTGGGTATGCCCTCCGACATCTGCACGCCTATGACGCCGTTGATCATGCAGGGGCCGAGTGCGGTGTTGCGGGCCAGGCCCAGGGCTCCCGAGGCGGTCGACGAGCCGTCCATGAGTCCGCCGGTGCTGGCCGACATGGTCATCGCCAGGGTCAGGGCGGTGAGCGACGCGAGGACGGTGGTGCGGCGCGGGCCGCGTATCCGACGACGGCTGGTCGGCTGCATGCACTGGCCTTCCGCTCCGCGGCAGCCGGGCCGTTCTGGCTGCTCCCTCTCGATCACCTTCTGCCGAGGGCTGCGCGGTCGCCTGCTGGGTGCGCCGATCGTGGGTTTTCCGGGCCCGAGAGGGTGTGACTCACCTCACGGACGGGGTGGGAAATAACCGGGGATCGCCTCCCCGTTTAGCTGAGTGTCCGAGCGAAGTGGGGACGGAATCCCCGGATGGGAGTGCACAGGTGAACGCCGTGGACACCGCCACCGTCGCGCAGCGCCGTACGTCCCGCCCGCGGGCCGACGCCCTGCGCAACCGGGAGCGGATCGTCACCGCCGCACGCGAGATCTTCGTCGAATACGGCGCCGAGGTGCCGTTCGATGAGATCGCGCGTCGCGCCGGCGTCGGAAACGCCACGCTGTACCGGCACTTCCCCGACCGCGAGGCGCTCGTGCGCGAGGTCGTGTGCTCGGTCATGGACCGTACGTCGGAGCTGGCCGAGGCGGCCCTCGCCGAGGAGGGCGACGCCTTCTCCGCGCTGCGCCGCTTCGTGCACGCTGCGGCCGACGAGCGGATCGGCGCCCTGTGCCCGATGCTCTCCGGCACCTTCGACAAGCACCACCCGGATCTGGTGGCCGCGCGCGACCGGATCGAGGTCCTTGTCGAGGCGCTCATGGAGCGGGCCCGGGCGGCCGGGCAGCTGCGCTCCGACGTCGCCGTCGGCGATCTGATGGTCGCGATCACCCAGCTCACCAGGCCGCTGCCCGGAACCGGATGCCAGGGCATCGACCGCTTCGTTCATCGTCATCTGCAGCTGTTCATGGACGGTCTGCAGGCCCCCGCCCGTTCCGAACTGCCGGGAACCGCAGCGACTTTGGAGGATCTCAGGCGGACGGACTGACACAGGCCTGACGGACTGACGCGCCGTCCCGTCCCGAGCGTCACACCGTTCCTCTCGTCTTCTCTCGACCTCGTCTTCCTTCGACCTCGTCTTCTTCGTCCTCCTTCGACCGACCTCGTCTTCTTTCGACCTCACGTTCTTCCGACCTCTCGCCACGTCGCGAAAAGTCCCGAAATGGGTACCTCCATGCCTGAAACCGCCAAGGCTGCTTCATCCACGGCAGCTCCCGCCCCCGATTCCAACCGCTGGAAAGCGCTCGTCTTCATCGCGCTCGCCCAGCTGATGGTCGTGCTCGACGCGACCATCGTGAACATCGCCCTGCCCTCCGCCCAGCAGGACCTGGGCATATCCGACGGCAACCGGCAGTGGGTCATCACGGCCTACGCCCTCGCCTTCGGCGGTCTGCTGCTGTTCGGCGGCCGTATCGCCGACCTCTGGGGCCGCAAGCGCACCTTCGTGACCGGTCTGATCGGCTTCGCCGCGGCCTCTGCGCTGGGCGGTGCGGCGCAGGGCGAGGCGACGATGCTCGGCGCCCGTGCCCTGCAGGGTGTGTTCGGCGCACTGCTGGCACCCGCAGCGCTGTCCCTGCTCGCGGTGATGTTCACCGAGGCCAGGGAGCGCGCCAAGGCGTTCGGCATCTACGGTGCGATCGCCGGTGGTGGCGGCGCCGTCGGCCTCATCCTCGGCGGCTTCCTCACCGAATACCTGGACTGGCGCTGGACGTTCTTCGTGAACATCCCGTTCGCCGTGGTCGCGGCCGCAGGCGCGTACTTCGTCATCCGTGAGCCCGCCGGCTCGCGCAACCGCTCGCCGCTCGACATCCCGGGCGTGGTCCTGTCGACCCTCGGCCTGGTGTCCCTGGTCTACGGCTTCACGCGCGCCGAGTCCGACGGCTGGTCGGACTCGATGACCATCGGCCTGTTCGTCGCGTCGGCTGTGCTGCTGGCCGGATTCATCCTCGTCGAGTCGAGGGTCAGGGCGCCGCTGCTGCCGCTGCGTGTGCTGACCGACCGCAACCGCGGCGGCGTCTACCTGTCGCTGGGCCTCGCCGTGATCGCGATGTTCGGGCTGTTCCTCTTCCTCACGTACTACCTGCAGATCGTGAAGGGCTACTCCCCGGTGAAGACCGGCTTCGCGTTCCTGCCGATGATCGTGGGCATGATCACGGGCTCGACGCAGATCGGCGCCCGGCTGATGACGCGGGTCGCGCCCCGGCTGCTGATGGGCCCGGGCTTCCTGGTCGCCGCGGTCGGCATGCTGCTGCTGACGCAGATGGAGATCGACTCGTCGTACGCGGGTCTGCTGCTGCCGGCGCAGCTGCTGCTGGGTCTCGGCATGGGCACCGCGTTCATGCCCGCGATGTCGCTGGCGACCCACGGCGTCGAGCCGCGGGACGCCGGTGTCGCTTCCGCGATGGTCAACACCTCGCAGCAGGTGGGCGGTGCCATCGGTACGGCGCTGCTGAACACCATCGCCGCGTCCGCGACCACCGCGTACATCACGGACCACATCGCAACGGCGGCCTCCAGGCCCCAGCAGCAGCTGGTCCAGCTGCAGGGCATGGTGCACGGCTACACCAACGCGATCTGGTTCGCCGTCGGCATCCTGGTCGTGTCGGCCGCCATCGCGCTGACCTTCGTCACCACCGGCCGCCCGGGCGCGGCCGCGGCCTCCGGGCAGGCCGGCAGCGCGGACGCGCAGGACGAGGTGCAGGTGCCGGCCGTCGCGCACTGACACGGCGTAGGTCCGAAGGAGGCACCCCGTACCGGCGAGGGCCCCGCGCCCTCAGCGGAGCCAGGGCAGGTCCGCTGACGCGTCCTTCGGCTCGAGTCCCTCGGCGACGATCTGCATGATCTCGCCGAGGGACTTCTGCTGTTCGGGCGTGAGCCGGTCGAACAGTGCCTGGCGGACCGCCGACACATGGCCGGGTGCCGTCTTGCGCAGCACCTCGTACCCCGCGTCGGTCAGCACGGCGAACTGTCCGCGCTTGTCCGACGGGCAGTCCTCGCGGCGCACCCAGCCGTTCTTCTCCAGCCGGGCGATCGCGTGCGAGAGGCGCGAGCGCGTGATCTTGGCGACCATCGCCAGCTCCGTCATGCGCAGCCGGCGCCGCGGGGCCTCGGAGAGCCGTACGAGCAGGCCGTAGTAGACATGCGGCATACCCGCGTCGCGCTGCAGCTGCCGGTCGAGATGGTCCTCAAGGAGCATGGTGGCGTGCAGATACGCCAGCCAGATGCGCTGTTCCTCACTGGTCAGCCAGCGCGGTTCCTGGTCGGGTGCCGTCGTCATGTATTCCACTCTACGCCCCCTCCTTGAATCTTAAACAAAGCGGAGGTAGGGTCTTAAACCGGAAAGCTTGATACTTCAAGCAGTATCAGGCAATCGCCGATAGGGCTGCAGGGAGTAACCGCCATGACCGTCACCGCACCGGAGCGTATGCCGACCCTCTACCTCAGCCACGGTGCCCCGCCGCTCGCCGACGATCCCGTGTGGCCCGGTCAGCTCGCCGCCTGGGCCGCGGACCTGCCGCGCCCCAAGGCGATCCTGATGGTCTCCGCCCACTGGGAGGAGGCGCCGCTCGCGCTCGGCGCCACCGAGACCATCCCTCTCGTGTACGACTTCTGGGGCTTCCCTGAGCACTACTACCAGGTGCAGTACGCGGCCCCGGGCGCTCCCGAACTCGCCGAGTCCATACGGAAGTTGCTGCGCGGCCCCGGCGTACCGGTGCAGGACATCCCGGACCGCGGGCTCGATCACGGCGCGTACGTGCCGCTCGTCGAGATGTACCCGGACGCCGACATCCCCGTTCTGCAGATCTCGATGCCGACCCTCGACCCGCAGAAGCTGATGGACATCGGCCGCAAGCTCGCTCCGCTGCGCGACGAGGGCGTGCTGATCGTCGGCAGCGGCTTCTTCACGCACAACCTGGCCGCGCTGCGGCAGGGCGGCATCCCCGCATGGTCCGTCGAGTTCGACGACTGGGGTCACCGCGCGCTGGAGTCCGGCGACGTGGACGCGCTGCTGGACTTCGCCCGTAAGTCCCCGGCGGGCCGGCTGGCCCACCCGCGCACCGAACACTTCGCGCCTCTGTTCGTGACCATGGGCGCGGCGGACGCGGCCGGTGAGCTGGACGGGCAGCGGAGCGTGATCGACGGCTTCTGGATGGGGCTGGCGAAGAGGTCCGTGCAGTTCGGATAGCCCCGTGTAGTTCGGACAGGGGTTCCTCCGGTGGAGGTTCGCGTGTCCCTTGGAGCTGTAGCCCGCCCGGGCTACAGCTCCTTCTCGTACCAGGCCACGTCCCAGTACTGGCCGAACTTCCGGCCCACCTCGCGATACGTGCCGACATGCCGGAAGCCGAAGCGCTCGTGTATGCGGTTCGAGGCCTCGTTCGGCTGGGCGATGCCCGCGTACGCGCGGTGCACGTCCTCGCCCGCCAGGGCCTCGAAAAGCGCCTTGTAGAGGAGTGTGCCGATGCCCCGGCCGCCTGCGTCCGGGGACAGATAGATGCTGACCTCGACGGAAGTGCTATATGCCGGTTTTTTTCGGAATGGGCTTGATGTGGCGTATCCAAGGATGCGACCGTTGTGCTGCTCCTGGGCAACCATGAGGCGGTACGGGCCGTCTTCAGGGTGGGAGAGCAGCCAAGGGCGGCGCTCATCAGGAGTGAAGGCGGCCGTGTCGAAGGTGATGGCGGTCTCGCGGACGTAGTGGTTGTAGATGTCCGTGAGGGCCCTGAGATCTTCCTCGGCGCCTGGCCTGACCTGCACCTCTGTGTGCTCTCGCGGCATCAGCCCTCCTTTGTGGCGGCACAGGGTACTGCATGATCAGGAAAATTGATGAGCGGCTTGGGAATTGTGTCCGGATTCCAGTCGTTGTTTCCATCGGATGCAGGGCACCCGGCAGGGTGTCGGCCACTCCAGGACCCGCTCGAATCCACCATCGCAAGGGAGCACGCATGGCAACCCGTGCCGTCGCCAGTCGTCAGTCCGCCGTGGGCGAGACGGACGTGGCAAGCAGTGTTCGCGCCGGAGGCGGCGAGATCGCCGATCGCGACCTGGTCGGCATGTATCTCGACGAGATCGCGCGGACGCCGCTGCTCGACGCCGCCAAGGAAGTCGAGCTGTCCCAGATCATCGAGGCGGGTGTGTACGCCCGGCAGATCCTCGACGACGATGTGGAGCAGGAGAGCGAGGTCGCGAAGAAGGCGACCCGTGAGGAGCTCGAGGCGCTGGTCGAGGCCAGTGACCGGGCCAAGGACGTCTTCATCAGGTCCAACCTCCGTCTGGTCGTCGCGGTCGCCCGCCGCTATCCGCGGAGCGGTCTGCCCCTGCTGGACCTGATCCAGGAGGGCAACGCAGGTCTGGTGCGCGCGGTCGAGAAGTTCGACTACCGCAAGGGCTTCAAGTTCTCCACGTATGCGACGTGGTGGATCCGGCAGGCGATCACCCGCTCGATAGCGGACCAGTCGCGCACCATCCGCCTCCCCGTCCACCTCGTGGAGGAGCTTGGCCGGATCCGTCGCGTGCAGCGCGAGTTCGCCCGTGAGCACGGCCGGGAGCCGGAGCCCGCGGAGATCGCCGCGGAGCTGGGCTCGAACGCGGAGCGCGTCGGGGACGTCCTGGACTGGGCCCGCGACCCGGTCTCGCTCAACATGTCGGTCGACGACGAGGGTGAGACCCAGTTCGGTGATCTGCTGGAGGACACCTCGGCGGTCACGCCCGAGCAGTCCGTGATGACGCTGCTGCGCAGCGAGGAGCTCGACGACCTCATCGGGCGCCTCGACCAGCGCACCGCATCGATCATCAAGATGCGGTACGGCATCGAGGACGGCCGGGAGCGCACGCTCACGGAGGTCGGCAAGGAGCACGGCCTCACGCGCGAGCGCATCCGCCAGATCGAGAAGCACGCACTCCTCGAGCTCAAGAAGCTGGCGCGGGACACGGGGTTCGACGCGGCCGCGTAACCGCGGTGGCCGATGACTGCCTGATGCCTGTGGCCTGCCCTCTCGTGGCATGCCGGCCCCCTGAAAGCCGAGCCCCGGTACCTACTCCCCCCCAAGGTGCCGGGGCTCGCCCGTGCCCCTGACCCCCTGCTCATCCAGCCCCGCGCGGCCGCGGGTGGGCCCGTTTATGTCTGGGCCGTGCCCGAAAATGCCCGAACCTGTTTACTTCCCGGAAATCCAGTCGTAGTCTCAGGTAGAAACCACAGGTTCGGGCATCGAACGGAGGCAACCGGGCTATGTACGCACCGGAGCGTCAGCAAGAGATCCTCCGCCTCGCGCGCGACGGCGGTCGGGTGGACGTGCTGTCGCTGGCCGAGGAGTTCCAGGTCACGGCCGAGACCATTCGCCGGGACCTCAAGGCCCTGGACCGCGCCGGACTCGTACGCCGTGTGCACGGCGGAGCCATCCCGGCCGGGCGGCTCGACTTCGAGCCCGACCTCGACGAGCGCGAGAGCACGGCCGCCGACGAGAAGGACCGCATCGCGCGGGCCTCGCTCGCCGAGCTGCCGAGCGAGGGCAGCGTGATCCTCGACGCGGGTACGACCGTGGCGCGGCTCGCCGCGGCGCTGCCGCTGGAGTCGACGCTGACCGTCGTGACGCACAGCCTGCCCACCGCGGCCCGGCTCGCCGACCACCCCGGCATCCAGCTCCACCTCATCGGCGGCCGGGTCCGGCACCGTACCCGCGCGGCCGTCGACGCCTGGGCGCTGCGTGCGTACGGCGAGATCCGCGCCGACGTCGTCTTCCTCGCCGCCAACGGCTTCTCCGCCGAGCACGGGCTCACCACGCCCGACCTCGCCGAGGCCGCCGTGAAGCGGGCGGCCGTCGCCGCCGCGCGGCGCGTCGTCCTGCTCGCCGACTCCGGCAAGCACGGCAAGGAGCACTTCGCGCGCTTCGGGGACCTGGCCGACGTGGACCTGTTGATCACCGACAGCGGGCTGAGCCCCGACGACGCTAGCGCCATCGAGCGCGGTGGCACGGAAGTAGTACGCGCATGATCCTCACCGTCACCCCGAATCCGAGCCTCGACCGCACCTACGAGGTCCCGTCGCTGGACCGCGGCGAGGTCGTCCGGGCCACCGGCGACCGTATGGACCCGGGCGGCAAGGGCGTCAACGTGTCGCGGGCCGTCGCCGCGGCCGGCCAGCGGACCGTCGCCGTACTGCCGCTCGGTGGCGCGCCCGGCCGGTTCGTGGCGCAGCTCCTCGACGAGCAGGGGATCGAGGTCGCCCCGGTGCCGGTGGCCGGCCAGACGCGCTCCAACATCTCGATCGCCGAACCTGACGGCACGCTCACGAAGATCAACGCGCCCGGGCCCGAGCTCTCCCCCGAGGAGCAGGAGCTGCTTCTCGAGACCGTGCGCCGGCAGTCCGCGGGCGCCGCCTGGATCGCGTGCTGCGGCAGCCTGCCCCGCGGGCTCGCCCCCTCGTGGTACGCGGAGCTGGTCGCCCGCGCCCATGCGGCGGGCGCCCGGATCGCGCTGGACACCTCGGGCCCGGCCCTGCTCGCCGCGCTCCGCGAGCGGCCCGACGTCGTCAAGCCGAACGCCGAGGAGCTCGCCGAGGCCGTCGGCCGCCCGCTGGCGACCGTCGGCGACGCGGTCAAGGCGGCCGAGGAACTGCGCGAGCTGGGAGCGCGGGCGGTGCTTGCGAGTCTTGGCGCGGACGGACAGCTGCTGGTCGACGACTCCGGCGCCTACTTCGCCAGCGCCCCCGTCGCCGTCGTACGCAGCAACGTCGGCGCGGGCGACTCCTCGCTCGCCGGATTCCTGATCGCGGGCGGCAGCGGGCCCGAGGCGCTCGCCTCCGCCGTCGCCCACGGTGCGGCGGCGGTCCAGCTGCCCGGCAGCGTGATGCCGACCCCGGCCGACCTCGAACCGGCCGCCGTGACGGTCACGTCCGTCATCCCCCAGGACCAGGCCCTGACGGAGGCGGTGTCATGACCGTGCACCTCGGGCGCCGTCTGTACGCGGTTCGCTCACCCCTGGCGTTCCGGCCCGACTTCGTGGTCCACTCGTCCGCGACGTACCCGAAATATCCGCTGATTTCGGCGAGCCGCCACTCCCCCCAGGCTCGTCTGAACACTCCGGCCCGGCTCTCCCCGGCGTCGCGGTCGGCCTCGATGCGGGCCGCACGCCCGTGGACGACCGCGAAGCGCCTGCTTCTCCTTCTCCCGCTCCCCGTCCCCACCCCCGCCCGCAAGGCGATACGCGCGCTAAGGAGCCCGCGATGAGCGACATGATCACCGCGGACCTGGTCGACCTCGACCTGTCCGCCGACACCAAAGAGGCGGCGGCCCGTGCCCTCGCCGAGCGGATGGCGGCCCGAGGCCGCGTGACCGACCTCGAAGGCTTCCTCGCGGACGTTGCAGCCCGCGAGGCGCAGATGCCGACCGGTCTCGACGGCGGCATCGGCATCCCGCATTGCCGCAGCGAACACGTCACCGAGCCCACGCTGGCCTTCGGGCGCAGCGCCCAGGGCATCGACTTCGGCGCCGCCGACGGCCCGGCCGACCTGATCTTCCTGATCGCGGCCCCGGCCGGTGCGGACGACGCCCATCTGACGATCCTGTCGTCCCTGGCCCGTCAGCTCATGGACGCCGACTTCACGTCCGCGCTCCGGGCTGTCGGCGACGCCGCGGCAGCTGCGGCCCTGATCCGCGGCGACGAAGCCCCGGCGGCCACCGCCAAGGCCCAGGCCGCCCAGGACTCCGCGCCGGACGCCTCGGCGGCCTCCGACGCCGGCGCGGACCGCACGGCCCCGGCGCCGGGTGCCCCTGTCAAGGACAGCGGGGCCCCGGCGCCGGGCGCCACGGACGCAGACGCCCCGCGGCCCTTCCGTATCGTCGCCGTCACCTCCTGCCCGACCGGCATCGCGCACACCTACATGGCCGCCGAGTCGCTGGAGAACGCGGGACGCGACGCGGGCGTCGAGGTCGCCGTCGAGACCCAGGGATCGGCCGGCTTCACCCGGCTCGACCCCGCCGTCATCGCCGCCGCCGACGGCGTGATCTTCGCGCACGACGTTCCCGTACGCGACAAGGAGCGCTTCGCCGGCAAGCCGACCGTCGACGTGGGCGTCAAGGCCGGTATCAACCGCGCCACCGAGCTCATCACCGAGGTGCGCGAGAAGGCGGCCCGCGGTGAGACGACGTCCGCCGCCGCGCCCGGCACCCCGGTCGAGAGCGCGGGCGAGGCCGGTGACGGTTACGGCACCAAGCTGCGGAAGTGGCTGATGTCCGGCGTCAGCTACATGGTTCCGTTCGTCGCCGCGGGTGGTCTGCTCATCGCCCTCGGCTTCGCCATCGGCGGCTACTCGATCAACAAGGCGCCGTCCGTCGCCGAGCACTTCGTGTGGACCCAGGCGGACAGCTGGGCCGCGCTGATGTTCCAGATCGGCGGACTGGCGTTCAGCTTCCTGATCCCCGTCCTCGCCGGCTATATCGCCTACGGCATGGCGGACCGGCCCGGTCTCGTCCCCGGCTTCGTCGGCGGCTCGGTCGCGGTCACGATCAACGCGGGCTTCCTCGGCGGTCTCGCCGCCGGTCTGATCGCGGGCGCCGTTGTGATGGCCATCCAGCGGATCAAGATCCCCGCACCGCTGCGCGGCATCATGCCGGTCGTGGTGATCCCGCTGATCTCGTCGATCGTCGTCGGCTTCCTGATGTTCCTGGTCATCGGCAAGCCCATCGCCGAGCTGCAGGCCGCGCTGACGGACTGGCTGAAGGGCCTGAGCGGCGCGAACGCCATCATCCTCGGCGTCATCCTCGGCCTGATGATGTGCTTCGACCTCGGCGGCCCGGTGAACAAGGTCGCGTATGCCTTCGCGGTCGGCGGCCTCGCCAACCCGACCGAGGGCTCGCTCAAGGTGATGGCCGCGGTCATGGCGGCCGGTATGGTGCCGCCCCTGGCGATGGCGCTCGCCACCACGGTGCGCGGGAAGCTCTTCACCAAGGCCGAGCGCGAGAACGGCAAGGCGGCCTGGGTGCTCGGCGCCTCCTTCATCTCGGAGGGCGCGATCCCGTTCGCCGCGGCCGACCCGCTGCGGGTCATCCCCGCCTCGATGGTGGGCGGCGCGGTCACCGGTGCCCTGTCGATGGCCTTCGGGTGCACGCTGCGTGCTCCGCACGGCGGCATCTTCGTGGTCCCGCTGATCGGTCAGCCGCTGCTGTACCTGGTCGCCATCGCCGCGGGTGTGTGCGTGACGACTGCGCTGGTCGTGGTGCTGAAGGGGGCCCGCAAGGCGTCCGGTGCCGCGGCGGCACCGGAGGCGGCCGGGGCGGCCGCCGCCTCGGAGGCGAAGACGCCGGTGGCGGCGTAACGCCTGGCGGCGGGCTTGGCGTGTCGGCGGGGGGACCCCGGGATCGTTCCCGGGGTGCCCCCGCCGCTGTACGTGTGAAACGCACCGTGCGTCGTGGGTTGTGCCCACCCGTTCCGCCCCAGCGGAACGACTGCCCACAACGGTGCCTACGACGCTCCGTCGGAAACCCGTGCTGCTCGGCGGTCCATCGCTTCGCGGGCTGCCGTCTCCGTGGAGTAGACCTCGCACATGTGCCGGCCGTCCGGCGTCGCCGTGTGTTCGACCTCCCACAGGCTGATCTCGCTGCCGTCGCGCAGCAGGAACGCATGCTCGTACAGCGCAAAGCCGACGCCCGCCCCGCCCGCCGGGCACGGGCGGCCGAAGGCCTGCGTGATCTGGTGGGCGCACGCCCTGTGCAGCAGATGTGCGGTGTCGGCGCCCGGCCGGTCCGGGTTCTCCGCGCGCCGCAGCAGCCGGCGCGCGTGGTCCGCGGAGTCACCCGGCTCGTACGCGTGCAGGGGCAGGTGCGGCACGGCCGGCAGATGCACGGTCACGGGCAGCTCGAAGTCGGGCGTGTCCGGCGGCAGCGGCAGCCGCGCGGTCGCCTCGCGGAGCTCCTCCTCGTCCGCGTAGAGCTCGGACTGCGTGCGGCCGCCCGGACCGGTGTTGTGCACCATTTCCCAGAGGGTGACCGCCGTGCCGTCTGCGAGCAGCCACGTGTGGCGGTACGTCTCGCGGTGCCGCCCCGCGCTGTGGTGCGCGGAGTACAGCGAGGTGTCGTACGCGAGCGCGCTCTCGAGCAGGCACAACGTCTCGTCGGGCAGCTCGAAGGAGTTCAGGGCACGGCCGAGCAGTCGCTCGAGCTGCTCCTCCGGAGACTCGGGCGGCTCGGCTGGTTCGTACGCGGCTGAGTCGTACGGAACGCTCAAGGCTTCTCCCGGCGTCGCTGCATGTCACCTTGTGGGTGCATACCGTAGCCCCTTGGCCCGACATCATGTCCTGTGAACCGGAAAAACGAGCGGCCTGTCCCTGGAGTTCCCGCCCCGCCCTGGCGGACGGGCGCGGTTTCCACCTCAACTCCCGTACAACTCCCGGTACGACGGGTAGCTGCCGCCCGGGCCTTCCACGGACTCGGCGGCAAGGACCGCCCGTACGATCGCACGGGTCACCATGTCCGCGCCGGCCGTGAGGATCTCGTTCAGCGCGAGGGGATTCCCGACGGCGAGCGGGCGGTCGCCCGTGGCCAGCGCGAAGACGGTGTCACCGTCGTGGAGCAGGTGGACCGGACGCACCGCGCGTGCGATGCCGTCGTGCGCCGTGCCCGCGAGCTTCTGCGCCTGCGCGCGTGTCAGCCCGGCGTCGGTGGCGACGACCGCGAGCGTGGTGTTCAGCGGTGCCGGACCGTTCTTCGCGGCCGACTCCGCCAGCCGGCGCTGCGCCGACTCGTGGACCTCGTCCGAGGGATACGCCGGGCGCCCCTCGAAGAACCGCCCGTACAGCACACCCGTCAGCGGGTCGACCGCCGAGCCCACGGCATTGGCCACCACCAGCGCGGCGACCGTGACACCCGAGGTGAGGCGGGTGCTCGCCGTGCCGACACCGCCCTTGATGCCGCCGACCACCGCGCCCGTACCGGCGCCCACTCCGCCCGACTGCACCGGCGCGCCCAGCTCTGTGCGCGCTGCGGCCTCCACCGCGGCGCGGCCCGTCGACGCGTCCGGCCTGGTCCGGAAGTCGCCGCCGCGGCCCAGGTCGAAGACGCACGCGGCCGGGACGACCGGCACGACATGCGACGGATCGGGACCGACCCGTACGCCTCGCCGCCGCTCCTCCAGCCAGGCCATCACCCCGGACGCCGAGTCGAGTCCGTACGCGCTGCCGCCGGTGAGGACGACCGCCTCGACGCGCTGCACCAGATTGCGCGGGTCGAGCGCGTCCGTCTCCTTGGTGCCGGGGCCGCCGCCGCGCACGTCCACGGCCGCGATCGCCCCGCCCTCCGGCGCGAGCACGACCGTGGTGCCGGTGAGCCAGCCGTCCCCGGCCCGCGTGGCGTGCCCCACGCGCAGTCCGGACACGTCCGTGAGCGCGTCAACCGTCATGTCTGTGTCTCCCACCCGTCGTCCGGCTCCACCGGAGACGGTATGCCCAGGAGCCGACGCCCTACGTCTGAGCTGAGGCCATGCGCCGGAGCCGAGCCCACGCGTCTGAGTCGAGGCCATACGTCTGGGTCGAGGCCATACGTCGAGGGCGAAGCCGAGCGCGCGCCGGGCCGAAGCGGAGGACCTTCGGCCCCCAGATCGAGGACCAACGCATCGCCCTTTGCTGCTGCCCCAGGCGTGCAATGGACAGGAAGCGACGAAGGGACTCGGACGTGAGCGTGACGACGACTGGCACTCCTGCAGAACAGACGGAGCAGGCACATCGCAGCGGAGCCTGGGACGGCTTCAAGGGCGGTCTGTGGCGTGACGCCATCGACGTCCGCGACTTCGTCCAGCAGAACTACACGCCGTACGAGGGCGACGGCTCCTTCCTGGCCGGGCCCACCGAGCGGACCACGCAGGTGTGGGAGAAGCTGCTGTCGATGTTCCCGGCCGAGCGGGAGCGCGGCATCCACGACGTCGACGGGCACACCCCGTCCCGTATCGATGCCTTCGCGCCCGGCTATGTCGATCCGGACCTCGACCTCATCGTCGGTCTGCAGACCGACGCCCCGCTCAAGCGCGCGATCATGCCAGCCGGTGGCTGGCGCATGGTCGAGACGGCCCTGGGCGCCTACGGCTATGAGCCGGACCCCGCGGTCAAGGACGTCTACACCCATCTGCGCAAGACCCACAACGACGGCGTCTTCGACGCCTACACCCCCGAGATCCGCGCCTGCCGCTCCGCCGGAATCATCACCGGCCTGCCCGACGCCTATGGCCGCGGCCGCATCATCGGCGACTACCGCCGCGTCGCCCTCTACGGCGTCGACCGGCTCATCGAGGCCAAGCAGGCCGAGAAGGAGCAGCTGAACGCCCAGTGGCCGACCGAGCACGTCATCCGCGACCGTGAGGAGATCGCCGAGCAGATCAAGGCACTGGGCGAGCTCAAGGCGATGGCCCGGTCCTACGGCTACGACATCTCCCGCCCGGCGGCGACCGGCCGCGAAGCCGTCCAGTGGCTGTACTTCGCCTATCTGGCGGCCGTGAAGGAGCAGAACGGCGCGGCCATGTCGAACGGCCGCATCGACACCTTCCTCGACGTCTACCTGCAGCGCGACATCGAGCGTGGCGCACTCACCGAGTCCCGGGCACAGGAGCTGATCGACGACTTCGTCATCAAGCTCCGCATCGTCCGCTTCCTGCGCACCCCCGAGTACAACGAGCTCTACTCCGGCGACCCCACCTGGGTCACCTGGACCATGGCGGGCATCGGCGAGGACGGCCGCCCGCTCGTCTCCCGCACCACCTTCCGCGCCCTCCAGACCCTCTACAACCTGGGCCCCGCCCCGGAACCGAACCTCACCGTCCTGTGGTCGCAGCGACTGCCCAAGGCCTTCAGGGAGTTCGCGTCCAAGGTCGCCATCGACACCAGCGCGCTCCAATTCGAGTCCGACGAACTGATGCGCCCGAAGTACGGCGACGACACGGCCATCGCCTGCTGCGTCTCCGCCATGGCCATGGGCAAGCAGATGCAGTTCTTCGGCGCGCGCGTCAACGTCGCCAAGGCGCTGCTCTACGCGATCAACGGCGGCCGCGACGAGATGACCGGGAAGACCGTCGTCGAGGGCTTCGAGCCGGTCACCGGCGACTACCTCGAGTACGAGGACGTCGCCCGGCGGTACGACGCGATGCTCGACTGGCTCGCCAAGACGTACGTCCATGCGCTCAACGTCATCCACTACATGCATGACAAGTACGCCTACGAGCGCATCGAGATGGCACTGCACGACCAGGAGATCCTGCGCACCATGGCCTGCGGCATCGCGGGCCTGTCCGTGGCCGCCGACTCCCTCTCCGCCATCAAGCACGCACGCGTGAACGTCGTACGCGACGAGACGGGACTGATCGTCGACTACGAGACCGAGGGCGGCTATCCCGCCTACGGAAACAACGACGACCGCGCCGACTCCCTGGCCCAGCAGATCGTCCACGACTTCATGGAGAAGGTGCGCAAACACCCCACGTACCGCGACGCCGTGCACACCCAGTCGGTGCTGACCATCACCTCGAACGTCGTCTACGGCAAGAAGACCGGCAACACCCCCGACGGCCGCCGCGCCGGCGCCCCGTTCGCCCCGGGCGCCAACCCGATGAACGGCCGCGACGCGCACGGCTACATCGCCTCCGCCCTGTCGGTCGCCAAACTCTCGTATGACGACGCCGAGGACGGCATCTCGCTCACCAACAGCGTCACGCCGGACGCCCTCGGCCGTACCCGGGAGGAGCGCATCGCGCATCTGTCCGGCGTGCTGGACGGCTTCATGGCGAGCGGCGGCTTCCACATGAACGTCAACGTGCTCGACAAGGCGACGCTCGAGGACGCCATGGAACACCCGGAGAAGCACCCGCAGTTGACCATCCGGGTCTCCGGCTATGCCGTGAACTTCGTCCGCCTGACGCGCGAGCAGCAGCTGGACGTCATCAACCGCACCTTCCACAACTCGCTGTAAGCCCACAGCCCGCTGCGAGCCGTCCGGCCGCAGCCCCGGCTTCAGCAATCCGGGAGTACCACCATGCCCCTGCTGCTCGGTCAGAACCCCGCGGCGCCTGCCACGCTGAACCCCGCGGCCTCTGCCAGCCTGAACCCCGCGGCGTCTGCCACGCTGGCCGCCGCCACTCCGGCGGCCGCCGCAACCCGCCACCCCGTCGAGGGCTCCGTCCACTCCTGGGACCTGTCGACGGGCGTCGACGGTCCCGGCACCCGCTTCGTGACGTTCCTGTCCGGATGCCCGCTGACGTGCCTGTACTGCCAGAATCCCGACACCTGGCGGATACGCGACGGCAGGCGCACGGCAGCCGACGACATCGTCGCCGAAGCGGCCAAGTACACCGGCTTCATCGCGGCCGCGGGCGGCGGAGCCACCCTCAGCGGCGGCGAGCCCCTGCTGCAGCCCGTCTTCGCGGGAGAGCTGCTGCACCGCTTCAAGCACGAAGTGGGCCTGCACACCGCCCTCGACACCTCCGGCTTCCTCGGCAGCCGCGCCACGGACTCGCTGCTGCGCGACGTCGACCTCGTGCTGCTCGACATCAAGTCCTGGAACCGCGAGACGTACAAGAAGGTCACCGGCCGTCCGCTCGAGCCGACGCTCGACTTCGCCCGCCGTCTCGCCCGGCTCGGCAAGGACGTCTGGGTCCGCTTCGTGCTGGTGCCCGGATTGACCGACGACCCGGCGAACATCGAGGGCGTCGCGGCGTTCGCCGCCTCGCTCGGCAACGTCTCCAGGGTCGATGTGCTGCCCTTCCACAAACTGGGCGCGAGCAAGTGGCGGGAACTCGGCAGGACCTTCCCCCTGCACGACACCCCGTCCCCCGTCCCGGAGCAGGTGGCCTCGGCCAGGCGGATCTTCGAGGCGAAGGGGCTCAGGGCCGTCTGAGGCCCTTCCCGGCCGGACGTACCCTGGACGCATGAGCACCGCCCCCGGCCCCGAACCGCGCGATCCGAAGGACGCGCTGGTCTTCGACGACCCGCTGACGCAGCAGACCTCGGACGACACCGACCGGGGGTGGGGCGAGGGGCCGGCACCCGGCGGTGACAGTGCCGCCGACCTCGCGCGCTTCCTGGACGAGAAGCCGCCCCACCACCTCTGAAGCCGCCGGGCTGCCGCTGCTGCTGTCGCTACCGCGTACCGTCCCCGGAACCGCGCTGCGCGACCAGGGCGTCGCGGATCTCCTTCAGGAGTTCCAGCTCGGTCTCCTCGAGCTTCTCCTGCGCGCCCTCCTTGGCCGCCTTCCGCTCCGCCATCCTGGCCAGGTACTTCGACATGGGCAGCACCATGAGGAAGTACACGACGGCCGCGGTGATCAGAAAGCTGAGGGTGGCGCTGAGCACCGATCCCCACATGAGGGGGATGCCGCTCGTGACCGTGCCCGTCTTCTCGTCGAACTTGCAGGGAGCCTGCAGGCACGAGCTGTACCTGTCGAGATCCTTCGTCCCGAACGCGCCGACCAACGGGTTGATGATGCCCTTCACCAGGGAGTTCACGATGTTGGTGAACGCGGCACCGATGACCACCGCGACCGCCAGGTCGATCACATTGCCGCGCATCAGGAAGGCCTTGAAGCCTTCCCAGACGCTCGGCGTCTTCTTCACGCTCACCGCGAGGCCTTTCTTCACATCTGCAGGTTGTGGAACAAACAGCTCCGCAACCTACGGCAGAACGCCTTCGCTCTGCCCACCGAGGCCTCCCCGACGAGCGACTTGACAGGACGGCGTCGGTGCCGCGCGCAGCCATGGTCGGCACGTCGGTGTCTCGCGCAGCCGTGGTCAGCACAGTGTCACCGCCAGCCGTGACGTCGCCCCTGCCCCGGCCAGCCGTGCCGCCGTGGCCCGCGGCACGGAGAGCACGATGAGCGCCCCGCTCTCCGCCGCACTGTCCCGTGCCGCCTCGGGGACCTTCGTCACCCGTGCACCCCTCGCCACCACGCGCGCCACCCCGCCGCCCGTCGCCGCGCCGTCGGCCGCGACGACGTCCACGCGGTCGCCCGGGCGCAGCAGCCGCACCGTCGCGGCGTCCGCGATACGCACGGGCGCGGCCACCAGCTCCACCGCCCGCGGCTCCTTCCGGGGAGCGGGTGCCGGGTGGGCCTGCGCCGGGTCCGCCTGCGCCCGCTGCACGTCACGCGGGCCCGTCGCCACGAGGGCCGCCGCCGTCACGGCGAGACCCGCCGCCACAGCACGGCGTCTGTGCCGTACGAGCCGGCGCAGACCATGCCGCCCGCCGCGCACCCGCACCGGCGAGAAGTGCGGGACCTCGCACGTCGGCGGAGCGTCTCCGCCTGGCGGACGATTCTCGCTCGAGTTCTCGCTCGCAGGACCTGGTGGCCACCCGCCCTGCGGACGATGCCCGTGCGTGACCGCCTGCGCGGCCAGGTCCGACTGGTCACGTGGAGCAAGCGATACATGACTCGGAGACGGAGACGGAGACGGAGACGGAGACGGAGACGGAGACAGAGGCGGGAGCTGCGAGAGGAACTGGGACACGGTGACCACCACCTGCGGTGAGGAGCTCGGCTTGCGCATCCACGATGCAGCTCCTCGCCGACGCCCGCTGAAGCCCGTGGAATACCGGCCGGTTGTGGACAACTCCCACACCCGAACGTGAAGTTCCGCCCAGCCCCCTCAGACAGCCGCGACCAGCCGCGGCCTCACGGCAGCGGCGACCAGCCGCCGCATCACGGCAGCCGCGACCAGCCACCGCCTCACGGCAGCTCGATGCCCGGGTCCATGCCGCCCAGCGCCCGCATGCACAGGCAGTCCCGCTTCTCGTTCGACGGCAGGCCGGCCACCGCATCGAACAGCACCGTCCGCAGCCTGTCCACGTTCGCGGCGAACACCTTGAGCACCTCCTCATGCGAGACGCCCTCGCCCGTCTCCGCACCCGCATCGAGGTCGGTGACCAGGGTCAGCGACGTGTAGCAGAGCTCGAGCTCACGGGCCAGCGCGGCCTCGGGGTGGCCCGTCATGCCCACCACCGACCAGCCCTGCGCCGCGTGCCACAGCGACTCCGCACGGGTCGAGAACCGGGGCCCCTCGACCACCACGAGCGTGCCGCCGTCCACCGGCTCCCAGCCCTGCTCGTGCGCCGCCTTCACCGCGACCCTGCGGCCCACGGGGCAGTACGGGTCGGCCAGCGAGACGTGCACCACGTTCGGCACGGGGCCTCCGCCGGGCAGCGGAAGCCCGTCGAAGTACGTCTGCACGCGCCCCTTCGTACGGTCCACGAACTGGTCCGGAACCAGCAGGGTTCCGGGTCCGTACTCCGCCCGCAGTCCGCCCACCGCGGACGGACCCAGTACCTGGCGCACGCCCAGCGAGCGCAGCGCCCACATGTTCGCGCGGTAGTTGATCCGGTGCGGCGGAAGGTGGTGGCTGCGGCCGTGGCGGGGGAGGAAGGCGACCCGCCGGCCGGCCAGTACGCCGAGGAAGAGCGAGTCGCTCGGCGCCCCGTAAGGGGTGTCGACCTGCACCTCTGTCACGTCGTCGAGGAAGGAGTAGAAGCCGGAGCCGCCGATGACGCCGATCTCCGCGGAGGGCTGTGTGCCCGCCCCGTCCGTGAGTTCTGCGTCTGCCGTGTTCGCCAGGGTCGCCATGGTCAGCACAGTAGCCGGGCCGGGAAATGCCGGAGACCCCGCCGTCGGAAAACGGCAGGGCCTCGCGAAGAAAGCCTGAAGCTGTGGTTACGCGGCGGAGGAGCCGGCGGAGCTCGACGTGCCGGCGGAGCTCGACGTGCCGGACGAGCTCGACGTGCCGGACGAGCTGGTGGAGGCCGTGGAGTCCGAGGACGAGGTCTTGGAGTCCGACGACTTCGCCGACGAGGCGGGCGAGCTGCTCGAGGACGAGCCGCGGCTGTCGTTGCGGTAGAAGCCCGAGCCCTTGAAGACGATGCCGACCGCGGAGAACACCTTCTTGAGGCGGCCGTCGCAGCTGGGGCACTCGGTCAGGGCGTCGTCCGTGAACTTCTGCACCGCCTCGAGGCCCTCGCCGCACTCGGTGCACTGGTACTGATAGGTCGGCACTTGCTTCCTCCTGGCACTCTCACTCGATGAGTGCTAACGACGGTCCATAGTGACGCATTCCCGGGGATCAGTCCACTGCGAGCGGCACGCGGTGACCGACGCCACGTCTCACCGTCCGGCCCTTGGACTGCGGTACGA
This sequence comes from Streptomyces jeddahensis, assembly GCF_001642995.1. GTDB lineage: Bacteria > Actinomycetota > Actinomycetes > Streptomycetales > Streptomycetaceae > Streptomyces > Streptomyces jeddahensis. The sequence goes on from NZ_LOHS01000070.1 coordinate 25,032, forward strand.
GGTGCGTGCGCAGTGACACGACGGTCGCCAGGGCCAGTGCCGTGCCGGCCAGCGGCACCAGGAATCCGGCGCCGTTCCAGAGACGGTCCTCCAGCTGCCCGGCGAGCGTGACCGCGGCGGCCTGCCCCAGCGCCACCGCGCCGGTCAACCACGTGAAGGCCTCGGTACGCGAGGTGGGCGCCACCAGACGTTCGACGAGTGTGTAGCCGGTGATCAGGGTGGGGGCGATGCACGCGCCGACGAGCAGCCCGAGCCCGGCCAGCAGCAGCACGGAGTGCGCGGTCCACAGTCCGGAGGCCGCCAGCGCCAGCGCCGCGTATCCGACGACAAGCCGCCGGTGAGGCGCCGCCTTCCAGGCGATCGCTCCGCAGACGATGCCGGAGAGCATGTTGCCCGCAGCGAAGACGCCGTAGAGGACGCCGTTCAGCCCCGGCTCGCCGATCGACCGGGTGAACGCGGCCAGTGAGACCTGCATGCCGCCGAAGACGCAGCCGATGCCCAGGAAGGCCACGGCGAGCACACGTACGCCGGGCACCCGGAGAGCGGGAACGCGCTCCACGCGCACGTGCCCCGCGCCTCCGGTCGCCGCCCTCACGCCGTCCGTAGCCGGGGGCGTGTCGCCCCGGCCCCTCGCACCTGCATGCTGTGTCTCCGGCCCGGCTTCCAGCACACCGGCCCCGACACCGCGGCCGCCTTCGCCCGGGCCGCCTACGCGCGCGTGCCCGTCAGGCGCCGCGTCGGACGACGGCCGTAGGTCCGTGTCGCGCGGCCGCTGCTGCTGCGTGTCGCGCGACGTCCGCGGCTGTGTGCCCGTCTGCGCCGCGAAGAGCAGCCCGCCGCCCAGCGTCAGCACCGCCTCCGTCACCAGGCCCGCGGCCGGGTCCACGGCCGTGCACAGCGCGGTCGCGAGCAGAGGGCCGAGGACGAAGGTCAGCTCGTCCGTGACGGACTCGAACGCGGCGGCCGTCGGAAGCAGCGGTGGCGAATCCTGCAGCGTGACGGCCCAGCGTGCCCGCACCATCGGCCCGATCTGCGGTACGGAGGCACCGGTCGGCACGGCCCCCGCGAAGAGCGCCCACAAAGGCGCATGCGACAACGCCAGCACCGTCAGCGTCAGGCCGGCCGCCGCGTGCACCAGGACGCCGGGCAGCAGTACCGCCCGTTGCCCGAAGCGGTCGGCACAGGTGCCGGTCAGGGGCGCGAACAGCGCCATCGAGACGCCCGTGACGGCGGCGACGGCGCCGGCGGCACCGTAGGAGCCGGTGGTGTGGTGCACCAGCAGCACGATGGAGACGGTCAGCATCGCGAACGGCTGGCGCGCGGCGAATCCGGGGACCAGGAACGTCCAGGCGCCACGCGTGCGCAGCAGCTGTCCGTAGCCCGGACGGGACGACCCGCGCCGGGACGACCCGGGGCGAGACGATCCAGGGCGGTATGACTTCGAGGTGACCGTGGATGCCACGGCCCGTGCCTTTCTGCCGCCTGGTAGCGCGACCGCTTTCATCAGGCGGGCGCCGAGAGCTGTCCTCTTGCGCTGGACTGCGGTAGATACCGGGCGGTCCCCTGCAGGGGCGCCGCGGCCGCCATACGGTCGCGCCAGCTCTGCGTCAGGCAGAGTTGGTCCGATCAGGTGGCCTCATCGTACAGGGCCGGACAGAGCCCTCAGCCTGCGAATCCGAGCGGGCGCAGCGTGTTCACCTGTGATTGCCGGGGCGTTCTTCCACCCCGAGGCCGCGACCGCCGACCGCCGCACAAACGACCGTAGGCCGCCAGACCTCACGGATTCCCACCCGTCCCCAGCCACCCGGCCAGCTTGCCGCCCTGCCCCACCGCCCGCAGACGTGCCTCGGCGGCGTCCCGCACCGGATCGGTGGCCACCACGAGCAGTTCGTCGCCGCGCCGCAGCACGGTCGTCGGAAGCGGTACGAAGGACTTCCCTTCGCGGACCACGAGCGTGACCGCGGCGCCCGCGGGCAGCCGCAGTTCGTTGATCTCGACGCCGTGCATCTTGGATCCCTTGGGGATCGCCACGGACAGCAGATGCCCGCCGAGCCGCTCCAGGGGCGCGGACTCGATGCCCAGGTCGGAGGCCTCGGCGGTCTCGGCGAGGCGCATCTTCCGGGCCAGCCACGGCAGCGTCGGCCCCTGGACGAGGGTGTAGACGACGACGAGTACGAAGACGATGTTGAAGATCCGGCGGCTGTGCTCGACGTCGTGCACCATCGGGATGGTGGCGAGGATGATCGGCACGGCGCCGCGCAGGCCCGCCCACGACATGAGCGCCTTCTCCCGCCACGGCACCCGGAACGGCAGGAGGCCGACCACCACCGACAGCGGCCGCGCCACCATGGTCAGGACCAGGCCGATGACGACGGCGGGCAACACGTCGTCGTGCAGGTCGTGCGGCGTGACGAGCAGACCGAGCAGGACGAACATGCCGATCTGGGCGATCCAGCCGACGCCCTCGGCGAAGCCGCGCGTGGCGGGCCAGTGCGGCAGCCTGGCGTTGCCGAGCACCATCGCGGCGAGGTACACGGCGAGGAAGCCGCTGCCGTGCGCGAGTGCCCCGGCCGCGTAGGCGCTGACCGCGATCGCCATGACCGCGATCGGATAGAGACCGGAGGCGGGCAGCGCCACGTGCCGGAGGCCGAAGGCGCCGAGCCAGCCCACCGCGAGGCCGATCGCCGCGCCGATCGCCAGCTCCAGGGCGATCTCACCGACGAGCACGTACCAGTGCTCCACCGGCCCGGCCGTGGAGAACGCCACGACGAGGATCACCACAGGGGCGTCGTTGAAGCCCGACTCGGCCTCGAGCGTGCCCGTCAGGCGCGCGGGGAGGGGCACTTTCCGCAGTACCGAGAAGACCGCTGCCGCGTCCGTGGAGGACACCACCGCGCCGATGATGAGCGCCTGCCGCCATTCCAGCCCGATCAGGTAGTGCGCGCCCGTCGCCGTGACGCCGACGCTCACCGCGACGCCGACGGTCGCCAGAGCGGCGGCCGCCGGAAGTGCCGGTTTGATCTCTTTCCACTTCGTGCCCAGGCCGCCCTCGGCGAGGATCACGACGAGCGCGGCGTAGCCGATCACCTGGGTGAGCTGGGCGTTGTCGAAGGAGATGTGGCCGGGGCCGTCCTGCCCCATGGCGATGCCGATCCCCAGGTAGATGAGCAGGCTGGGGAGTCCGCTGCGCGAGGAGATACGGACCGCTGCCACGGCGACGAGCAGAACGAGCGAGCAGACGAGCAGGAGCTGGTTGAGGTGGTGGACAGTCAGCGGCCGTTCCTTCCCCTGGTGGAGCCATGTGCTCTTGTACCGGTCGTGGGCGCTGTAGCGCGAGAAACCGGGTTACTTCATTACCTTACCTAATAGTTAACGCTTTCTTGGCGCCTTGAGGGTGTCTTTCGAACGTATGTCAACAACGGGCGGACCCGCCTTCACGACCTTGCGTCCGAAGGGGAAGTGCCCTGCGCCTATGGTTGCTCCAGCGCTCACACAACCGCACAGCCCGTTCTGCCGCTCGCGAAGGACAGCAAGGACAGCGATGCCCTCGAATCACACCGCCTCTTCCGGTCAGGAGCCCGGCAAGTCCGGCAGGAAGAAGGGGCGCCGCGCCCGATTGATCGTGATCGTCCTGGTTCTTGCCGTCATCGCGGGCGTGAGCTGCGGCGCGTACTGGGGCGTCAGCACGGTGCGTGCCTCCCTCCCGCAGACGAAGGGGTCGATAAAGCTCGACGGGCTCTCCGGACCGGTCGACGTGAAGCGCGACGGCTACGGCATCCCGCAGATCTACGCCTCCTCCGACGAGGACCTCTTCATGGCCCAGGGCTATGTGCAGGCGCAGGACCGGTTCTGGGAGATGGACGTACGCCGCCACATGACCTCCGGTCGGCTGTCGGAGATGTTCGGCAAGAGCCAGATCAAGACGGACGAGTTCCTGCGCACGCTCGGCTGGCGCCGGGTGGCGGAGAAGGAGTACGACACCAAGCTCTCGGCGACGACCAAGAAGTACCTGCAGGCGTACGCCAAGGGGGTCAACGCCTACCTCGAGGGCAAGGACGGCAAGGACCTCTCGGTCGAGTACGCGGCGCTCGGCTTCACCAACGACTACAAGCCGGAGAAGTGGTCGCCGGTCGACTCGGTGGCCTGGCTCAAGGCGATGGCCTGGGACCTGCGCGGCAACATGCAGGACGAGATCGACCGCTCGCTGATGACCAGCCGCCTCGGCCCGTCCCAGATCAAGGACCTGTACCCCGAGTACCCGTACGAGCGCAACGAGCCGATCGTGCAGGAGGGCGCCTACAACGCGGCCACCAAGACGTACGGGCCGGAGAGCTCGGCCAGCACGCAGACGCAGACGCAGTCCGGCACCACCGCCGGTACGGGGCTCGCGGGCAACGCCACCGCGCCGTCGGGGCTGCAGAGCCAGCTGTCGGCGGTCTCCGACGTCCTGGACGAGGTGCCGGCGGTCTTCGGGCCGAACGGCAACGGCATCGGCTCCAACTCCTGGGTGGTCTCCGGCGCCCACACGATCACCGGCAAGCCGCTGCTCGCCAACGACCCGCACCTGGCGCCCCAGCTGCCGTCGATCTGGTACCAGATGGGCCTGCACTGCCGGAACGTCTCCGACACCTGCCAGTACGACGTCTCCGGCTACACCTTCTCCGGCATGCCCGGCGTGGTCATCGGCCACAACCAGGACATCGCGTGGGGCATGACGAATCTGGGCGCGGACGTCACCGACCTGTACCTGGAGAAGTTCGCCGGCGACGGCTACCAGTACGACAACAAGGTGCTGCCGTTCACGACCCGCAAGGAGACCATCAAGGTCGCGGGCGGCCCGAGCAAGACGATCACCGTCCGCGAGACCAACAACGGGCCGCTGCTGTCCGACCGCGACGACGAGCTGGTCAAGGTCGGCCAGAAGGCCACGGTCGACGCGGCGGCACCCGACCGCGGCGACGGCTACGGCGTCGCGCTCCGCTGGACCGCGCTGACGCCGGGCAACACCATGGACGCCGTTTTCGCGCTGAACAAGGCGGAGAACTGGACCCAGTTCCGCAAGGCCGCCGCCGACTTCGAGGTGCCCTCGCAGAACCTCATCTACGCGGACACCGCGGGCAACATCGGCTACCAGGCACCCGGGAAGATCCCGACGCGCGGCGGCGGGTACAACGGTTCGCTGCCCGCCCCGGGCTGGGACTCCAAGTACCGCTGGACGGGCTACATCCCGCAGGCCGCCCTGCCGTACGAGTACAACCCGAAGCGCGGCTACATCGTGACCGCCAACCAGGCCGTCATAAACCCGGCCACGTACCCGTACACCCTCACCACGGACTGGGGCTACGGCGCGCGCAGCCAGCGGATCAACGACCTCATCCAGTCGAAGATCAAGAACGGCGGCAAGATCTCCACCGAGGACATGCGCCAGATGCAGATGGACAACAGCAGCGAGATCGCCAGGCTGCTCGTGCCCAAGCTGCTCAAGATCGACGTCTCCGACCCGTACGTGCGCGAGGCGCAGAAGCTGCTGGAGGGCTGGGACTACACCCAGGACGCGGACTCGGCGGCGGCCGCCTACTTCAACGCGGTCTGGCGCAACATCCTCAAGCTCGCCTTCGGCAACAAGCTCCCCAAGGAACTGCGCGTCGAGGGCCAGTGCCTGAGCGTCGAGCCGGCGGGCAACACCGGCCCGGTCGACGAGGAGCGCAAGGTGCGCGAGTGCGGTGAGCGCGACGCGGACTCGGCGCAGCCCGACGGCGGCGACCGCTGGTACGAGGTGGTCCGCAAGATCCTCGAGGACGAGGACAACGACTGGTGGACGGCGCCGAAGACGCGGACCGAGCCCGCGGCCACGAACCGCGACGAGCTGTTCGCACGTGCCATGGAGGACGCCCGCTGGGAGCTGACCGCCAAGCTCGGCAAGGACATCGACACCTGGAGCTGGGGCCGCCTGCACCGGCTGTTCCTGAAGAACCAGACGCTGGGCACCGACGGTCCGGGCTTCCTGCAGTACATGCTCAACCGCGGCCCGTGGAAGCTCAGCGGCGGCGAGGCCGCGGTCGACGCGACCGGCTGGAACGCGGCGGGCGGCTACGGAGTGATCTGGGTGCCGTCGATGCGGATGGTGGTGAACCTCGAGGACCTCGACAAGTCCAAGTGGATCAACCTCACCGGCGCCTCGGGACACGCCTACAGCGCGCACTACACCGACCAGACGGACAAGTGGGCCGACGGTGAACTCCTGCCGTGGGCCTATTCGGAGAAGGCGGTCGACGCCGCAACGCAGGACGCCCTGGTGCTGCGGCCCTGATGGTCGACCTTCCCTGAAGTGGCCCCGCACGCGTGCGTGCGGGGCCACTTCGCGTCCGGAGGGCCGCGGTCGGCTTCGTGCCCCAAGGACTGCCGTCAGCGGAAGCGGCGTACTCCCGAAGGCGTCACCACCGCATGCACCGGCCGGTCGTGCGGTTCCTCGGGAACGTGCTCGACGACCTCGCTGTCGTACAGCAGGACCACCAGCGCCGGATCCGCGCCCGCCCGCTCCAGGCGCCCGAGCACCCGGTCGTACGAGCCTCCGCCGCGCCCCAGCCGCATCCCGCGCGCGTCCACGGCGAGCCCCGGCAGCAGGACCGCGTCCGCCTCCAGGACGGCGTCCGGTCCGAGCCGCGCGCCGGCCGGCTCCAAGAGTTCGATCTTCCCCGGGTGCCGGACGCCGACGAGCGAGTCCGCGCCCTCGTACACCGCCCAGTCGAGGTCGTTGTCGGCCAGCAGCACCGGCAGGAGGACGCGCACCCCGCGCGCGTGGAGCGCGTCCAGCAACGCGCGCGTGCCGGGCTCGCTGCCGACCGACACGTACGCGGCGACCGTGCGGGCCCCGGAGAGCTCCGGCAGCTCAAGTGCCCGGCCGGCGAGAACCGCCGCCTCCTCGCGCACGTCATCCGCTGTCAACCCGCTTCTCACCGCGAGGAATCCCTGCCGCAACATTCGCTTGCCACGCTCTGGTCCGCCCTTGGCGTGTCTCATGGTGTTCTCATAACTCCTCATATTCGCCTCATATGAGAGCGAATTAACCGGACCCACAGATTCCGCACAATGGCACCCGATATGGTTGCGGACATGACTGACACGTCGCATCCAAGGATCAGCAAGGCTGTCATTCCTGCAGCAGGCCTCGGCACCCGGTTCCTGCCCGCCACCAAGGCCACTCCCAAGGAGATGCTGCCGGTCGTCGACAAGCCGGCGATCCAGTACGTGGTCGAGGAAGCCGTGTCCGCCGGCCTCGACGACGTCCTCATGATCACGGGCCGCAACAAGCGCCCCCTGGAGGACCACTTCGACCGCAACTACGAGCTGGAATCCGCCCTGGAGAAGAAGGGCGACGCCGACCGGCTCGCCAAGGTCCAGGAATCCAGCGATCTCGCGACGATGCATTACGTACGCCAGGGCGACCCGAAGGGCCTCGGCCACGCCATCCTGTGCGCCGCGCCCCACGTCGGCCACGAGCCCTTCGCCGTCCTCCTCGGCGACGACCTGATCGACCCGCGCGACCCCCTGCTCGCGCGCATGATCGAGGTCCAGGAACAGCGCGGGGGCAGCGTGATCGCGCTCATGGAGGTCGACCCGGCCCAGATCCACCTCTACGGCTGCGCGGCCGTGGAGCCCACCGAGGACAGCGACGTCGTCGAGGTCACCGGCCTGGTCGAGAAGCCCGACCCCGCGGACGCCCCCAGCAACTACGCGATCATCGGGCGCTACGTCCTCGACCCGCACGTCTTCGACATACTCCGCAAGACCGAGCCGGGCCGCGGCGGTGAGATCCAGATCACCGACGCCCTGCAGAAGCTCGCCGAGGAGCACCGGGGCACCGACGGCGGCGGGGCCGGCGGTCCCGTGCACGGCGTCGTCTTCAAGGGCCGCCGCTACGACACCGGCGATCGTGGCGACTACCTGCGTGCCATTGTCAGACTCGCGTGCGAACGTGAAGACCTGGGCCCGGACTTCCGGACCTGGCTTCGCAGTTACGTCGACGAGGAGATGTAGCAATTTGAGCAACGCCGCGACCCGCGTCACCGGCCAGGACCACATCTGGTCGGTGTCCGAGCACCTCGAGGACATCCTCACCACCGTCCGGCCCCTGGAACCCATCGAGCTGCATCTGCTCGACGCCCAGGGCTGCGTCCTCGTCGAGGACGTCACGGTGCCGGTGTCCCTGCCGCCCTTCGACAACAGCTCGATGGACGGGTACGCGGTCCGGGTCGCCGACGTGTCGGGCGCGAGCGAGGAGTTCCCCGCCGTGCTGACGGTCGTCGGCGACGTCGCCGCGGGCCAGGCCGCGCAGCCCGCGGTCGGGCCCGGCCAGGCCGCCCGCATCATGACCGGAGCCCCGCTGCCGCCCGGGGCCGAGGCCGTCGTCCCCGTCGAGTGGACCGACGGCGGACTGGGCGCCGGCCCCGTCTCCGGAATGCGCGCCCACAGCGCCGCCCCGGAGGCAGCCTACGGCCGCGTCCATGTGTACCGCCCCGCTGAGGCACGCGCGCACGTCCGCGCGAAGGGCAGCGACGTGAAGGCCGGAGAGCGCGCGCTGGAGGCCGGCACGGTCCTCGGCCCGCCGCAGATCGCCCTGCTCGCCGCCATCGGCCGCGGCACCGTCCGGGTACGCCCGCGCCCACGCGTCGTCGTCCTGTCCACCGGCAGCGAACTCGTCCAGCCCGGCGAGGAATTGGAAGACGGCCAGATCTACGACTCCAACAGCTTCGCGCTCACCGCGGCCGCCCGCGACGCCGGAGCGATGGCCTACCGCGTCGGCGCCGTGGCCGACGATGCCGACACCCTGCGCGCCACCATCGAGGACCAGCTGATCCGCGCCGACCTGATCGTCACCACGGGCGGCGTCAGCGTCGGAGCGTACGACGTCGTCAAGGAGGCCCTGTCGTACGTCGGCGACGAGGACGAGGCAGGCAGCGGCATCGAGTTCCGCAAGCTCGCCATGCAGCCCGGCAAGCCCCAGGGCTTCGGCTCCATCGGCCCCGACCACACCCCGCTGCTCGCCCTCCCCGGCAACCCCGTCTCGTCGTACGTCTCCTTCGAGCTGTTCGTACGCCCCGCCATCCGGGCGCTGATGGGCCTTGCGGACGTGCACCGGCCGACCACGCGAGCGGTCCTGGAGGCCGGCAAGGCGCTCTCCTCGCCCGCCGCCAAGCGCCAGTTCCTGCGCGGGCGGTACGACGCGGGCACAGGCACCGTCACGCCCGTCGGAGGCGCGGGCTCGCACCTCATCGCCGCCCTCGCGCACGCGGACGCGTTGATCGTCATCCCCGAGGACACGACATCGGTCGAACCGGGCACGGAGGTCGAAGTGGTCCTGCTGGGCTGAGCATCGGCCAGTCGGGCGGAGGTACCCTGTCGCGCACACCAGGCCCGCGCGCACGGCGCCGGCCCTGACCAGGAGCGCGACAGCGAATGACCGTGTTTTCCCAGGGGGAGGCCCCCGGACCTCCGGAGCCGGAACGGCTGACGCACATCGACGACGCGGGCGCCGCCCGCATGGTGGACGTATCCGGGAAGGACGTGACGGCGCGCACCGCCCGCGCCAGCGGCCGCGTTCTCGTCGCGCCCCGCGTGGTCGAGCTGCTGCGCGGCGAAGGGGTGCCCAAGGGCGATGCCCTCGCGACCGCCCGTATCGCGGGGATCATGGGCGCCAAGCGAACCCCCGATCTGATCCCGCTGTGCCACCCGCTGGCCGTCTCGGGCGTGAAGGTGGACCTGTCGGTCGCGGACGACGCCGTCGAGATCACCGCCACGGTGAAGACGACGGACCGCACGGGCGTCGAGATGGAGGCCCTCACGGCGGTGAGCGTGGCGGCCCTCACGGTGATCGACATGGTCAAGGCCGTGGACAAGGGCGCCGTGATCACGGACGTACGGGTGGAGGAGAAGACCGGCGGCAAGTCCGGCGACTGGAGCCGGGCGGGAGGCCCGGCATGAGTGCCGCCGACGTGCACGCGCGCGTTGCGTCGTGGTCGGTGGCAGCCGCGCGCGTGGCGTCGTGGTCGGGCGCGGCCGCGAGCGGCGACCGTGCCGGGGCTGTGCAGGTCGGGCGAGGTCCGCTGCGGTTCGGCAGCGCCCTGAAGGGGCGCGGGGCTGTGACATATGCGGCTCCGCCGCGCGGGCGCGACCAGCCACGATGGCGCCGCAGACGATTGACGGCACATCGCGGCACGTCCAGCGGAGCGCTGAGCGGCCGGGGTCGCAGCCAAGACGATACGCGGGCGTGCCCGACGGTCGGCGCGGGCGCGCACGCACCGGAACCCGCCGCGCAGGCGAGCCGCCGCGGCGCGCAGACAGGAGCGCGGGCATGACGACGCACGGCCATCACGGCCATGGGCAGGAACAGGGCCGCCGCCACGGAGACGAGTCGGCACCGCGTCGTGCCCTCGTCGTCACCGCATCGAACCGCGCGGCGGCCGGGGTCTACGCTGACAAGGGCGGGCCGCTGATCGCCGAGGCGCTGACGGCGCTCGGCTTCGCCGTCGACGGTCCCCAGGTGGTCCCCGACGGCGACCCCGTGGAGCAGGCGCTGCGGGCCGGGGTCGATGCCGGGTACGACGTCATCCTCACCACGGGCGGCACCGGCATCTCGCCCACCGACCGCACACCAGAGGCCACCCGGCGCGTCATCGACTACGAGGTGCCGGGCATTCCTGAGGCCATTCGCTCGTTCGGACAGATGAAGGTGCCCACGGCGGTGCTCTCCCGGGGACTTGCCGGGGTCGGCGGGCGGACACTGATCGTCAACCTGCCCGGTTCCACCGGCGGCGTACGGGACGGGCTCGCCGTACTGGAGCCCCTCCTGGTGCACGCCGTCGACCAGATCCGCGGCGGCGACCACCCCAGACCTTCCCCCAGTGCCTCAGCGGCCTGGGAGGTACCCCCAGGGGGTGCGAGCTGAACAGCCCATCCTGGCCCGTCGAGCTCGCGGACGGCGACGTCGCTCTCCGCCCCATAAGGCTGCGCGACCAGCGGACATGGCGCGAGGTCAACCGGCGCAACCGGGACTGGCTGCGCCCGTGGGAGGCGACCATTCCGCCGCCCACGCCCAGCGGCCCCGTCGCACATCGCCCGACCTACCGTCAGATGGTCCGCCATCTGCGCGCCGAGGCGAGCGCGGGCCGGATGCTGCCCTTCGTCATCGAGTACCAGGGCCGCCTCGTCGGGCAGCTGACCGTCGCCGGTATCACCTGGGGCTCGATGTGCTCGGGCCATATCGGCTACTGGGTCGACGAGGCGGTCGCGGGCCGCGGTGTGATGCCGACGGCCGTGGCGCTGGCCGTCGACCACTGCTTCCGCACGGTCGGCCTGCACCGCATCGAAGTCTGCATTCGCCCCGAGAACGCACCCAGCCGCAGGGTCGTCGAGAAACTCGGATTCCGCGAGGAGGGACTTCGTCCACGGTATCTTCACATCGACGGTGCCTGGCGTGATCATCTCGTCTTCGCGCTCACCGCCGAAGAAGTGCCGGAGGGGCTGCTCCGCCGTTGGCACCAGGCGCGTTCCAGGAACAGCGGGCAGAACACCGTCTGAGGGCGCTCGTCGATGCGGAATAAAATAAATGTTCGAAAATGATCGGCGGCCGATCGCCTGAGCCATTAATTTTCCCGCCGCCGTGGCGCTGCTGATCGCATGAGTCGCAAAAAAAGCTCGGAATATCAGCCAGATCGTGCGACACACCGGTGGAATTGGCAGATGGCCTCACGCAAACCCCTCTACGGTGTGAGGCGTGAGCAGCAGCGGCCTCATCTACGCAGTCATCGTCGGGGCCTGGGCCGCCTACTTGGTGCCGATGTGGCTCCGTAGGCAGGACGAGCTGAACGAAGCCCGTCCGACGGAACGCTTCAGCACCGCCATCCGGCTGCTGTCCGGACGAGCGGGGATGGAGCGCCGATACGCCAAGGACCTGGAAGCGCGCTCGGCCGGAGAGGCTGATCCGCGCGTCGACCCGGACGACGTCACCGACTCGGTGGACGTCCGGGCCTTCGCCGTGTCTCCGTCGCGCAAGGAGGTGCCCCGGGCGCGCAGGGAGAGGCACGACGCGGCCGGCGCCGCACGCCGTGACGAGAGCCGGGACGCAGCGCTGCGCGAAGGCCGGGAAACGAGCGAAGGCCGGGGCGCAGGACTGCGCGAAGGCAGGGGTGCGCGAGGAGACGATCGCGGGGTCGCGCGACGAGACGACCGCGGGGTCGCACGAGACGATCGCGGGGTCGCACGAGACGACCGCGGGGCCGTACGGCGGGAGGACCGCGGAGACGCACCGCGGGACGCACGCGAGGACGCGCCGCGGCCCGAAACGGGAGCCCCGGCAGCCCCGCGAGCCACTTCCAAGGGGCGTTCCCGTGTGCACGCCGAGGCCCGGACCCAGCCGCCGAAGGTGCACGCCCAGGCCCGCCCCGCGGACGGCTCGCCGACTCGGGAGGTATCCCGGCAGGAGCCATCGCCCGCACGCCGCGCGGCCACGCGAGATGCCGTCGCGCGGGCCCAGCGCTCGAAGGTGCTGGCGCGCCGTCGCCGCACGACGGTGGTCCTGTTCTTCGCCTTCACGCTCGGCGCGATCGTCGCCGCCGTCGGAGGGCTCGCGTTTCTGTGGGCGCCCGCGGTACCGGCCCTGCTGCTCAGCGGCTATATCGCGCACCTGCGTTCCCAGGAGCGGCGACGATTCACGTATGTCATGGACCGGCGCCGGGCCGAGGCCGCGGCGCAGAGCCTGCGCGAGCGGGAGCGGCAGCCGCGCCGGCGCCCGCCCGCCGACGGCCCGGCCGGCGACGAGACGGAGGAGGAATCGGCGCCCGCCGCCGGCCCGGACCTCTCGGCGCTCGCCGCCGACCGCCGCGCCATCGTCGAGCAGACCGACCACGCCGAGTGGCTCGACCAGCAGCGCGAGCAGCCGTGCGGCCCCGGCAACGGCGACAGCTGGGAGCCCGTGCCCGTGCCGCTGCCGACATATGTGACCGCGCCGGTCGCCCCGCGCGCCGCCGGCGGTGTCGACCTGGGCGCGCCCGACGTGTGGAGCTCGGCGCGGTCCAGTGCGGCGGAACCGGCGACGGGCGGTGCCGCCGACCGCGCCGACCGCCCGGGCAGCCCGGAAGGTGCCGACCGTTCCGCCCGGGTGCCGGGCCCGGCGTCCGGCGCGGACCGCGATCACGGTGCCGCGGCGGGACAGGACCCGGCGGGGGACGCCGGCGCGGGCGCCCAGGGGCACGCCGCGGCAGGCCCGTCGGCGGAGGGGCAGGACGGCGGGGCGGACGCGCAGGAAGCTGCCGCGGGTGATCGGAGCGACGCCCGCCGCGCGGCCTCCGCACGGCGTTCCCGCGAGCGCGGCCGCACGCCGCTGTTCGACCAGTACGCGGACGGGGACCGGCCCCGAGCCGCCAACGAGTGAGACGCGGTGGCCGGGCGGCGGGACGCGCGAGCCGGCCGGGCGCGTCCGCCGCCTCCGCGGCTGACCAGCCAGGCAACGGATTTCCAAGCACCCGGACCGGGATGCTAGAGTTTCACTCGTTGCAAGGGCCTGTGGCGCAGTCCGGTAGCGCACCTCGTTCGCATCGAGGGGGCCAGGGGTTCAAATCCCCTCAGGTCCACTGCACGACCGTTCTTGAGTTAGCTCAAGGTCGGTTGACGAGATCCCGGCGATCATGATGATCGTGCGGGATCTTTGTCATTTCCGGGAACGCGGCTGGCAGGGCGATGTCGGACGGCGTGGGCACGCACGCTATCTCCAGCGCAAAGGGCAAGCGGCGCCCCCTCGCCTCTGTTCCGCAGTGGTTCTCAGACGCGTCCGGGTCCGCCTCTTCGCACAGCGCCGAGCTGAGTGCGGTCGAGGCCGGCCTCGGTGAACTTCTGTGCCACCGCGCGCAGTACGCGGGCCATGGCCTGGGCGGGTGGGGTCGCGGCGCGGGTCGCGGCGCGGGCGAGCAGGATGCGGCGGGTGGGAGCGGGCACGTCGGAGCCGAAGGGCAGCAGACGGACGTCGCTGCGGCGGCTGGTGAGGGCGAGCCGGGGAGCGAGGGCGATCCCGAGACCGGCCGCGACCATGGCCTGCGCCTCCTGGTAGTCGTGCGAGGCATAGGCGATACGCGGCTCGAACCCGGCCCGGCGGCAGCTGCGGCGCAGAACGTCGGCGACGGGATGGTTGTCGGCGCGGATGATCCACTCCTGATCGGCGAGGTCGCCGAGGCGCAGCGCCGGCCGGGTGCGCAGCGGGGAGTCGGCGGGCACGACCAGCACGGTCGGGTCGTCGAGGAGGTGCGTGACGGCGAGGGCGTCGTCGTCGACGCGGTTCCACTCATAGTCCCACAGCAGCGCCTGCTCGACCTCGCCCGTGTGCAGCATCTCGCGCAGCTGGTCGAGGACTCCGGCACGTACCACGATCCGCACGCCGGGGTGACGGTGGCTGAACCGGGTGAGGGCGAGCGGCAGCAGTGAGGCGCTGGCGGTGGGGAAGGAGCCGAGCCTGAGAGTGCCCTGGTCGAGGTCGGCGAAGGACTCCAAATCGGCCTCGGCTGCGCCCAGTTCGCGGCGGATGACCCGGCCCCGCTCGGCCAGGGCGGCGCCCGCGGGGGTGGTGCGGATGCCGCGCGGCAGCCGTTCGATCAAGGGCTGTCCGGTCTCCCGCTCGAGCAGGGACATCTGCTGGGAGGCGGCGGAGGTGGTCATTCCCATCGCCTCCGCGGCGGCGGTGAGCGAGCCGCGCTCGGCGGCCTCGGTGAGCAGCAGCAGACGGCGCACGTTCAGCATGCGACGAGTTTAGTTGAGCTAAACCCTACTGAAGGAATCTGCCATTGTGCCCAAGTCACGCGTCTGCGAAGGTCGTCGCATTCGCCGAGCGGTTCACCGGATCGCAACACGCCCGTAACCGTCCGCCCGGCGCTCTCCCTCCCCATGAGACACAGGAAGAGCCCGAAGCCGTGCACACTCCCGCGACCCTGGTACGTGGCGGCACCAGCAAGTGCTGGTTGTTCAGCCAGGTCCATGTCCCCACCGACCGCAGCGAGTTGGAGAAGTTGCTGGTCGCCGCCTATGGCTCCACCGACCCGGTGGAGCTGGACGGGGTGGGCGGAGCGACACCGACCACCTCCAAGGCCGCCGTCGTCGGCGTCTCACCCGAGCCCGCCGTGGATGTCGACTACCTCTTCGCGCAGGTCGGCATCGGCACCGGCACGGTGGAGTGGACCAGCAACTGCGGCAACTGCGCCACCGGCATCGCCCTGTACGCAGTAGCGAAGGGGCTGGTGCCCGTCACCGGTGACCGCACCCGCGTGGTGATGCGGAACAGCAACACCGGCGCGCTCCTTGAAGGCGTGGTGGACACCACGGGCGGCGTGGTGCACGAGTTCGGCGACCAGACCGTGCCGGGCACCCGGGCCGGCGGCGTGGCGGTCGGCCTCACCTTCCTCCGCCCGGCCGGCGGCACGACGGGCTCGCTGCTGCCCACCGGGCGGGCGGCCGACGAACTGCGGCTCGGCACCGCGGCGCCGCAGTGGGTGAGCATGGTGGACGCGGGCGCCCCCGTGGTTCTCGTGGACGCGCTCGGCGCCGGTCGCACCGGCGCCGAGACCCCGGACCAGTTGCGCGCCGACGTGCCGTGGCTGCGCGCGGTCCGGCACGCGGCCGCACCGCTGATGGGACTCCTCGAGCCGGGACAGGAGCCCGGCGACGCGGTACCCAAGGTGGGCCTGATCGGCCCCCCGGTGCCGTACACCACCACCCTGGGCGAACCCGTCGCCGCCGAGGACTACGACGTCTCGGTTCGCATGCTCACCATGAACGCCCCCCACCCGGCGATCGGTCTCACCTCCGCCGTCGCCGTCGCGGCCGCGGCCCTGCTGGAGGACTCCGTGGTCTCCCGGGCCGCCGCCAAAGAGCGTGGCGAATGGCTGCGCCTGGGCACCCCCGCCGGTGTCGTGGCGGTCCGCTGCTCGGACGTCCGCGACGGCGTCCCGGAGCGGGTCACCGTGCAGCGGGCCGCCCGGCTGCTCGCCGACGCACGCATCTACGTACCGGAACGGGGAGCACGCAAGGCTTCCTGACCGGGACGCATCTCACCTCGCGCGGCCGGTCCCCCAGCCGTCCACACCGGGGTAGCCTCGCGCCCTCGTGGCGCGCACTCCCGTCCCCTCCTGCATCAAGGAACAAAGATGTCCCCTGAAGCGATCTCCATAGGCGCGCTGCTGGTGATGTTCGTGATCGGCACCGTACTGCCGATCAACCTGGGCATTCTTGCCTTCGTCGCGACCTTCGCGGTCGGCACTGCCTCGCTCGGCCTCACCGAGGACGAGATCTTCGAAGGCTTTCCGGTGAAGCTGTTCGTGACGATCGTGGGGGTCACGTATCTGTTCTCCGTCGCCCGCCGCAACGGCACCATCGACCTGCTCGTCGCGGCCGGCGTGCGGCTGGTGTGCGGGAAGGTCGCGCTCATCCCCTGGGTGCTGTTCCTGGTGGCCGCCCTGCTGACGGCGTTCGGCACGTTCACCCCGGCCGCCGTCGCGATCCTCGTGCCGATCGGCATGAACTTCGCCCACCGCTACAAGCTGAACCCGCTGGTGGTCGGCATGATGGTGATCAGCGGCGGCCACGCGGGCGCGTTCTCCCCGCTCGCCGTCTCCGGTGCGCTGGTCCTCGGCCTGGTCGACAAGACGGAACTGCACGTGTCTCCCGTCGCGTTGTTCACCGCCAGCTTCGTGATCAACCTGGTGCTGTCACTGCTCACCTACGCGCTGCTGGCCAAGCGTCCTGTTCCACTGGCTGAAACAGACGACGCGACCGGAGACGGCGAGGATCTCGCCGTCTCCGGCAGGCCCGACTGGCGGCAGTGGCTGACTCTGGGCTGCCTGCTCGCCCTCGTCGTCGGGGCGCTCGGCTTCCAGCTCGAGATCGGCTTCCTGGCCCTGGTCGCGGGAGCCCTGCTGGCCCTGGTGGACATGAAGCGACAGGAGAAGGCGGTCGACGGCATCAGCTGGTCCACGCTGCTGCTGGTCGCCGGCATGATGACGTACATCGCGATGCTCGAGAAGGCCGGCATCATCGAGGAGATCTCCGAGCACGCCGCGGGCCTGGGCGCCCCGATCGTCGTAGCCCTGCTGCTGTGCTTCACCGTCGCCATCACCTCGGCGTTCGCCTCGTCCACCGCGATCCTCACGGCGATCATCCCCATCGCCGTGCCACTGCTGCTCTCCAGCCACCTCAACGCAGCCGGGCTGATCGCCGCCCTGGCGGTGTCCACCACGATCGTCGACACCTCCCCCTTCTCCACGAATGGTGCCCTGGTCCTGGCCAACGCCCGTGGCGTCGACGCCCGCCGCTTCTACCGCCAGGTCATCAGCTACACCGGCGGCATCGTCGCCCTCGGCCCCGTCGTCGCCTGGGGTGCCCTGGTCCTGCCCTGGTCATAGAGCACAGGACGGCGACGAAACGTCGGCCGGCCGCTCGGCGCGATGATCGCGCCGAGCGGCTCTGTACGGTCTTCGGTGTGACCGGCGCGACCGGCCGTGACGTCACGGCACGCCGGGGTGAGGGACTCCGCGTACGAGGCGGTGCCCGCCCCGTGCTGCTGGATCGTCTAGATCGCCGGCTCGCGCGCCGGTTCGGGGGCGGCGGCCCGGGTTGCCTCGTGGCGGGCGGCCCAGGGCTCGGCGAGCAGGACGGCCACCGCGCAGGCTCCGAGCAGGCCGCCGACGAGCACCGCGCCCCGTACACCGGAGCCGGTGGACAGCAGGAGACCGCCGACGAAGGAGCCGCCGGCGATACCGACGTTGAAGACCGCCGAGCCGACGGCCGAGGCGATCTCCGTGCTGCCGGGTGCCACACGGAGGATCCTGTTCTGCAGCGCCGTGGTCATCGAGGCGATGGAGAATCCCAGCAGCGCGACCAGGCAGACGGTGGGGACGGTGCTGCCGCCGAACGCGTACAGGCCGAACATCGTCGCCGCCAGCAGGGCCACCGTCAGCACCATCGTGCCGCGGGGACGGCGGTCCACCACCGCGCCGGCCAGGGCGGTGCCTGCGACGCCCGCGACGCCCGAGGCCAGCAGCAGCGGGGCCACGGCCGCCTGTGAGAACCCGGTCACCTCGGTGAGGAAGACGGTGATGTAGGTGTACCCGGCGAAGACACCGCAGATCACCAGGGCGTTCGCCGCCATCAGCACCAGGAACCGGCGGCGGCTGGGTTCGGTGCCGGCCGTGGCGTGACTCTCCTCCCCGGTCGTGGACGGCAGCAGCGTGACCACCGCGAGCAGGGCGAGGAAGCCGAAGGCGCTCATCACCAGGAAGGGCACCCGCCAGTCGGTCTGCTGGCCCAGCCAGGTGCCGGCCGGGACGCCCACCACATTGGCCAGGGAGAGCCCGGAGAACAGCCCGGCGACCACCCGCCCCCGTACTTCGGGAGAGAAGAGACCGGTGGCGGTCGCCGCGACGATCGACCAGAAAACCGAGTGGGTGAGCGCGACAGTGATCCGGGCCGCGAGCAGGACCCAGTAGCCCGGGGCCGCGGCGGAGACGAGGTTCGCCGCGACGAACAGGACCAGCAGCCAGGCGAGCAGGGCCCGTCGGGGTATCCGGCGGACCAGGTGTGTCAGGGGTACCGAGGCG
Source organism: Streptomyces jeddahensis (assembly GCF_001642995.1). Taxonomy (GTDB): domain Bacteria; phylum Actinomycetota; class Actinomycetes; order Streptomycetales; family Streptomycetaceae; genus Streptomyces; species Streptomyces jeddahensis. Next base: position 43,664 of record NZ_LOHS01000070.1, read on the forward strand.
ACCGCCACGACGAGGCCGTACCCGGTCACCAGCCGGCCGGCCTCGGTCCTGGACACCCCCAGGTCCTCCGCGATCAGCGGGAGCAGGCCGACGGGCAGCGTCTCGACCGTACTGAGCGAGAACAGCGCCAGCGCCAGCGCCACCACCACGACCACGGCGGCCGAGGGACGTATCGGGGGTGTGCTTCCGGTCTGTGGCACTGTCATGTCCTTCCCGTCACGATGGGTCCGGTGACCGGACGGCCGAGGAGCGGTCGCCGGGCCGGGCGGCGTCATTGAATACGCCTCCCCTCTTCTCGCGCAAGGGAATTGTTGTTAATCGCCGGTAAACCGTTCGGCGGGCTGCCTGTTTTCGGCCAGGGGTGCAGAATAGGCCGAAAATCTTTCGAAGGTTGAGATCGGCCTCCGGAGCCTGTTCCCTTGTCGCTTGCACGCCTCTGAACGATCATCTCTGTGTTCGGTGGACGAAAAAATGGAGGTCAAGTGTCCACGTCGACGGGGAATTACAGGCGGACCGGTGTCGCCTTTCTCGGCTGTGGTTATGCCGCTGATTTCTACGGACCGACCCTGCCCAATTATCCCGAGCTTGAAGTTGTCGGAGCCTACGACTTACGCCGGGAGCGGGCGGAGTCCTTCACCGCGGAATACGGCGGAAGGGTCTACGGCGCACTCGAGGAGGTGCTCTCCGACCCCGAGGTCGAGATCGTGGTGAACCTCACGCCGACGACCGAGCACTACGCGGTGAACAGGGCGGCCCTGCTCGCCGGGAAGCACGTGTACTGCGAGAAGCCGATGACCACGAAGCTGGTCGAGGCGACGGAGCTGGCCGAACTCGCCGAGCAGCGCGGGCTGCTGCTGTCCAGTGCGCCGGCGACGGTCTTCAGCCGCTCGGCGCAGACGCTGATCCGCGCCGTCCACGGCGGGACGGTGGGCACTCCGCGGTTGGCCTACGCCTCCCTGGACATGGGGCCGCTCGCCTTCATGGCCTACCGGGACTGGCAGAGCGCGCGCGGTGTTCCCTGGCCCTACCGGGAGGAGGTGGGCAACGGCTGTGTGCTGGAGCACGCGGGGTACCTGCTCACCTGGCTGACCGCGATGTTCGGGCCGGTGGTCCGGATGTCGGGGCAGGCCGTCACCCCGTTCTCGGACCAGTGGGAGGGTGTGGTCGACGACGTGGCGCCCGAGACGTCGTTCGGCTGCCTGCACTTCGCCGACGGGACCGTATGCCGCGTCACCATCGGCTGGGCGGCGCCCGCCGACAAGTCGCTGCTCGTCGTGGGGGACCAGGGAGTGCTGTCCGTGGAGGACGTCTGGCAGGCTTCCAGCCCGGTGACGCTGCGGCGCCGGGTCGCGACCACGGGCCGGGACACCGGCTATCTGGGCGAGCCCGAACAACTCCCCTTCGTCCTGCCCCCGCTGGAGTACGGGTACGACGACGAGGCACACGACCTGACGGTGTCCGCGGGGATCGCCGACCTTGCCAGGGCGGTGCGTTCCGGGGAACGGCCGCTGCTCGACACCGAGTACTGCCTGCACATCCTGGACCTCAGCATCCGGCTCGCCACCGCCCGGAGCGAGGACGAGGCGATCGATGTGCCCCCGCCCTCCGCCACCCGGCTGTGGGGCGACCGGTACCGGGGGCCCGTGGCCGCCTCCGTCCCGAGGTGACCGCCGCCGTGCCGGGGGGTTCCCGGAGCGCCGGGGGAATTCCCGGTTCGCTTGGCGTGCACCATGTCGCCTATACCGTCCCGGACCTGGACCAGGCCGTCGAATTCTTCGTCGACGTGCTGGGGGCGGAACTCGCTTACCGCATGGGGCCGGTGGAATTCCCGGACAGCGACTGGATGGAAAGGTACCTCGGCGTTCACCGGGACGCCACGATGGACCTGGCGATGCTCAGGCTCGGTCCGGTGACCAATTGCGAGCTTTTCGCCTACTCCGCTCCGGACCAGCGCAGGGAGATACCCCGTAACAGCGACTGGGGAGGCCATCATCTGGCCTTCTACGTCGAGGACATGGACAAGGCGGTGGAGTACCTGCGGGCCCGGCCCGGGGTGCGGATACTGGGCGAGCCCCAGCCTCTCGACCCCGGCTCCACCAGGGGCGACAGCTGGGTCTATTTCCTGTCACCGTGGGGAATGCAGCTCGAGCTCATCCACATGCCGCCCGGAATGGCCTACGAGCGGGAGACCGCCACCCGCCTCTACCAGCCCGGCGGCCACTGAGCCGGCACGGTGTGGGGCCGCAGTGCCCTCAGGTCCACTGCAATTCAGAACCCCGTCGGATCCGTCCGACGGGGTTCTTGCGTGCGGCCGACGGCACTGCGCGGCAGGCCTGAGCAGAGTGTCAGGCCCTCAGCGATGCGTCGGGCCGTCATCGGTGCGTCGTCAGGCCGTCAGCGGCTTGGCGAAGCAGAGGCTCAGCTCGTGGAAGCGGTAGTGGCCGAACTTGGCGCAGGGCTCGTAGCCGCTCGACGTGTACAGGCCGACCGCCTCCGGCTGCTTCGTGCCCGTCTCCAGGACCATGCGGACGCGGCCCGCCGCGCGCGCGTCGTCCTCCAGAGCGGCCAGAATGCGGCGCGCGAGGCCCAGGCCGCGAGCCTCCGGGACGACGTACATGCGCTTGAGCTCGGCGTCGCCGTCCGAATAGCCGTGGTCGTTCTTGTCCTGCGTGCGCCAGCCACCGGTGGCGACCGGGGTGCCGAGTTCGTCGTACGCGATGAGGTACAGCCCGAGCGGCGGCCTGAACATCGTGGCGTCGAGCGGGGTGACGTCGCCCTCGTCCTGGTAGCGCTCGGCGTACTCGCGCTGGACGCGGTCGTTCAGCTTGACGGCGTCGGGGTGGTCGAAGGGGACAGGGCGGATATTCATGCGAGGCATCGTACATCTATGCATGGCTTGGGCGTCTGGCTTTACCAGTGTGCCGGTATCGTGCCGGGGTGCTCACTGTGACCTCCGTGAATGTGAACGGGCTGCGCGCGGCCGCCAAGAAGGGCTTCGTGGAGTGGCTCGCCGACACCTCCGCCGACGTGCTGTGCCTGCAGGAGGTGCGGGCCGAGCCGCAGCAGCTCCCCGACGAGGTGCGTGAGCCCGACGGCTGGCACGTCGTGCACGCACCGGCCGCCGTGAAGGGCCGCGCGGGTGTGTCCTTGCTCACGCGCCGCGAGCCGGAGCGCGTGCAGATCGGCTTCGGGTCGAGCGAGTTCGACGGCAGCGGGCGGTACGTCGAGGTGGATCTGCCGGGCGTCACGGTCGCCAGCCTGTATCTGCCGTCCGGCGAGGTCGGCACGGAGCGGCAGGACGAGAAGATCCGGTTCATGGGGGAGTTCCGGGCGTATCTGAAGGCGCTGAAGGAGCGTTCCGCCGCGGACGGCCGCGAGGTGCTCGTGTGCGGCGACTGGAACATCGCCCACCGCGAGGCCGACCTGAAGAACTGGAAGGCCAACCGCAAGAACTCTGGGTTCCTGCCGGAGGAGCGGGAGTGGCTGGGGCAGGTCATCGGCGAGGACGGTTACGTCGACGTCGTGCGGGCGCTGCATCCGGACGTGGAGGGGCCGTACACGTGGTGGTCGTACCGGGGGCGGGCCTTTGAGAACGATTCAGGCTGGAGGATCGACCTCGCCGTCGCGACTCCTGGGCTCGCCCAGCGTGCGGTCAAGGGGTATGTGGAGCGGGCCGCCAGCTATGAGGACCGCTGGTCGGACCACGCTCCAGTGACGGCGGTCTTCGAGCTGTGAGGAGAACGGCGCGGGGCGCACCGGATCTGTGCGCCCCGTCCGTTTCAGGGCTGTAGTTGATCGGGCAGGGAGCCCCCGATGGTGAACGTCAGCCGTGATGTGTCCGGGCCGGCCAGCCGGTCCGGTCCACCGCCGGACCGTCCTTTGGCGACTGTGACGCGAACTCCGTCCCTGAGGAGTTGCTCCCGAGTCACCTCGCCGTCCGTTGCGAACACCTCGCGGAAGCGGCTGACCGTGTAGTCGTCCAGCCAGCTCTCGCGGATAGCGGCGGGAGCGGGACAGGTCGTGCCGCGGGCAGAAGCACGGCAGACGTAGTCGCCGTACGCATAGGCCTTCCGTGTGGCGAAGTACATGCGGCCGCTGCACCCTGCGCAGTACGCGACGCCGATCAATAGGGATGTCTCCCTGCGCTTGGGGTGAATGCCGTTCGAGCGGGCGTTGAGGATGTCTTGGAGAGCTTGGAACTCCTCTTCCGTGAGCAGCGGGGGGCCGATCAGCACGGGTGATCCCTCAGCGTTACTGACGGTCTTCCCCCTATGCACCCGGTGCCCCATCAGCGTCGGCGTGCGGAGGATTTTGGACAAGCTGCCGGCTGTCCAGCGGAATCGCTCGAAGTCACGTCCGTGGCGCCGCCCACCCATGGGGCGACCCTGAAGCTGGGCATGGCGATCACGCGGTACCGGAACGCCTGCGGCTTCGAGTTTGCGGGCAATGGCGACCAGGGACATTCCCGAGTGCACGTCGTCCACAATCGCGCGGACAACGGCGACGGTTTCCGGGTCAGGAGCGAGACACCAGCCGACGCCGGACGGATGCGGCGCCTTCTTGTACCCGAACGGAACCAGGCCACCGCCGTATCGGCCCGTCGCGCGCAGCACTTCGTGGGCGCTGGTGAGACGAGCGGAAATGGCACGAGTCTCCTGCTCGGCGACGTAGGCCAGATTCATGCAGCGGCGGATGACGTCGCCATCCGCCTGCAGCGTGACCACGAGCGGCTGATGCTCTTCGGGCATCCCGAAGATGAGTGTCGTCGCGTGCTTCTGGCCCCACTCGATCAACTCGGTCATGTGGGCAACGGATCGCACGGCGCGGTCCACATGTGACCACACGATGGCGTCGTATTCGTCCGGGCGCCGAAGCCAAGACGAAAGGGAAGGCCTCTCGAAGGGGGACATCTTGCGTGCAGAGACCCCGATATCTGTGGCTTCGGCGATCAGTGTGAAGCCCAGTTGCTCGGTGCACAGCTGGATTGAGGCACGCTGCCTACCGGGTGAGGTGGTCACTTCTGTCAGGTAGCTGAGACGCACAGCTCCCAGAGCTCGCGGGTATTCGGTGGGAGTCGAAGCCAGCTGCGACGGTTGAGGACTAGGCTTGGGCATGTCGGCGCTCCGTGAAGTGTCGGCCATACCCCGGGGCTGGTAGGACAGCCGCCGGGGCCTTTTCGATCTCACTCTCGGAGTTCGAATCGGATCCCGTGTGTTGTTGCCGGGAAAGTGCCTCGTTGGAGTGAACGTCCATGGAAAGCGAGACATTTGAGGCAGTGGGGTTCATGCCTTGCTGAGGGTCTGACCGTGAGGCTGTCCGCGTCCGGGGCTACTGCTGTTTGCGCAGTCGCCGGTCCAGCGCCAGCGACAGCTCCGCCTCCACCACGCTCTTGGCGAGAGGGCGCAGCCGCTGGGCGTCCCCCGGTGAGGCGTGGGCGGCGACGAGGTCGGTGAAGATCTCGGCCAGTGCGTCTGCGTGTTCGCGGACGCGGCGGCCGGCCTCCAGCACCGCGGCCAGCGGGATGCCCTCGCGGACCAGCGCCGACGAGACCTCGAGGAGGCGGTGGCTGATGTGCACGATCTCGCCGCCGTCCGTGCCGAGATAGCCGAGGTCGAGCGCGGCGGTGAAGTTCTCTGGGGTGACCTCGCCCGCGAAGTGGTCGGCCAGCTCCTCGGGGGTGAGGCGGACCGGGGTCTCCTCCGACTGGGCGTGGAACCCCAGGAGTTCGCCCACGTCGCGGCCGTGGTCGAAGGCCTCGGCGAGTTCGGCGATGCCGTTGAGGGTGTGGCCGCGTTCCAGCAGGGCGGAGATGGTGCGGAGGCGGGCCAGGTGGTGTTCGCCGTACCAGGCGATGCGGCCCTCGCGGCGTGGCGGGGGAAGGAGTTTGCGCTCGCGGTAGAAGCGCAGGGTGCGCACCGTGATGCCGGCTTCCTTGGCCAGCTCTGTCATGCGGTACTCGCGTCCCTCGCGTCCGTCTGCCACGGCTGCAGCCTATGTCGTACGGCTGGTTGATACCCCCGGTAACTTTCCTGGTCCGCCCCCTACCCCTCGGTACGCCGCTGCTCTAACCTCCCCACTGCGCCAGTGTTCACTGGCGCGGTCGCGGGATCGATCGGGGAGGCACTGGCATGGCCGAGCACGAACATGTCCGCGTGGCGGTGATCGGGTCCGGGTTCGGCGGGCTCGGTGCCGCCGTCCGGCTGCGCCGGGAGGGCATCACCGATTTCGTCGTCCTGGAGCGGGCCGGCTCGGTCGGCGGCACCTGGCGGGACAACAGCTATCCCGGGTGTGCGTGTGATGTTCCGTCGCACCTGTACTCGTTCTCGTTCGCGCCCAACCCGGACTGGCCGCGCGCCTTCTCGGGGCAGGAGCACATCCGGGAGTACCTGGAGCATGTCGCGGACGTGTTCCGGCTGCGGCCGCACATCCGGTTCAACTCCGAAGTGAAGATGATGCGCTGGGACACCGGGAAGCTGCACTGGGAGGTGGAGACCAGCAGCGGCACCCTCACCGCCGATGTCGTCGTCTCCGCCACCGGTCCGCTCTCCGACCCCAAGGTGCCGGACATCCCCGGGCTCGACACCTTCACCGGAAAGGTGTTCCACTCCGCCCGCTGGGACCATGACTACGACCTGCGCGGCAAGCGCGTCGCCATGGTCGGTACGGGCGCATCCGCCATCCAGATCGTGCCGTCCATCCAGCCCGACGTCGCCCGGCTGACGCTCTTCCAGCGGACCCCGCCCTGGGTCATGCCGCGCATGGACCGGGCCATCGGCGGCGTCGAGCGGTGGCTGCACCGGACGCTGCCGTTCACCACGCAGGTGCGGCGCGGAGTGCTGTGGGGCATCCGGGAGTTGCAGGTCCAGGCGTTCACCAAGCGGCCGAGCGAGCTGGGACTCGTCGAGCAGCTCGCCAAGCGCAACATAGCCCGCGCCATCAAGGACCCGGAGCTGCGGGCCAAGCTCACGCCGTCGTACCGCATCGGCTGCAAGCGCATCCTGCTCTCCAACTCGTACTATCCGGCGCTCGCGCAGCCCAATGTGGACGTCGTCGCGAGCGGTCTCGCCGAGGTGCGCGGGTCGACCGTCGTCGCCGCCGACGGGAGCGAGGCCGAGGTCGACGCGATCATCTTCGGTACGGGATTCCACGTCACCGACATGCCGATCGCCGAGTGGGTCATCGGTGCTGAAGGCAGGACTCTGGCCGAGAGCTGGAGCGCCTCCGGGATGGCCGCGCTGCGCGGGGCGACAGCGGCCGGCTTCCCCAACTGGATGACGATCATCGGCCCCAACACCGGCCTCGGGAACTCCTCGATGATCCTGATGATCGAGTCCCAGCTGAACTACATGGCCGACTTCCTGCGGCAGCTCGACGTCCTGGGCGGCCGGGTCGCGCTCGGCGCGCGGCGCAGCGCCGTGACCGCCTGGAACCATCGCGTCCAGGAGCGCATGAAGCGCACCGTGTGGAACACCGGCGGCTGCACCAGCTGGTACCTGGACGCGAACGGCCGCAACACGACGGTCTGGCCGGGGACGACCACCGAGTTCCGGAACGCCACGCGCCGCGTCGACCTCTCCGAGTACGAGGTGGTCAGGCCGCCGAAGTCCTCCGTCACGGTTCCTGCCGAGAAGGCGGAGGCCGGAGCGTGAGCCGACTCATGCACGTCGCCTCCGGGCCCTACGCGCCGCCCGCCCCTGCCCGTGAGCTCACCGCCGTGTCCGCCGACGGCGCCCGTCTGCACGTCGAGACGCACGGACCCGACGACGCGCCCGCCGTGGTGCTGGCGCACGGCTGGACCTGTTCCACCGCGTTCTGGGCCGCGCAGATACGCTCCCTCGCCGCCGACCACCGAGTGATCATCTACGACCAGCGCGGGCACGGGCGCAGTCCCGCGGCCGTCACTCCGGACGGATACAGCACGCGGGCGCTCGCCGACGACCTGGAAGCCGTGCTGGCCGCGACCCTCGAACCGGGTGAGAAGGCCGTCCTCGCGGGGCACTCCATGGGCGGCATGACGATGATGGCGGCGGCCGGGCGGGAGGCGTTCCAGGAGCACGCGGCCGCGGTGCTGCTGTGCAGCACGGGCAGCTCCCGGCTGGTCGCCGAGTCGCTGGTGTTGCCGATGCGCGCGGGGGCGCTGCGCACCCGTATCACCCGGTCGATCCTCGGCGCCCGGGTGCCGCTCGGGCCCGTCACCACGGCGGGCAAGCGGATCCTGCGGTACGCGACGATGGGCCCGGCATCGTCGCCCGAGATGGTCGAGGCGTGTGCGCGCATCGTGCACGCCTGCCCGACCCCGGTGCGCCACGGATGGTCGCACGTGCTCAATGCGCTCGATCTCGACGCGGGTCTACGGCAGTTGACGATGCCGACCGCGGTCATCGCGGGGACGGCCGACCGGCTCACCCCGGTCGTCCACGCCCGCACCATCGCTGCGGCGCTGCCCGACTGCGTCGGGCTGACCGAGCTTGCCGGGCTCGGCCATATGACGCCGGTGGAGGCGCCGGAGGCGGTCACCGGCCGGATACGTGAACTCGTCGCGACCTACGCACAGACGTCGCGGCCCGACGCAGAGGTGAAGGGGACAGCATCGTCATGAGCGGCAGCAGGGGCGGTACGGGCAGCAGGGGCAGGGCGAGACTCGAGGGGCAGGTCGTCGTCGTCACCGGTGCCGCGCGGGGCGTCGGCGAGCTGCTGGCGCGCAAGCTGTCGGCGCGCGGCGCCAGGATCGCGCTGGTCGGACTGGAGCCGGACGCGCTGAAGGAGGTGTCCGAGCGGCTGCACTCCGACAGCGACCACTGGTACGCGGACGTCACCGACCACGAGGCGATGGCCCGGGTCGCGCAGGAGGTGAAGGAGCGGTTCGGGAAGGTCGACGTCGTCGTCGCCAACGCGGGCGTGGCGGCGGGCGGACCCTTCATGGACTCCGACCCGGTGGCCTGGCGGCGGGTGATCGAGGTCAATCTGATCGGATCCGCCGTCACCGCGCGGGCGTTCCTTCCGGCGCTGACGGAGAGCCGGGGCTATCTCCTGCAGATCGCCTCGCTGGCCGCCGTCACTCCGGCGCCGATGATGACGGCCTACTGCGCGTCCAAGTCCGGTGTGGAGGCGTATGCGCACAGCCTGCGCGCCGAGGTCGGCTACAAGGGTGTACGGGTCGGGGTCGCGTATCTGTCGTGGACCGACACGGACATGGTGCGGGGTGCCGATCAGGACGACGTCATGCGGGAGTTGCGGCAGCGGCTGCCGTGGCCGTCCAACAAGACGTATCCGCTCGGGCCGGCGGTCGACCGGATCGTCACCGGGATCGAGCGGCGGTCCAGTCATGTGTACGGGCAGTGGTGGCTGCGCGAGATGCAGTCGGTGCGCGGATATCTCCCCGGAATCATCGGCGCGGTGGGGCAGCGCGAGATGCGGCGGTTCGGGGCGCGGCTCGGGGGAGTGTCGAAGGGCCTTGTGGGGGCGGGTGGCGCGGCGGACGAGCAGGCGCGGGGGGTGCGGGGCGGGTAGGGTCCCGCCGACGACCCGTTGCGGAGGCCTGCTGCGAGGCGTCGTGCTTGCTTTTTCCCGTCCCCAGCTGGGGTTTGTACGGTGCGTAGTCGTTCGGTTGCTGATCGAAATGCGGCGTATGTCGGGGCGTGTCACTCTGACAGAGGCCCCATCCCCTCAGCGATTTGGGAGTGAACCCGCATGGGCATGATGGACCAGTTCAAGGACAAGGGTGAGCAGCTCTCCGAGCAGGCGAAGGAGAAGATCGCCCGGGAGAAGCGCGAGCGTGGGCGCTCTCCGCAGGCGCCGGGTGAGCGAGGGCGGCGTGAGCCGGGCTCGCACATGCCCGAGGAGGAGTCTTCGCGGCGGGCGCCTCGGGATCCTGACGAGGACCGTTACGACGAGGTCTGACCTGCGCGACCTTCATTGAAGGGGCGCCCCATTTCTTGGGGCGCCCCTTCTGGTTGGTTAGTTACTGCCGCGGTGGCAGTTTCGGGCGGGTTCGCTTTGGGACCCTCGAGTAGTCCGGGGGGCTGGCCGCCGGGTGGTGGGTCAGGAGGTCGAGGGCTACCTCGACCGCCTTGTGGAGCTGGGTGTTGCGGCCCTCCGCCCAGTCGACCGGGGTCCGGGCCACCTCGATGTCCGGGGTGACGCCGTGGTTCTCGACGGACCAGCCGTACGCGTCGAACCATGCCGCGTTCATCGGGACCGTGATGATCGTGCCGTCGCCGAGGCGGTGACGGCCCGTCATGCCGACGACGCCGCCCCAGGTGCGCTGGCCCACCACGGGCCCCAGCTCGAGCAGCTTGAACGCCGCCGTGATCATGTCGCCGTCCGAGGAGGTCGCCTCGTCGGCGAGGGCGACGATCGGACCGCGGGGCGCGTTCGAGGTGTACGAGATGGGCTGGGCGTTGCGCGTCAGGTCCCAGCCGAGGATCGTGCGGGTGAGCTTCTCGATGACGAGTTCGCTGATGTGGCCGCCCGCGTTGCCGCGTACATCCACGATCAGGGCCGGGCGGGACACCTCCATGCGCAGATCGCGGTTGAACTGCGCCCAGCCGGAGCCGCCCATGTCGGGGATGTGCAGATAGCCGCACTTGCCGCCGCTCAACTCGCGGACGACGGCGCGGCGTTTGGCGACCCAGTCCTGGTAGCGCAGGGGCCGCTCGTCGATGAGGGGGATCACGGCCACCCGGCGGGCGTGGCCCTTGCCCTCCGCCGTGGCGAAGGTCAGCTCGACCGTGGTGCCGCCCGCGCCCGCCAGCAGCGGGTAGGGGCCGGTGACCGGGTCGACCGGGCGGCCGTCGACGTGGGTGAGGATCTCGCCCTCGCGGATGCCGTGGCCGGCGAGCGGGGAGCGCGCCTTGGAGTCGGAGGACTCGCCGGGCAGGACGCGCCTGACCACCCAGTTGTCGCCCCGGCGCACCAGGTTGGCGCCGAGCAGACCGATCGCGCGCTGGTAGTGCGGCGGTCCCTCGTTGCGGCGGGCCGGGGTGACGTACGCGTGGGACGTGCCCAGTTCGCCGAGGACCTCGCGCATCAGGTCCGCGAACTCGTCGGGCGAGGCGACGCGTTCGACCAGCGGCCGGTACTGGTCGAGGACGGCCGGCCAGTCGATGCCGCACATGTGCGGCTCCCAGAAGTAGTCGCGGATGATCCGCCCGGCCTCGTTGTACGCCTGGCGCCACTCGGCGCCCGGGTCGACCTCGTGCAGGATGCGGCGCAGGTCTATCCAGACGGTCGAGTCGCTGTCGCCCAGCTCGTTGGAGGGGACGGCCTTCAGATCGCCCTCGTCGGCCACGACGAGCCGGGTTCCGTCGCCGCTGACCGCGAACGAGTCGAGGTGCACGACCAGTTCGGACTTCCTCGCCTTGGCGATGTCGAAGTACTCGAGGGTCGGCCGGCCGCTGGTGTCGCTCGGATTGACGAACGTCTCGCCGAGGGCTCCGGAGATGGGCCAGCGCAGCCACACCAGTCCGCCGCCCGCGACCGGGCGCAGCGCCGAGTACTTGGAGGCGGACACCGGGAACGGCGTCACCCGGTTCTCCAGTCCCTCGGTCTCCACGATGACCGTGCCGCCGCCCGTTCCGCTCTCGTCCGGGTCCAGCCCGCCCGCGGCGGGGCGGCCGTCGGGCGACAGCGCGAAGGGCGACGGCGTGGCCGACGACAGCGGTACGAGGTAGGGGCGGCAGCCGAGCGGGAAGGACAGGTCGCCGGTGTGCACGTCGTACACCGGGTCGAAGCCGCGCCAGGACAGGAACGCCAGATAGCGGCCGTCCCTGGTGAACACCGGGTTCTCGTCCTCGAAGCGGCCGTTGGTGACGTCCACGATCGTCCGGTCGCTGATCCGCGCGATCTTGATCTGGCGCAGCGAGCGTCCGATGCCCGGGTGGGACCAGGTGATCCAGGCGCCGTCAGGCGAGAAGGCGAGATCGCGCACCGGGCCGTTGATGGACCGGATCAGCTCGGCCACCTCTCCTGCTCCGGCCTCGGAAGCACCCGCGGCCTCGGAAGCGCTCTCAGCTTCCGAAGCGCCCGCAGCCTCCGAAGCGCCCACCGCCTCGGAAGCGCCCTCGGCCTCCTCGGCGCCCCCCTCGCCCAGCACGTCGATCAGCAGCAGCCGCCCGTCGTGCGAGGCGATGGCGAGCCGCTCGCCCGCCGGGTCGGACACCAGTTCCAGTACGCGGCCGAGCCGGCCCGAGGCGAGGCGGCGCGGCTCGCGGGCCCCGCTGGCCCGCGGCAGATCCGCGATCTCAACCGCGTCCTCGCCGTCCGCGTCCGTGACGTAGGCGACCTGCCCGCCGGTGCCGAGCATCTCCGGCATGCGTACCCGTTCGCCCGCGGTGTCCTTGATCGCGCGCGACGGCCCGTCCCGGTGCGTGAGCCAGTACAGGCTGCCCCGTACGACCACCGCGCTGGCCCGGCCCGTCGTGTCCACGGAGAGCGCGTCGATGTTGTTGGCGGCGGGCACCTGGTAGCGGCGGCGGCCGGCGCGGGGCCCGCCGAGGCGTACGTCGAGGCGGCGCGGCTCGCCGCCGGGGGACAGGTCGTCGACGAGCCACAGCTCGCCCGCGCACTGGTACACGATGCGCATGCCGTCCGACGAGGCGTGGCGGGCGTAGAAGGCGTCGTGGTCGGTGTGGCGGCGGAGGTCGGAGCCGTCGGGCAGGCAGGAGTACAGATTGCCGACGCCCTCATGGTCGGAGAGGAAGGCGATCCGGCCGTCGACGAACATCGGGGACTCCAGATGCCCGTCGAGGTCCGCGGCGATCTGCCTGCCCTGCAGCCACAGCCGGCCCATGGCGCCGCCGCGGTACCGCTTCCAGCTGGCGGGCTCGTGCGGCGGCTTGCCGGTGAGGAGCAGGGTGAGGTGTTCGCCCTTGACGTCGGCGATGGCGATGTCGGAGACCGGGCCCCAGGGCAGCTTGTTCCCGGGGGAGCCGTCGGTGGGGACGCGGTAGGCCCAGGAGAAGTACGAGAAGGGCTGGCCGTGCGAGGCGACGGCGAGGATGTCGGCCCTGCCGTCCTTCTCGGGGGGCGCCCAGCCGCACACGCGTGTGTCGATGCTCCCCCAATAGGTGAGCCGCCGCGCGGGGCCGCCGTCCACGGGGGCGATGTGGATCTCCGGATCAAGGCTGCGCCACGTCGTGAACGCGATGTGGCGCCCGTCGGGCGAGAAGCGGGGGTGGCTGACCTTGGTCCGGTCGACGGTGAGTCGCCAGGCCCGCTCCGGGGTCTTGCCCTCGGGCGTCAGAGCCGCCATCCACAGATCGTCCTCGGCCGCGAAGCAGAGGCGATCGCCATGCAGGTGCGGAAATCGCAGATACCCAGGTGTGTAGTCGCTCGCGTCGCTCACGCAACCATGCTTTTACTCGGAACGGGTCATGGCAAGTTATCCCGTTATGGGGATTTTTGGTCGACCTTCTCAGGACCTCGGAAGCGCCGTAGTGACGCGGGACACGTACGAAACCGTTTCGTTTCGATAGGAGGAGGGCTAAGCTCTCCGCTGTACGAACCCGTTTCGTTCGGAGTGGGAGTGGATGAACATGGCTGAAGCCGCGACGGTGCGCCGCAGCCGGATCACGCCCGAGCGCGAGGCCGAGCTCTACACGGCCGTGCTCGACCTGCTCCGCGAGGTCGGCTACGACGCCCTGACCATGGACGCCGTGGCAACCCGCACCCGGTCCAGCAAGGCCACCCTCTACCGCCAGTGGGGGAGCAAGGCGGAGCTGGTCGTCAAGGCGCTCCGGCACCAGAAGCCGGTGACCATAGGCGAGATCGACACCGGGAGCCTGCGGGGCGACTTCCACGAGATGGTGACGCGTGAGGACGACTGCCGCATGGAGCAGGACACCTCGCTGATGCGGGGCCTGGCCATGGCGGTGCACGAGAACCCCGATCTTCTGCGCGCCCTTCGTGAGCTGCTGTTCGAGCCGGAGATGACCGGCCTCGACCGGATACTGCGGCGGGCCGTGGAGCGGGGGGAGATCCGTGCGGACAACCCCGCGCTGGACTACGTCCCGCACATGCTGGTCGGCGCCGTCGTCGTCCGGGGCATGGTCGACAACCAGCCTCCGACGCAGGCCTTCCTCACCTCGTACATCGACGCCGTGGTCCTCCCCGCCCTCGGCGCCTGACACCACAGGGTTCCGCACCCCTCACCGCAGCACCTGACGCGGCCGCTCACGTCGTCGGGCCGATGCCCCATGCCCTTCAAGACCCCACGACCTGACCCGGGAGTGCCTCCTCGTGGCCACATTCCTCTACAAACTAGGCCGATTCGCCTTTCGGCGACGACACTTCGTCGCCCTGCTCTGGGTGGCTCTGCTGACCCTCGCGGGCGTGGGTGCCGCACAGGCGCCCGCGGCGGGCTCCACCTCCTTCTCGATCCCCGGCACCGAGGCGCAGAAGGCCTTCGACCTGCTGGAGGACCGTTTCCCCGGCGCCAGTGCCGACGGGGCCACCGCGCGCGTCGTCTTCAAGGCGCCCGACGGCGAGAAGATCACCTCCTCCGCCAACAAGGCCCTCGTCAAGGACGCCGTCAAGGAGCTCGGTACCGGCTCCGAGGTCGCTTCCGTGGCCGATCCGTACCAGGCCAAGGCCGTCAGCCAGGACCGCACGATCGCGTACGCACAGGTGTCGTACAAGGTTGCCGGCATGGAGCTGGAGGACTCCTCGCGTGACGCGCTCGAGGACACCGCCCAGGAGGCGCGGGACGCGGGGCTGACCGTCGAGATCGGCGGTGACGCGCTCCAGGCGGTCCCCCACACGGGCGCCACCGAGATCATCGGCATCGGCGTCGCCGCGGTCGTCCTCGTGATCACGTTCGGCTCGCTGATCGCGGCCGGGCTGCCGCTGCTCACCGCGCTGATCGGCGTCGGCATCGGCATCTCCACGATCACCGCGCTCGCCAACACGCTCGAACTGGGCTCCACCACCTCCACGCTTGCGATGATGATCGGCCTCGCCGTCGGCATCGACTACGCCCTCTTCATCGTCTCCCGCTACCGCGCCGAGCTCGCCGAGGGCCGTGAGCGCGAGGAGGCGGCGGGACGGGCCGTCGGCACCGCGGGTTCCGCGGTGGTCTTCGCCGGTCTCACGGTCGTGATCGCGCTGGTGGGTCTGGCCGTGGTCAACATCCCGATGCTCACCAAGATGGGCGTCGCGGCGGCCGGCACCGTCGTCATCGCGGTCCTCATCGCGCTCACCCTCGTCCCGGCGCTGCTCGGATATGTGGGCAGGAAGGTCAAGCCCGCGGGAGAGAAGAGCAGGCTGCTGGGCGGCGGCCGCAAGAAGGCCAAGGGCGAGTCCGGTGGGCACACCGCGGAGAAGCCGAACATGGGCACGCGCTGGGCGCGCTTCGTCGTCCGTCGTCCGCTCGCCGTGCTGCTGCTCGGCGTCGTGGGCCTCGGTGCCGCCGCGGTCCCGGCCACCTCGCTCGAGCTCGGCCTGCCCGACGACGGTTCGCAGCCGACCAGCACCACGCAGCGCAAGGCGTACGACCTGCTCTCCGAGGGCTTCGGGCCCGGCTTCAACGGGCCGCTGATGGTCGTCGTCGACGCGAAGTCCAGCGACGCCCCGAAGGCGGCCGTCAGGGAAGTGACCTCGACGGTCAAGGGCCTCGACGACGTGGCCGCGGTGACCCCCGCGACGTACAACAAGGCCGGCGACACCGCGATGATCACCGTGGTCCCGGACTCCAAGCCGTCCTCGGCCACGACCGAGGACCTGGTGCACGCCATCCGTGACGCGGGCGCCGGCATAAAGGCCGACACCGACGCGAAGGTGCTGGTCACCGGCTCCACCGCGATGAACATCGACGTCTCGCAGAAGCTCAATGACGCGCTGCTGCCGTATCTGACGCTGGTCGTCGGCCTGGCGTTCCTGCTGCTGATCGTCGTCTTCCGCTCCATCCTGGTGCCGCTCAAGGCCGCGCTCGGCTTCCTCCTCTCCGTGCTCGCCGCGCTCGGCGCCGTCGTCGCGGTGTTCCAGTGGGGCTGGCTCGCCGACCTCATCGGCGTCGAGGAGACCGGTCCCGTGATGTCGATGATGCCGATCTTCATGGTGGGTGTCGTCTTCGGCCTGGCCATGGACTACGAGGTCTTCCTTGTCACGCGTATGCGCGAGGCGTTCGTGCACGGGGAGCAGCCCCGGGAGGCGATCGTCACCGGGTTCCGGCACGGGGCCCGGGTGGTCTCGGCCGCGGCCGTCATCATGATCGCGGTGTTCGCGGGCTTCATCGGCTCCAGCGAGTCGATGATCAAGATGATCGGCTTCGGGCTCGCCATCGCCGTCTTCTTCGACGCGTTCATCGTGCGGATGGCCATCGTCCCGGCGGTCCTGGCGCTGTTCGGCAAGGCGGCCTGGTGGCTGCCCCGGTGGCTCGACCGCGCCCTGCCGAACGTCGACGTCGAGGGCGAGGGCCTGCGCGACCTCCACGGCACCTCCAAGGACTCCGACCCGGAGCCCGTGGGGGTGGTCATCCCGGCCCCGGGCGACACCGTGCCCGTGGCGGTGCGCGAGCCGGTGGCCGTGGGGGTGGGCGCGGCCGGGTCCGATTCCGGGCTCGCCCGGGTGCAGGAGCTCCAGGGGCAGGCCCTGGCCGGTACGGCAGCCGGTTCGGGTAACGGGTTCTACGGGTCGAACGGCTGTGGCATCCACGGCACCGTCCGCAACGCGAGCGGTGTGGGCGTCGCGGGCGCCGCGGTGACGCTGATCTCGCCGAGCGGACGGCAGCTGGGCCGCTCCGTGGCGGGCGCCGACGGCTCGTACGCGGTGGACGCCCCCGGGTCCGGCAGTTACGTGGTGATCGTGGCGGCCGAGGGGCACCAGCCGCACGCGTCCACGATCGCTGTGGGCGAGGAGGCGCTGGCCCACGACATCGTGCTCTCCGGTGGGAGCGTCCCGGGTGCGTCGGTGCGGGGCGTCGTGTGTGCGGGCGCGGACAGCCGGCCGCTGCCGGATGCGCGGGTCACGCTCGTGGACGCGGCGGGCCACGTGGTCGCCACCGCCACCACCGGCGAGGACGGCGCGTACTCCTTCACCGACCTGGCCGCCGGTGATTACTCGATCGTCGCCAGCGGCTACCCGCCGGTGGCGAGCGCGCTGCAGGTCGACGGGGCCGGAGTGGACGGCTTCGACATCAGCCTGCACCACGTGGACGAGTAGGACAGGCGCCTCAGGACAGCACACCTGAGGACACATGGCCTCCGGGTCCTCACCCAGTGCCTTAGAAGGGACTGGGTGGTCCCCCGAGAGCGGGGAGGGACGGACCCGGGCGCGCCGCCCGTGGGGACGGGGCAGGCGCAAGGGGAAGGGCCCGGTGGCAGCGCGAGCGGCGCTGCCACCGGGCCCACGCGCGTGTGGACGTCCTGGATCCGCCCCGGACGAGTCCGCTTCCGGCGCGTCCGCCGTCTCAGTGCGTGATCGGGCCCGTCGCCATGTACGTCCGGCGCAGGAAGCGGATCAGGGCGGACGAGTCGAACTGCACGACCGCCACGCCCTCGCGGGAGTGGAACTCCATCACGGCCTGCACACGGCCGCACGGCCAGATGCGCACGTCGCCGCTGTCGGCCGGGGCGCGCAGCCCCTCCTCCAGCAGCGCGCGGCGGAAGACCCAGTCGTGCCGCTGTGGGGAACCCGGGACTCCGGGGAGGCTGACCCGGATGGAATCCGGGTCGGACTGCGGGTCGTAGCTCAGTTCCACGGGGAGCGGCTGGTCGTCTGCGGCGTCGGTCACCAGATGGGCTCGTGCGTGCTGCTCGACGGTGGTGGCTGACATCGGAGACTCCTCACGGTCGACCCCCTTTGTCATCTAATGTCGCATATTTTCCTGAACGCGCCCTTTAGTTATTGGTTAATGTCTCGCTCTTGCAAGCAGTTCGCAACAAGGCACTATCATCGAACGGTTCGCCATGTGCTCCCCGTGCATGCCGAACCGGACGGAGCCGGAGACACCGGAGCAGGAGAGCGAGCCCACCCATGCATGTCCCTGACGGATTCATCGACGCTCCCGTCTCGGCCGCCGCCGGCGTGGTCGCCGCGGGTGCCGTGGCGGTCAGCCTCAAGGGCGCCCGGCGCGAGCTGGACGAGCGCACCGCGCCGCTCGCCGGGCTCGTCGCCGCCTTCATCTTCGCGGTGCAGATGCTGAACTTCCCGGTCGCCGCAGGCACCAGCGGCCATCTGCTCGGCGGTGCGCTCGCGGCGATACTCGTCGGCCCGTACACCGGAGTCCTGTGCGTCTCCGTCGTCCTGCTGATGCAGGGCGTCCTCTTCGCGGACGGCGGCCTCACCGCGCTCGGCGTCAACATCACGGACATGGCGGTCGTCACCACCGTCGTCGCGTACGCCGTCTTCCGGGGCCTCGTGAAGGTGCTGCCGCGCACGCGCCGCTCCGTCACCGTCGCGTCCTTCGTCGCCGCGCTGCTGTCCGTCCCCGCCGCCGCCATCGCGTTCACGCTGATCTACGCCGTGGGCGGCACGACCGACGTGGCGATCGGCAAGGTCGCGACCGCGATGATCGGCGTGCACATCCTGATCGGCATCGGCGAGGCCGCGATCACCGCACTCACGGTCGGCGCCGTCATCGCCGTCCGGCCCGACCTCGTGTACGGCGCCCGCGGGCTGACCGTGCCGCTCAAGCTCCGCGTCAACGGCGAGCTGGTCGACGCGCCCGCCGCTCAGCCCCAGCCGGTCGCCGCCCGGTCGCCCCGCAAGATCTGGATCACCGGCCTGGTCACCTCCCTCGTCCTGGCGGGCTTCGTCAGCTTCTACGCCTCCGCGAGCCCCGACGGACTGGAGAAGGTCGCCCAGGACAACGGCATCGACAAGAAGACCGAGGAGCACGCCTCCTCCGACTCGCCGCTCGCCGACTACGGCGTCAAGGACATCAGCGACGCCCGCCTCTCCGGCGGCCTCGCGGGCGTGATCGGCGTCGGCGTCACGGTCGTCGCGGGCAGCGCCGTCTTCTGGGCGGTCCACCGCCGCCGCACCGAGGACACCGGCCCCACCGCCGTACCGCAGCAGGAGACCGTCTGACATGGGCGCGGGCCATGCGCACAGGCTCTACCGGCACGGGCACTCGCCCGTGCACCGGCTGCCCCCGCACACCAAGCTCGCGGCCGTCTTCGCGTTCGTGGTGGTCGTCGTCTCGACACCGCGCGAGGCGATGTGGGCCTTCGGGCTGTACGCGGTGCTGCTGGGAGTCGTCGCATACGTCGCCCGCGTCCCGTCCGGCTTCCTGCTCAAGCGGCTGCTGATCGAGGTCCCGTTCGTGGCGTTCGCCGTGCTGCTGCCGTTCGTCGCGCAGGGCGAACGCGTCGACGTCCTCGGCCTGTCCCTCAGCGTGAACGGCCTGTGGGGCGCCTGGAACGTACTCGCCAAGGGCACCCTCGGCGTCGCCGCCTCCGTCCTGCTCGCCGCCACCACCGAACTGCGCGAGCTGCTGCTCGGCCTGCAGCGCCTCAAACTGCCTCCGCTGCTCGTCCAGATCGCGTCCTTCATGATCCGCTACGGCGACGTGATCACGGACGAGATGCGCCGCATGAAGATCGCGCGCGAGTCGCGCGGCTTCGAGGCCAGCGGCATCCGCCACTGGGGCGTCCTCGCCAAGTCCGCGGGCGCCCTCTTCATCCGCTCGTACGAGAGGGGCGAGCGCGTGCACCTCGCGATGCTCAGCCGCGGCTACGCCGGAACGATGCCGGTCATCGACGAGGTGACCGCGACCCGGGCCCAGTGGTCCTCCGCACTGGCCCTCCCGTGCACCGCCCTTGTCGTATGTCTGCTGGGATGGACGCTGTGACTGCTGGGATGGACCCTGTGACTCCCTCGCTTGACGTGGCCGGACTGGCCTTCGCGTACCCCGACGGGCACCAGGCCCTCTTCGGCGTCGATCTGCGCATCGAGCGCGGCGAGCGCGTCGCGCTGCTCGGGCCGAACGGCGCGGGCAAGACGACGCTCGTGCTGCACCTCAACGGCATCCTCACCGGCGGCGCCGGGACCGTGAAGGTCGCCGGGCTGCCTGTCGGCAAGCAGCACATGGCGGAGATCCGGCGGCGAGTCGGCATCGTCTTCCAGGACCCGGACGACCAGCTGTTCATGCCGACGGTGCGCGAGGACGTGGCCTTCGGGCCCGCGGCCGCCGGGATGAAGGGGCCCGAGCTCGAGGCCCGGGTACGGAAGGCGCTGGAGCAGGTCGGCATGGCGGAGTTCGCGGAACGGCCGCCGCACCATCTGTCGTTCGGGCAGCGTCGCCGGGTCGCCGTCGCGACGGTCCTGGCGATGGAGCCCGAGATCCTGGTCCTCGACGAGCCGTCGTCGAACCTCGACCCGGCGTCGCGGCGCGAACTCGCCGACATCCTGCGCTCCTTGGACGTCACCGTCCTCATGGTCACGCACGACCTGCCGTACGCCCTGGAGCTGTGCCCGCGCTCGGTGATCCTCAGCGAGGGCGCCATCACTGCGGACGGCGCGACCGCCGAGCTGCTCTCCGACGACGAGCTGATGCGGGCGCACCGGCTGGAGCTGCCGTTCGGGTTCGATCCGCGGTCGGTGAGCGCACCGACGCGCTGACGGGGGCTTGGAGCGATACGGACCGGCTGGGACCACTGGTCCCAGCCCGTCGTTGTCATGCCATTACTGGGTGATCGACGCCTCCAGCTTGAACGTGTTGCTCAGCAGGGGGCTGGTCCTGCGGGACTCGACCACGAACTCCCACACGCCCGCCTGCGGGTTGGTGTAGGTACGGGTGCCCGGGTTGCAGCCGCTGCCGTCCAGATAGTTGGCGTAGCAGTAGATACTGCCGGCGGACGACTTCTCACCGCTGACACCCTGCGGGTTGAACGCCCACCAACGGGTCTGGCTGCCGTCGGCGAGGCCGGAGAGGTTCACCGTCAGGCTCCGGCACGTGGCCTTGATGTAGCCGATCTCGGCGTCGGTCCGGGTGACCGAGGTCGTTCAGGGCCTGCTTCGCCTTCTCCGTGCGGCCGTCCTCGACGGCGAGCATCAGGGTGGCGAAGTCGGGGGACCGCCTGCTCGGCGCCAGCGGGAAGGCTGCGGGCTCGGTACTGCTGGTTGTACTGCGCGATCAGGGCAGCACGGTCGTGGTCGCCGAGCTTGTCGGCGGTGGCGGACCGTGCGCCCGCAGTGTCGGCGGTGTCCGCGGTGGCGGGCACGGAGGCCAGGGATATGCCGCCTACGGCCAGGACGGCGGCTATCGCGGTGGCGGTCCGCCGGGATCTGTACGGAGGGCGGGTTCTGGGACTGAACATCAGCGTCCTTGTGCTCGGGGTTGTGAGCTGTTGTCGATTGACTGGGCACTGGGGCCATCCGGCGTGCAGGAGTGAGTGTCGGGGCCGCGGCGGGTGCTGATGTCCGGGGGTGGGAACGGAAGTTCCCGTGTCGAATGCGTGACCTTTGTGGGTGGTGCTCGTTGGGTGGGCAGTGGGTTCTTCGGCTCGTGTTGTACGGGGGTGGAGGGGTGGGTGGGCTGCGGGAGCTGGCGGCGCCGTTCGTGGTGCCCGGCCCGTCGGGAGTCGCCGTCCGTGACCGGCTCAAGGGTCTGACCGCTGGGGATGAGCAGGTTCTTCGGCTGGTCGGCGATCTACTGGGCACGCTCGCCTCCCGCGATCTGAAGGCGCGGTGCGCGGCCGGGCTGGGCCACGACACCGAGCGGTGGGCAGAGCGCAAACGCACCCTCACGCCAGAGTCCTCGTCGCGCTGGGCAGGGTCGGTCACGAAGGCCACGCACGATCAGTGGGCGCTCGCCCGGCGCGGCCAGCTCGCGCACATCCAGAGCCTTGAGGCCGCGATCGCGACGATCACGCACCGGCTGTCCCTGCCTCTGGGAGAGAAGGGCACCAAGCAGGTACCGGGTGGCTACCGCAGCAGGCGGGAGTGGTTCGCCAAGTCCCGCCGCCTGCAGGTGCTGGAGGACCGGCTGGAGGCGGCGCGGGCGGACCGGGAGGCCGGGCGGGTGCGCGTGGTGCGGGGCGGGAAGCGGCTGCTGAACACCCGCCACCATCTGGAGGCCGCCCGGCTCACCGAGGCCGATTGGCGCGCCCGGTGGCAGGCCAGGCGGCGGTTCCTCCAGGCCGACGGCGAGTCCGGGAAGCGGTTCGGCAACGAGACCATACGCGTCAGCGACGACGGTGAGGTCTCCCTTAAGCTCCCCGCGCCGCTGGCGCACCTGGCCAACGCGCCGTACGGCCGGTACGTGCTCGCCGCACGCGTGAGCTTCCCGCACCGGGGCGAGCAGTGGCGCGACCGCGTCACCGCCAACCGAGCCGTCGCCTACCGTATCCACGAAGACACCGTGCAGGGCCGCTGGTACCTGACCGCGTCCTGGACGATCCCGCCGGTCAAGACGGTGCCGCTGGAGGCGGCCCGCGCGGGCGGCTTAGTCGGCGTCGACACCAACGCCGATCACCTCGCCGCCTGGCGCCTTGACGCACACGGCAACCCCGTCGGCAAACCACTTCGGTTCACCTACGACCTGTCCGGTACCGCCGAGCACCGCGACGTCCAGGTCCGCCACGCGCTGATCCGCCTGCTGCACTGGGCCGCCCGGCACGGCCTGTCCATCGCGATCGAAGACCTCGACTTCACCGCGGAGAAGAGCCGCGAGAAGCACGGCGGCCGCAAGCGGTTCCGCAAGCTCATCTCCGGCATGCCCATCAGCAGACTCCGGGCCCGGCTCGTCAGCATGGCGGCCGAACTCGGCATCACCGTCGTCGCCGTGGACCCGGCCTACACCTCCAAGTGGGGCGCCCAGCACTGGCAGAAGCCCCTCACCAGCCAGACCAGGAAGACCACCCGCCACGACGCTGCCGCCGTGGCGATCGGCAGGCGCGCCCTGGGGCACCCGATCCGGCGACGGACGGCACCGCCCCCACACGACCAGAGCGATCGTGCGGGGCATCGGACCGTCCAGGCCGTATCGGTGGCCCCGGGGCGTGAGGGAAACTGCCCCAGCATCCCCGGACCACGGACATGATCCGTGCGCGCCGGATGCGGAGCGCACGCGGTGGACCAGAACGCCCAACACCGTTCGGGGCGTTCGGCTGAGCATGTGTCCTGGCAGCAGGACTCACCCGCTCAGTGCCTAGGAACGGTATTCGACCCTCGACACCGTGCCACCTGAGGAACCCGCAGATCACTGTTGTGAGCTGGCGGTTTGATGCCGTGTCATAAACGCGCCACGGACCGGGCGGGGGCGCTGCGGCGGGCAGGTGGCGGGCTGCCGGTGGTCACTCCACGATTGCTACCCCCGGGTAACTTACCGCTGAGCGGCGCCGATACATTGTGCGCGATGACGTGCACACACTTCTCGCGCCTGTCCAGGGGGAGTTGGAGCCATGACCGACGGCGCCGTTGCCGACACCCGCCCGACGAAGATCGTGTACGTGGCCGAGGCCACGGCGCACGGCGGCCGCGACGGCTACGTCACCAGCCATGACGGGCAGCTGGACCTCAGAGTCGCGATGCCGCCCGCACTCGGCGGCGACGGACAGGGCACCAACCCGGAACAGCTCTTCGCCGCCGGGTACAGCGCCTGCTTCCACAGCGCCCTCGTGCTCGTGGGGCGCCGCGCCGGCTACGACCTGACCGGCTCCACGGTCGCCGCGAAGGTCGGCATCGGCCCCAACACCCAGCGCGGATACGGCCTCGCCGTCGCCCTCAATGTCTCGCTGCCCCTCCTCGACCAGGAGCGCGCGGCCGAGCTCGTGGACGCGGCACACGAGGTGTGCCCGTACTCGAACGCGACGCGCGGGAACGTCGACGTGTCGATCCTGCTCAGCTAGGCGCTCCGCTGGCTGTGCCGCGATGTGCCGTCGTTCGTCTGCGGCGCCGTCGTGGCTGGTCGCGCCCGCGCGGCGGAGCCGCATATGTCACAGCCCCGCGCCCCTTCGGGGCGCTGCCGAACTGCCGTACAGACGCGTCGCGTCCGCCGGTCAGCTCGCGCGTAGCATCAACCCGATCCCGACCACCATCAGACCTGCCGCCGCGATCCTCGGCGCCCCGAACCTCTCCTTGAAGAACAGGGCGCCGATCGCCGCGCCCACGATGATGCTGGACTCCCGCAGCGCCGCGATCGGCGCGAGTTCCGCCCGGGTCTGGGCCCACAGCACCAGGCCGTACGCCAGGACGGAGAGCGCCGCGCTGATCAGGCCGAGCGACGCGAACGGACGCAGCACGGCAACGAGTTCACCGCGCCACCGCCAGGCGGCGTACAGCGGGACGGGCAGGCCCTCCAGCGCCATCAGCCACGCGATGTAGCCCAGCGACGAGCCAGACGCCCGTACGCCCAGGCCGTCCACGACGGTGTACGCGGCGATGGACAGGCCCGTCGCCAGCGCCGCCCCGATCGCCGGCCACTCCGGGCGGCGGCCACGCAAGCCCCACAGCGCGACGCCGGTCAGCCCCGCGCAGGACAGGGCGATGCCCGCCGCCTGCCACGCGCCCGGTATCTCCTGGGCGAAGACCGCGGCCAGCACGGTCACCACCAGCGGCGCCGAGCCGCGCGCGATCGGATACGCCTGCCCGAAGTCGCCGAGCCTGAACGACCGCATGAGCAGCACGTAGTACACGATGTGCAGCACGACCGAGGCGATCAGATACGGCCAGGCGCCCGCCGCGGGCACGGGGACGAAAGGCACGGCGGCGAATCCGATGAGAGAGCCGCCGCCCGAGATCAGTGTGAAGCCGACCAGTTTGTCCGTGATGCGATGGGCGATGGCGTTCCAGCTCGCGTGAGTGACAGCCGCCAGAAGGACAGCGGCCGCGACCGCCGGCGTCACGCGGGCTGCTCGCGCACGTCCACCAGGGTGCCGCCCGCATGGGCGATGAGCGACTTGGGGTCCATCGGGAAGACGGTGTGCGGGGTGCCTGCCGCCGCCCACACCACGTCGTGGTCGAGCAGCGAACGGTCGGCGAGTACGCGGGTCTTGGTGCGGTGCCCGAAGGGCGGTACGCCGCCGATCGCGTACCCCGTCGTCTCCCGCACCAGGTCCGCCTTGGCGCGGTTGACCTTCTCCGCGCCCAGCTCACGCCGTACCAGCTCCACGTCGACGCGGGACGCGCCGTCCATCAGTACCAGGACCGGCACCCCGTCGGCCGCGAAGATGAGGGACTTGCAGATCTGGCTCAGCTCGCAGCCGATCGCGGCGGCGGCCTCGGCGGCCGTACGGGTCGCCTCGGGGAAGCGGCGGATCTGCGGGATGATCTCCTCGAGGCCCAGCTCGCCGATGGCCTCGGCGAATCGCGGGTGGGCGGCGGAGACCTCGGCGGATGCGGAGACCCCGGCGGAAGCATCGGAAGCGGTCATGAACGGCACGCTAGCGGTGGGTGTACGTGACACGCGAACGAGTTCCGGCCTCCGGGCGTCGGCTACGTCAGCTTCCTGCCCTGAGCACTGCCGCCACCAGCGGTCCCGCCGACTTGCCGCCCCGGCCCCCCTCCTGCATCACCGCCGCCGCGGCCAGGTCGCCGCGCCACGCGGTGAACCAGCCGTTGGGCTCCTTCTGGCCGTCGACCTCCGCGGAGCCCGTCTTGCCGCCGATGTCCGAGCCCAGACCCGCCATGGCCTCCGCGGCGGAGCCGGATGTCGCGGTGTAGTTCAGGAGTTCGTGCAGCTGCGCCTGAGCTGACGCGTCCAGCTTGCGCGGAGCGGTCGCGAGCGCCCGGTCGTCGACGTCGGGCGAGACCAGATACGGCTGCCGGAAGACGCCCGTCTTGGCCGTGGAGATGACGGACGCGACGTTGAGCGGGTTCATGCGTACGCCGCCCTGCCCGATGAGCGATGCCGCCTTCGGCGCGTCGCTCTGTACCGGTACGGCGCCGTCGAAGCTGGACACCCCGATCGACCAGTTGCCGAGCCCGAGCCCGAAGACCTGCTGGGCCTGCTTGGTCAGATCGTCGTCCTTCAGCTTCTCGGCCTGGGTGATGAAGGCCGTGTTGCAGGAGGCCGCGAAGCTCGAACGGAACGTACCGTTCTTGATCTCGAACTTCTCCACGTTCTGGAACTTCCAGCCGCCGTACGACGCATACTTGGGGCACGGATGCGGTTTGTCGATCGACGCGAGCCCCTTCTCCAGCAGCATCGACGCCGTCACGATCTTCATCGTGGAGCCGGGAGCCAGGGAGCCCTGGAACGCCGTGTTGAAGTTGGGGTTCGAGTTGGCGACGGCGAGGATCTCGCCGGTCGACGGCCTCATGACCACCACCGACGCCCGCTCCCGCTCGCCGACCTCCCGCTCGGCGGCGGCCTGGGCGGTCGCGCTGAGCGTGGTCTTCACCGTGCCGGGCGTGCCCTCGGACAGCGTCAGCAGTGTCTTGTCGGGCGTCTGCTCGCTCTTCTTCTCGCTCTCCTTGCGGACGATGCGCAGTTCGACCCCCGCCGTCCCCCCGGCCTTCTTGCCGTACTTCTCGCGCAACCCGTCCAGGACGGTCCCGAGGGAGGGGTACTTCGCCGCGGTGAGCTCGGTCCCGTCGCGGTCCACCGCCTTGATCGGCGGATCTCCGGCAGCACCCGTGACCAGCGTGTCGCCGTCCTTCAGGTCCGGGTGCACGACGGACGGCTGCCAGTGGACCAGCGCCTTGCCGTCCTCCGCGCGCCTGGCGACGGTGAGCTCGGACTCGTAGGCCAGGGGCTTGCTCTTGCCCTTGTACGCGACCGTGGCGGCGACCTTGAACGCCACCGTGGCGTCGGACGCCTTGCCGCGGGTCAGCGTCACCTCGTCGATGTGCGCGTCCTTGCGGTACCCGGTCAGCGCGGCCTGGGCCGCCGCTGTGTCGTCCGTGTACGCGGCGGCCTTCGCCGCGTCGCCCGACTGCCATGCGGTGAGGAACCCGTCGGCCGTGGCCCGCACCTCGGCGGCCGTCACCGGGCCCTTCTTGACCGTCTTCACGACGTTGCCGGCGGCGGAGCTCTCGCGCTTCGGCGCGTCGGACAGAAGGCTGTACGCGGCGAAGCCCGCGCCGCCCACGACCACTGCCACAGCCCCGCCGATCACGGCCGGGTGTGTTCCTCTGCGCGCGGCGCGCCTTCTCTTCCCCACGAGTCCTCCGCTGCTCCGGTCCCCCAAACGCCTCACCGAGGCACCCACACTAGGCCCTGTCGCCGCGAGGGGCGGCCCTCAGCCCCGGCCTCAGCCGCCCGCCAGCAGCACGTCCCTCACGATCGGGCCCGCCGTGTCCACGCCGTGCCCGCCCTCCTCGGTCATG
Organism: Streptomyces jeddahensis; assembly: GCF_001642995.1. GTDB lineage: Bacteria > Actinomycetota > Actinomycetes > Streptomycetales > Streptomycetaceae > Streptomyces > Streptomyces jeddahensis. Next base: position 70,874 of record NZ_LOHS01000070.1, read on the forward strand.
GCGGCCGCTGCGATGTCGCCCCGGTATCCGGTGAACCAGCTGTTGGACGTGGCCTGGCCGTCGACCTCCGCGGAGCCGGTCTTCGCGCCGATGTCGCTGCCGAGACCGGCCATCACGCGCGTAGCGGTGCCCGTGGCGCTGGTGGCGGTGCGGTACATCATCTGCCGCAGCTGCGCGGCGGTGTCAGGGGCAAGGCCGCGGGCGGTTGCGAGTTCACGGTCGTCGAGCTTCTGGGGGACGATCACCGGCTGCCGGAAGACGCCCGTCTTGGCCGTCGCCGTGACCGACGCGATGTTGAGCGGGCTCATCTGGACCTGGCCCTGGCCGAGCATGTTGGCCGCCGTGTCGGGGCCGCCGGAGGCCGGGACGGAGCCGTCGAAGGACGCGATGCCGGTCTTCCAGTCGTCCCGCCCGAGACCGAAGCGCTCCTGGGCCTCCTTCGTGAGCGAGTCGACCTGCACCTCGTCCGCGTACTTCACGAACGCCGTGTTGCAGGAGCGCGCGAAGCTGTCCGCGAGCGTGGCGTTGTCGTTGGGCGTCATGCCCTTGAGGTTCTTGAAGGTCTGGCTCTGCCACGTCGCTGTGGGCGGGCACGGCGCCGGGCCGTTCATCGAGGTGACGTCGTTGTCGATCAGCATCGCCGCGCTGATGATCTTCATCGTGGAGCCGGGCGCGACCTCCCCCTGGAACGCCGCGTTGAACTCGCCCCATCCGTGGTTCGCCACCGCCAGCACCTCGCCGGTGCTCGGCTTCACGGCGACCACCGACGACTTGGCGAACTTCTTCACGGCCTTCTCGGCCGCGGCCTGGACGCTCGCGCTGAGCGTCGTCTGCAGCTTGCCCGGCGTGCCCTTGTCGAGCGTCAGCAGCGTCTCGTCCGGCACGTCCGCGTTCTCGTGCCGCACGGCCAGCTCGATGCCGGGCGTGCCGCCCGCCTCGTCGCCGTACCGCTTGCGCAGCTGGTCCAGGATCGGTCCCAGCGAGGGGTACTTCTCCGCGCTGAGCACCGTGCCGTTACGGTCCACCGCCTCGACCGGCGGCGCCGACGCCTCGCCCGTGACCAGCGTGTCGCCCTTCTCCAGGTCCGGGTGCACGACGGAAGGCTGCCAGTCGACGAGGGGCTTGCCGGTGGTGAGGCCGCGCACGACGGTCAGCCCGGTCTTGTACGACAAGGACTTGCTCTTCCCCTCGTACGAGACGGTGGCCTTGACCGAGAACGGCACGCTCGCGCCGTTCGCTGTGCCCGGTGTGACCTTCACCTCGGTGATGTGCGCGTCGTCGCGGTAGCCCGTGAGCGCGTCCTGTGCGGCCTGCTCGTTGTTCGTGAGGGCCGCGGCGCCCGCAGCGTCGCCCTTCTCCCACGCCGCGAAGAACTTCCGCGTGGTGTCGCGGATCTCCTCGCGGGTGAGCGGCCCGCTCTGCACCGCGCCCGGCTCGTCCCCGGACGTGTTCCCCCCGGTGACCGCGGTCACCAGGTTGTACGCGCCGTACCCCGCGCCCCCGACCATCACGGCGAACACTCCGCCGACCAGGGCGGCCTTTGCCCCATTGCGCATGCCGCGCTTCCCCTCCCCATTGCCCCGGACCGTCGGGAAGACGTTCACATGGGCGATCCCGAGGCAGCACTCTAAACGCAGGGGTAATCAACGGCACGTGAGTTGCTGGATGTTGCACGCAGTTCAGTCGGCGCTGAATGCCAGCATCGCGAGGAGGAGCATCCCGGCGACGACGACCACAGCGGCTCCCCCGATCACCGTCAGCGCAGTCCAGATGATGACCTTCAGCGCCTTCGTGTTCATCCCAGCTAGATCCAGGTGTCCAGCCACATCCGCGCCCGCCAGGAATCCATCGGGATCGGCTGGCCGGTGTAGATCGGCCAGAAGTAGATGAAGTTCCAGGCGATGAGCAGGACCAGCACGCCGGAGGCCGCCGCGCCCACGACCCGCCGTCGCTCCGACGATCCCGGTGGCCCGAGGATCGCGCCGATCATCATCGCCACGGCCAGGCACAGGAACGGCACGAAGACGACGGCGTAGAAGAAGAAGATGGTCCGTTCCTGGTACATGAACCACGGCAGATAACCGGCCGCGACACCGCATGCGATCGCGCCCGCGCGCCAGTCGCGCCGGAAGAACCAGCGCCACAGCACGTACAGGATCGCGAAGCAGGCCGCCCACCACAGCAGCGGCGTGCCGAGCGCCAGGACCTCGCGGGCGCACTTCTCTCCCGCGTCGGCGGCGCAGCCGTCCCTGCCAGGCATCGGGTCCTCGTAGAAGTACGAGACGGGACGGCCGAGGACGAGCCAGCTCCACGGGTTCGACTGGTACGTGTGCGGCGAGCTCAGGCCGACGTGGAACTCGTACACCTCGTGCTCGTAGTGCCACAGGCTGCGCAGCCAGTCCGGCAGCCAGGTGAAGCTGCCGCCCTTGCCGTCCGTCGCCGCCCAGTTGCGGAAGTACCCGCCGGTGCCGTCGTCCGGCGAGAGGATCCAGCCCAGCCAGGACAGCAGATACGTCGCCACGGCGACCGGCACGGTCGACAGGAACGCCCAGCCCAGGTCCCGCCTGAACACGGCCGTGTACGGCCGCTCGGCACCCGCGACGCGGCGCGCGGCCACGTCCCACCACACGGACATCAGGGCGAACGCGGCCAGGATGTACAGGCCGTTCCACTTCGTGGCGAGCGCCAGTCCCAGGCACAGCCCGGCCGCCAGCCGCCACGGCCGCCAGCCGTGCCGCAGCGACTCGGCGATCCCGGTGTCGGGGCGCGCGGTGCCGTCGGGGCCGACGGGCAGCGCGGCGGCGAACCGTGCCCGCGCCCTGTCGCGGTCGACGATGAGGCAGCCGAACGCCGCCAGCACGAAGAACATCAGCACCTGGTCGAGCAGCGCGGTGCGGCTCATCACGAAGTGCAGGCCGTCCACGGCCATCAGGGCGCCGGCCAGGCACCCGAGGAACGTGGAGCGGAAGAGCCGCCGCCCGATACGGCACAGCATCAGCACGGACAGCGTGCCGAGCACGGCCGTCATGAACCGCCAGCCGAACGGGTCGAACCCGAACAGCCATTCGCCGATGCCGATGACGTACTTGCCGACCGGCGGATGCACGACATAGGCCGCGTCCGACGGAAGGGTGATCGCATCGCCGTTCTGCAGGATCTGGTCGTTGGCCTCCTTGGGCCAGTTCACCTCGAACCCGCGGTGGATGAGCGCCCACGCGTCCTTGGCGTAGTAGGTCTCGTCGAATATCACGGCCTTCGGGCTGCCGAGGTTCCAGAACCGCATGAGGCCCGCGACGAGCGTGACGAGCAGCGGGCCCAGCCACGCCGACCAGCGCACCAGCAGGTCCGCGAGGTCCTTCGGCACCCCCAGCGCAGCCCACAGGCGGGGGCTGGGCCGGGTGTAGGGAGGCACCAGCCGGTCGCGGACGTCGGTCGCGGTCCGCGGTGCGTAGCCGAATCGGCGCAGCCGCAGCTGCCACGACGGCGGTCGCTGGTCGGTGGCCTGGCCCTGCCGGGTGTCCGTGGAGGACGCGGTACTGGTCACCGCGCCATCGTAGGGAACCGTTCTGTGCGACACCCGTGGACGGGCCTGATCCGGCCCGACCGGTCGGCATTCAGGCCTGACCGGCCGGGCCCGGCGGGCCCCTGCGAGGATGGAACGGTGACAGGAACCAGCCCCCACGGCACTCTCGTACTCGCCGGAACGCCCATCGGGGACGTGGCCGACGCGCCGCCCCGGCTCGCCGAGGAGCTGGCCTCCGCGGACGTCGTCGCGGCCGAGGACACCCGGCGGCTGCGGCGGCTCACCCAGGCGCTCGGCGTCCAGCCGACCGGGCGGATCGTGTCGTACTTCGAGGGCAACGAGTCCGCGCGCACCCCCGAGCTCGTCGAGGCCCTAGTGGGCGGGGCGCGGGTGCTGCTGGTGACCGACGCGGGCATGCCGTCCGTGTCCGACCCGGGATACCGGCTGGTCGCGGCCGCCGTCGAGAAGGACATCCGGGTCACCGCGGTTCCGGGCCCGTCCGCCGTGCTCACCGCGCTCGCGCTGTCCGGGCTGCCCGTCGACCGGTTCTGCTTCGAGGGCTTCCTGCCGCGCAAGGCGGGCGAGCGGCTCTCGCGGCTCAAGGAGGTCGCCGACGAGCGCAGGACCCTCGTCTACTTCGAGGCGCCGCACCGGCTCGACGACACCCTCGCCGCCATGGCCGAGGCCTTCGGCGCGGACCGCCGCGCCGCCGTGTGCCGGGAGCTCACCAAGACGTACGAGGAGGTCAGGCGCGGGTCGCTGGGCGAGCTCGCCGCGTGGGCCGCCGAGGGCGTACGCGGGGAGATCACCGTCGTCGTCGAGGGCGCGCCCGAGAAGGGCGCGGAGGAACTCGACGCCGACGAGCTGGTGCGCCGGGTGCGGGTGCGCGAGGAGGCGGGGGAGCGGCGCAAGGAGGCGATCGCCGCGGTCGCGGCCGAGGCGGGGGTGCCCAAGCGCGAGGTCTTCGATGCCGTGGTCGCGGCGAAGAACGCGGATCGGCGGACCTGATGAACCGGGCCTCATGAACCGGACCTCATGAACGGGCAAAGGGCCAAGCCGCAGGGCAAAGCGCAAGCCGCGCACCAGGCGCTTTCTCCATGGAACGGCCAAAACCGCCCCAACACTTGACAGGTCTCGTGCACGCGCGCCGGGAAGGGCGTCCACTGGTGTGAGGGGACGCACCCGTCCCCCCACCCCCGGATGCGGGGATTTTTCGCCGCTTCCGGGAGTGCCGGAATTGCTTGTCCATCGGACAAGAGGAGCTGGCATGAGTGAGATAGCAGGGACCGGCCACCACACCACGGCCCCCGTCGTCCACGAGTCGTACTCGTTCGCCTGTATGCGCTGCGGACACGGCTGGGAGCAGTCGTACGTCCTGGAGCACCACTTCGACGCGGACGGCACTGAATTCTTGATGTACATGGTCGACGGGCAGCGGGTCCCCTCACCGCTGACCAGCCCCACCTGCCAGAACTGCGGCGGCCACATCGTGCGGATCATGCGGGCCGGGCAGGTGTCCTCGGTACTGGAGTCGATGCGGCGCAACCACGTCCCGCAGCAGCCGGATCCCGCCGGCGAGGAGAGCGTCCCCGGCGCCCCCAAGGAGCACCACTGGCACCTCTCCGATCTGCTGCACGCGTTCCACCGCAAGGCCGGCTGACCGATCCCCTTTCGTAGGATCGGGGGCATGCCTTCGAAAGCCGACGCAGACGCCGCTCCTCCGCTCCCGGAGCCGCTCCGGGTGCCCGTCGCGGACTCGCACACCCATCTCGACATGCAGTCCGGCACGGTCGAGGAGGGCCTCGCCAAGGCCGCGTCGGTGGGCGTGACCACGGTCGTCCAGGTCGGCTGCGACATCCGCGGCTCGCGGTGGGCGGCGGAGACGGCGGCCGCATACGAGGGCGTGTGGGCGACGGTGGCCCTGCACCCGAACGAGGCGCCGCGCATCGTCCACGGTGACCCGGACGGCTGGTCGAGGCAGGGCGCCCGGCAGGGGGGAGGAGATGCGGCCCTCGACGACGCGCTCGCCGAGATCGACCGGCTCGCCGCGCTCCCACAGGTCAGGGGCGTCGGCGAGACCGGCCTCGACTACTTCCGCACCGGGCCCGAGGGCAAGGAAGCGCAGGAGAAGTCCTTCCGCGCCCACATCGAGATGGCCAAGCGCCACGGCAAGGCCCTCGTCATCCACGACCGCGACGCCCACAACGACGTGCTGCGCATCCTCAAGGAGGAGGGCGCGCCCGAGCGCACGGTCTTCCACTGCTACTCCGGCGACGCCGAGATGGCCCGGATCTGCGCCGAGAACGGCTACTTCATGTCGTTCGCCGGCAACGTCACCTTCAAGAACGCCCAGCCGCTGCGCGACGCTCTCGCCGTCGCCCCGCTGGAGCTGGTGCTCGTGGAGACCGACGCCCCCTATCTGACCCCCGCCCCGTACCGCGGACGGCCCAATGCGCCGTATCTGATTCCCCTCACTCTGCGCGCCATGGCGGAGGTGAAGGGCGTCTCCGAGGACGTCCTGGCGACGGCCGTATCCGCCAATACGGCCCGGGCGTTCGGCTACTGACGGACGGTTCGCCGGTCCCGTCTCCCGGCACGACATCGTTCGCCACGGCCGCGACACCGCGTATCCGCGTTGCTTGGGAGAGTGACGATGCTCGGTTAGGTTCTGACCCCGATCAGGACCCCTGGAGCGTCACGTGAGCAATGCGCAGGACGAGACGTACGGTACGGCGGGGGGATGCGCCGAATCCGCGGCCCGGTGCGGCCCGCGGCTCGGCGGACGCGTGGCGGCCCGGCACGCCGCGCGCCACAGGAAGGCAGCCGAACGGCACGACACGCTGCGCCGCATCGTGCCGCAGGCGCTCGTCGTGGCCTTACTGGCGGGCGGCACCACCGCGTTCGTCGCCGACGACAAGGTGGTCCAGCTGACCGTCGACGGGCGACCGCGCACCCTGCACACCTTCGCCGACAGCGTCGGCGAGCTGCTCGCCGGTGAAGGGCTGGACGTCGGCGACCACGACATCGTGGCGCCCGCACCCTCGACCGCGCTGTCCGGCGGCGACGAGGTCGTCGTCCGCTTCGGCCGGCTGATGCACCTCACTCTCGACGGACAGCGGCGCAGCCTCTGGACGACGGCAGGGACAGTCGACGAAGCCCTCCGCCAGCTCAGGGTGCGAGCGGAGGGCGCGTATCTCTCCGCCTCCCGCTCCGAGCCGATCGGCCGACGCGGCCTGCGGCTCGACGTACGCACGAAACGTACGGTCACGATCATGGCCGACGGGCTGGAGTGGACCTTCCCCACGAACGCGGCGACGGTCCGCGAGGCCGTCGAGAAGGCCGGGATCCGGCTGAGCGGCGAGGACACCACGTCCGCGGCGCCCGGCAGCTTCCCGTACGACGGCCAGAGGATCACGGTCCTGCGCGTCACCGGGGGCCGGGAGGTGCGCGAGGAGCCCATCCCGTTCGAGGTGGAGAAGACCTCGGACCCCACGCTGTTCCGCGGCACGGAGGTCGTGGAGCGGGCCGGGCGGCAGGGCACGCGCCGGGTCACCTACGCCCTGCGCACCGTCAACGGCGTCAGGCAGCAGCCCCGGCCGGTCAGGTCCGAGGTACTGCGGGCACCCGAGACGCGGCTCGTGAGGGTCGGCACCCGGGCGCTGCCCACGTCCGTCGAGGGCGCCGAGGGCCTCAACTGGGACGCACTCGCCCGGTGCGAGTCGGGCGGCCGCCCCCGCGTGGTGGACCCGTCGGGCAGATACGGGGGCCTCTACCAGTTCGACCGCCGCACCTGGCGCTCGGTCGGCGGCACGGGCCGCCCCCAGGACGCCACCCCCGCAGAACAGACGTACAGGGCCAAAAAACTCTACGTAAGCCGAGGCACCAACCCCTGGCCCCACTGCGGCCGCCGCTTGTATCGATAGTGGTGTCCCGTCGTGGGCAATCGTTCCGCAGGGCGGAACGGGTGGGCACAACACCACGACGACGGGTGCCCCGAAGCGATAGGGCACCCAAGCAATCCGCACCCCCGGAGGGCCCACGTACCCTGGGGCGGTGAGCACGCCCCACCCCGACGCCCTCCTAGGCCCCGCCGACATCCGCGAACTGGCCGCCACCCTGGGCGTACGCCCGACCAAACAACGAGGCCAGAACTTCGTCATCGACGCCAACACGGTCCGCCGAATCGTCCGCACCGCGGACGTCCGCCCGGACGACGTCGTCGTCGAGGTCGGCCCGGGCCTCGGCTCGCTGACACTGGCGCTGCTCGAGGCGGCGGACCGCGTCACGGCCGTCGAGATCGACGACGTCCTGGCGGCCGCGCTCCCCGCGACCATCGCCGCCCGCATGCCCGCGAAGGCGGACCGCTTCGCGCTGGTCCACAGCGACGCGATGCACGTGACCGAGCTGCCGGGCCCGGCCCCGACCGCCCTCGTCGCGAACCTTCCGTACAACGTCGCCGTCCCGGTGCTGCTGCACATGCTCGATACCTTCCCGACCATCGAGCGCACGCTCGTCATGGTCCAGTCGGAAGTCGCCGACCGGCTCGCCGCCGCGCCCGGCTCGAAGGTGTACGGCGTGCCGTCGGTCAAGGCCAACTGGTACGCCGAGGTGAAGCGGGCGGGCGCCATCGGACGCAACGTGTTCTGGCCGGCGCCGAACGTGGACAGCGGCCTGGTGTCCCTCGTACGGCGGCCGAAGCCGCTCGCCACCACGGCCTCGAAGAAAGAGGTCTTCGCTGTCGTCGACGCGGCCTTCGCCCAGCGCCGTAAGACGCTGCGGGCGGCGCTGGCGGGCTGGGCCGGGTCGGCCGCGGCGGCCGAGGCGGCGCTGGTCGCGGCGGGTGTCTCGCCGCAGGCGCGCGGCGAGTCGCTGACGGTCGAGGAGTTCGCGCGGATCGCGGAGAACAAGCAGCCTGTGGACAACGAGGGAAGCGCGTAAGTGAAGGGCAACGTGAGCGTCACCGTACGGGTGCCGGCCAAGGTCAACGTCCAGCTGGCGGTGGGAGCCCCGCGCTCCGACGGCTTCCACGACCTGGCGAACGTGTTCCTCGCGGTCGGGCTGTACGACGAGGTGACGGTGGAGCCGTCGGACGGCGGTCTGCGGCTGACGTGCTCGGGCCCGGACGCGGACCAGGTGCCGCTCGACCGTACGAACCTGGCGGCCCGGGCGGCCATCGCACTCGCCGCCCGCCACGGGCTCGGTGAACCCGGCGTGCACATCCACATCGCCAAGGACATCCCCGTCGCGGGCGGCATGGCGGGCGGCAGCGCCGACGCCGCGGGCGCCCTGCTCGCCTGCGACGCACTCTGGGGCACCGAGACGCCCCGCGACGACCTGCTCGCGATCTGCGCCGAGCTGGGCAGCGACGTGCCGTTCAGCCTGGTCGGCGGGGCCGCACTCGGCCGTGGAAGGGGCGAGCTGCTGACGCCGCTGGAGGTGGGCGGCGCCTTCCACTGGGTGTTCGCGGTCGCGGACGGCGGGCTGTCGACCCCGGCGGTGTACGCGGAGTTCGACCGGCTCACGGAGGGCGTCGCCGTCCCGGAGCCCGAGGCATCGCCCGCCCTGCTCGAGGCGCTGCGCACCGGCGATCCCTCCGCGCTCGCCGCCGCCCTCGCCAACGACCTTCAGCCTGCCGCGCTGTCGCTGCGCCCGTCGCTTGCCGAGACCCTGCGCGCGGGCACGGAGGCCGGTGCCCTGGCGGCGCTGGTCTCGGGCTCCGGCCCGACGACCGCCTTCCTGACGAAGGACGCCGAGTCGGCGACGGCGGTGGCGGAGGCGCTGATCGCCTCCGCCACCTGTCGTACGGCACGGGTCGCGGTGTCCCCGGCACCCGGGGCCACGGTGCTCTGACAAAGGCTGTGGCGAGGGCGAGCGGTCAGCGCGGTCCGTCGCACCCGTACTCTGGGAAGTCGGTCGATCCCCCGGAGCAGGAGCGAAATGGCGGTCAATCTCGTCAATGTCGAAGCAGTCAGCAAGGTGTACGGCACCCGTGCACTGCTCGACGGCGTGTCCCTCGGCGTCTCCGAGGGGGATCGGATCGGTGTCGTCGGGCGCAACGGCGACGGCAAGACCACGCTGATCCGGATGCTCGCCAAGCTGGAGGAGGCCGACACCGGGCGCGTCACGCACAGCGGCGGTCTCCGCATCGGCGTACTCACGCAGCACGACTCGCTCGACCCCGAGGCGACCGTGCGGCACGAGGTCATCGGCGATCTGGCCGACCACCAGTGGGCGGGCAACGCCAAGATCCGCGACGTCCTGACGGGCCTCTTCGGCGGCCTCGACCTGCCCGGGTTCGAGCGCGGCCTGGACACCGTCATCGGCCCGCTCTCCGGTGGCGAGCGGCGGCGCATCGCGCTCGCCAAGCTGCTCATCGCCGAGCAGGACCTGATCGTCCTCGACGAGCCCACCAACCACCTCGACGTCGAGGGCATCGCCTGGCTCGCCGCCCATCTGCAGGCCCGCCGCTCGGCGCTCGTCTGCGTCACGCACGACCGGTGGTTCCTCGACCAGGTCTGCACCCGCATGTGGGACGTCCAGCGCGGCACGGTCTACGAGTACGAGGGCGGCTACTCCGACTACGTCTTCGCGCGGGCCGAGCGCGAGCGCATCGCGGCGACCGAGGAGGCCAAGCGGCAGAACCTCGTCCGCAAGGAGCTCGCCTGGCTGCGGCGCGGCGCCCCCGCCCGTACGTCCAAGCCGCGGTTCCGCGTCGAGGCCGCCAACGAACTGATCGCGGACGTGCCGCCGCCGCGCGACAGCAGCGAGCTGATGAAGTTCGCGTCCTCCCGGCTCGGCAAAACCGTGTTCGACCTCGAGGACGTGACCGTGCAGGCCGGGCCGAAGGTGCTGCTGAAGCATCTGACCTGGCAGCTCGGCCCGGGCGACCGCATCGGCCTGGTGGGCGTGAACGGCGCGGGCAAGACCTCGCTGCTGCGGGCCATGGCGGACGCGGCCCGCTCGGACGGCGAGCAGCAGCCGGCGGCCGGCCGGGTCGTCGTCGGCAAGACCGTGAAGCTCGCCTACCTCTCCCAGGAGGTCGCCGAGCTCGACCCGACCTGGCGGGTGCTTGAGGCAGTGCAGCAGGTGCGCGACCGGGTCGACCTCGGCAAGGGCCGCGAACTGACCGCGGGCCAGCTCTGCGAGACGTTCGGCTTCGGCAAGGAGAAGCAGTGGACGCCGGTCGGCGACCTCTCCGGCGGTGAGCGGCGGCGGCTGCAGCTGCTGCGCCTGCTGATGGACGAGCCGAACGTCCTCTTCCTCGACGAGCCCACCAACGACCTCGACATCGAGACGCTCACCCAGCTCGAGGACCTCCTCGACGGCTGGCCCGGCTCGATGATCGTGATCTCCCACGACCGGTTCTTCATCGAGCGGACCACGGACCGGGTGTTCGCGCTGCTCGGCGACGCGACGCTGCGGATGCTGCCGCGCGGCATCGACGAGTACCTGGAGCGGCGCCACCGTATGGCAGAGGCGGCCGCAGCGGCCACCCCGGCTCCCCAGCCGTCGACTCCCCAGGAGAAGACTGTCTCGGCCGCCGACGCCCGCGCCGCCAAGAAGGAACTCCAGAAGATCGAGCGTCAGTTGGACCGGATCTCGGAGAAGGAGTCCAAGCTGCACGCCGCCATCGCGGAGAACGCGACGGACTTCGAGAAGGTCGCCGGCCTCGACGCTGAACTGCGCGAACTGGTCGGCGAGCGCGAGGAGCTGGAGCTGCGCTGGCTGGAGCTCGCGGAGAACGCCTGACGAAGTACGCCGAACGGCCCCGCTCCCCGGGAGCGGGGCCGCTCCCGTGTCCTGCTTGTTCTCGCCTCGTCACCGGTGGATGTGGGATTTCCGCATTCCGGGGCACTTTCCCCAGTAGGGGGCGCGCGACGTCGAACAAGCGTGTAGCTTCCGATGAACGGAGACCGGGGGGCCTCCGGATCCGTGGGGGGATCAGTGGGGGGAACTGGGGGGTTCTCGATGGGTGTGCGTCTCATGGTGGTCGACGATCACCGATTGCTCGCCGAGGCGCTCGCATCGGCGTTGAAGCTGCGCGGGCACCGGGTGCTCGCCGCCGCCGCGCCCGCGGCCGGGGCGGCGGAGCTGGTCATCAGCAGGGCGCCGGAGGTGTGTCTGATCGGTACGGCGACGCCTGCGGAACCGGGAATCTTCGACCCGGTGGTGAAGATCAAGCGGGAGCGGCCGCAGGTGGCCGTCCTGGTCCTGGGGCCCGTGCCGTCGCCGCGCGGGATCGCCGCGGCCTTCGCGGCCGGCGCCTCCGGCTACGTACGGCATGACGAGCGGATCGAGGGCGTCGAGCGGGCGATCATGAAGGCGCGGGCGGGGGAGGCAGCGGTGGCGCCGCAGCTGCTGCACGGCGCCTTCAGCGAGCTGCTCAATCCGGCGGCCCAGCCGGACGACGAGGGGCAGCGGCTGCTTGAGATGCTGACGCCGCGTGAGATCGAGGTGCTGGTGCGGGTCGCGGACGGTGAGGACACCCGGCTGATCGCGGCGGGGATGGGGATCGCGACGAGCACGGCGCGTACGCATGTGCAGCGGGTGCTGATGAAGCTCGGGGTCGGTTCGCGCCTTGAGGCGGCGGCGCTCGCGGCGCGCACCGGGCTGCTGGACCGCGCGGGCCCGGCGCCGGGCATCGTGCCGAACCCGCCCGGTGCACCGCGTGCCCTGGATACGCCGACGGGGCCGGAGTCACCGTCAGCGCAGTGAACTCCGGCCCCGTCCAGGCGACTGCCGGGGACTACTCCTCGTCCGGCGTCGGCACCGTCGTCGGGCGCAGCTTCACCCAGACCAGGAAGAACAGGCCCAGGGCGAGCATGCCGATGCCGGTCCACAGGTTGATGTGGACACCGTCCGCCTTGGCCAGGTCGGCCTCGGACGGGTTGAGCCCGGCGATCGTGACGATCACTCCGTAGACCAGGAACAGGTAGCCGATGATCCGGCGGAGGTCGAAGAGACGGGCGGCGGTCGCCGACTTGCTCTCCAGCTCGGAGACTTCGCGCTGCAGGTCAGACATGATTCAGTGCCTCCGATCGGGTCAGAAGGAGTAGGGGATGTAGCAGGCGGCGGCGATCACGATGGCGCCCCAGCCCAGCAGGGCCGGCTTGCGGTACCAGGCGTCGTCGCCCTTCTCGGGGAGCTCCTCCATGCCGGGGGAGCGGGTGCCGTAGACCAGACCGGCCAGTTCGGCCTCCGGCTTCGGCTTGGTGAAGAGCGAGACGGCGACCATGACCACCGCACCGGCGACGAAACCGGCGATCGCGGAGACGAAGTTGGCGCCCTGGTCGGTGGGGATGTCGACGATGCCCTGCTTGTAGATGACGAAGTAGTTCACCATCGCGGCCGCGGTGCCCGCGATCAGGCCCCAGAAGCCGGACTTCATGGACGCGCGCTTCCAGAACATGCCGATGATGAAGACCACGAACATCGGCACGTTGAAGAACGAGAACAGGGTCTGCAGGTACCCCATGATGTTGGAGAAGCTGGACGCCAGGAACGCCGTGCCGATCGAGGCCAGCACACCGATCGCCGTGATGAGGCGGCCGAACTTCACGTAGTAGGTGTCGTCGCGGTCCTTGACCACGTACTTCGCCCAGATGTCGGTCGTGAAGACGGTGTTGAACGACGAGACGTTGGCCGCCATACCCGCCATGAAGGCGGCCAGCAGACCGGTCACGGCGATGCCGAGCACGCCGTTGGGCAGCAGCTCCTGCATCAGGTAGGGGATCGCGTCGTTGTACGTCAGGTCCGAGCCGGCGGTGCCGATCTTCGGGACGAGGACGGCGGCGACGAGACCCGGGATCATCACCAGGAAGACCACGAAGATCTTCGGGAACGCGGCGATCAGCGGGGTGCGCTGGGCGGCGGACAGGTTCTTCGCGGACAGGGCGCGCTGCACCTCGGCGAAGTTGGTCGTCCAGTAGCCGAAGGAGAGCACGAAGCCGAGGCCGAGGACGATCGTCAGCCAGTTGGCGCCGAGCGCGTTGGCCTCACCGATGCCCGTACCGCCCCAGGCGGTGAGGAAGTTGTCCCCGTGGCTCTGCTGCAGCGAGCTGGTCAGGCCGTCCCAGCCGCCGACCTTCTTCAGGCCGAGGATGGTGATCGGGATGAGCGCGGCGAGGATCACGAAGAACTGCAGCACCTCGTTGTAGATCGCCGAGGACAGACCGCCGATCGTGATGTACGCGAGGACCAGGAAGCCCGCGACGACGATCGCCACCCACTGCGGCCAGCCGAGCAGCGCCTCGACGACGATCGCGAGGGCGTACAGGTTGACGCCGGCGATCAGGATCGAGGCGAACGCGAACAGGATCGAGCTCAGCAGGTGCGCCGACTTGTCGAAGCGCTGGAGCAGGAACTCGGGGACGGACCGCACCTTGGAGCCGTAGTAGAACGGCATCATCACCAGGGCCAGGAAGACCATGGCCGGGATGGCGCCGATCCAGTACCAGTGCACGACGGCGACGCCGTACTGGGCGCCGGTGGCGGCCATGCCCAGGAGCTCCGTGGCGCCGAGGTTGGCGGCGACGAAGGCGAGGCCGGTGATCCAGGCGGGCATCGAACGGCCCGAGAGGAAGAAGTCGAGGCTGGTCTTCACGGAGCGCCGGGCGGCGAAGCCGATGCCCAGAACGACGATGAAGTAGATCGCCAGGATCGTGTAATCGAGCCCGTTCGTGGGGAGCCGGAGCCCGTCGGCGAGGTAATGCATGGGGGAACTCGCTTCGTTGCGCGAACTTAACTCGCCGAAACCTACGCCGAATCTTTCAAGATCTGAATACTTTTGTTGAAGTTCTCTGTTTGATTGTGAGCGAGCTCACGGCTTTGTCTGAAATGTCCGTGGTGCATGCATGCACCTCGTAACTCGTACCTCATCTGCGGTGAGTCGCGTCTGTGTGGCTCCTTGGGTCGTCCTGTACACCCATTGACGCTGCTGTTGCATTGTGGTTTGTTATGTGTAGTTCTGTTTGATGGGTGTGCTGAGGAGCCCGCAAGTGAAGAAGACCTCGACCCGGCTCGCCGACGGTCGTGAGCTCGTCTACTACGACTCGCGTGACGACGTCGTACGCGATGCAGTGGACCGCCGGCCGCTCGATCCGACTTCCACCACGTCGGAGATCCGCCGCGACCCGCTCCTCGGCGACTCCGTCGCCATCGCCTCGCACCGCCAGGGCCGCACCTACCACCCGCCGGCCGACGAGTGCCCGCTGTGCCCGTCCGAGGGCGACCGGCTGAGCGAGATCCCCGACTCCTCCTACGACGTCGTGGTCTTCGAGAACCGCTTCCCCTCGCTCGCCGGTGACTCCGGCCGCTGCGAGGTCGTGTGCTTCACGTCCGACCACAACGCGTCCTTCGCGGACCTCACCGAGGAGCAGGCCGGGCTGGTCCTGGACGCCTGGACGGACCGCACCGCCGAGCTGTCGAACCTGCCGTCCGTCGAGCAGGTCTTCTGCTTCGAGAACCGCGGCGCCGAGATCGGCGTCACCCTCGGCCACCCGCACGGCCAGATCTACGGCTACCCCTTCACCACCCCGCGTACGGCCCTGATGCTGCGCTCGGTCGCTGCGCACAAGGAGGCCACCGGCGGTCTCAACCTGTTCGACGACATCGTCGAGCGAGAGCAGGCCGATGGCTCCCGGATCGTCCTGGAGGGCGAGCACTGGGTGGCCTTCGTCCCGTACGCCGCCCACTGGCCGTACGAGGTGCACCTCTACCCGAAGCGGCGCGTGCCCGACCTGCTCGGGCTCGACGAGGCGGCGCGCACAGAGTTCCCCAAGGTCTATCTGGAACTCTTGAGGCGCTTCGACCGGATTTTCGGTGAGGGTGAGCCGCCGACGCCGTACATCGCCGCCTGGCACCAGGCGCCGTTCAGCGCGCTGGAGGAATTCGATGGAGACGCAGCAGTCAGCCGTGACGACTTCGCGCTTCACCTCGAGCTTTTCACCATTCGCCGCACTTCCGGCAAGCTGAAGTTTCTCGCGGGTTCCGAGTCCGGCATGAACGTGTTCATCAACGACGTGCCGCCGGAGGCCGCGGCCCAGCGACTGCGAGAGGTAGCGAGTTCATGAGTGGGAAGTACCTGGTCACCGGAGGCGCCGGTTACGTCGGCAGCGTGGTGGCCCAGCACCTCCTCGAGGCGGGCCACGAGGTCACCGTCCTCGACAACCTCTCCACCGGCTTCCGCGAGGGCGTCCCGGCGGGCGCGACCTTCATCGAGGGCGACATCCGGGACGCCGGCAAGTGGCTGGACTCCACCTACGACGCCGTGCTGCACTTCGCCGCGTTCTCGCAGGTCGGCGAGTCGGTGATCAAGCCCGAGAAGTACTGGGACAACAACGTCGGCGGCACGATGGCGCTGCTCGGCGCGATGCGCGAGGCGGGCGTCCGCAAGCTGGTCTTCTCCTCGACCGCGGCCACGTACGGCGAGCCGGTCAACACGCCGATCACCGAGTCCGACCCGACGGCGCCCACGTCGCCGTACGGCGCGTCGAAGCTCGCCGTCGACCACATGATCACCAGCGAGGCGGTCGCACACGGCCTCGGCGCCGTGTCGCTGCGCTACTTCAACGTCGCCGGTGCCTACGGCGCGTACGGCGAGCGGCACGACCCCGAGTCGCACCTCATCCCGCTCGTGCTCCAGGTCGCGCTCGGCAAGCGCGACGCGATCTCCGTCTTCGGCGACGACTACCCGACGCCCGACGGCACCTGCATCCGCGACTACATCCACGTCGCCGACCTGGCCGAGGCGCATCTGCTGGCGGTGGACGCCGCGACGCCCGGCGAGCACCTGATCTGCAACCTCGGCAACGGCAACGGCTTCTCGGTCCGCGAGGTCATCGAGACCGTCCGCCAGGTCACAGGACACCCGATCCCCGAGGTCGTGGCCCCGCGCCGCGGCGGCGACCCGGCCGTCCTGGTCGCCTCCGCCCAGACGGCGCGCGAGCGCCTCGGCTGGAACCCGTCCCGCGCGGACCTCGCGGGAATCGTCGCCGACGCCTGGGCGTTCGCGCAGGCACGTCAGGAAGAGAGCGGATCGTGAGCGAGAGCGTCGCGGCGACTGTCGCCGAGGGCTTCGAGGAGCTGTACGGGGCCGCGCCGCACGGCGTGTGGGCAGCGCCGGGCCGGGTCAACCTGATCGGCGAGTACACGGACTTCAACGAGGGGTTCGTGATGCCGCTGGCGCTCCCGCACACCGCCGTCGCCGCGGTCTCCCGCCGCGACGACGGCGTGCTGCGGCTGCACTCCGCCGACATCGACGGTCCCGTCGTCGAGCTGCGCGTCGACGAGCTCCAGCCCGGCACGGACACCGGCTGGGCCGCGTACCCGGCGGGCGTCGTGTGGGTGCTGCGCGGCGCGGGCCACGCCATCACCGGCGCGGACATCCACCTCGCCTCGACCGTGCCGACCGGCGCGGGCCTGTCGTCCTCGGCGGCCCTCGAGGTCGTCACCGCCCTCGCCCTCAACGACCTGTTCGAACTCGGCCTGTCCCGGCCCGAGCTGGCGAAGCTCGCCCAGCGCGCCGAGAACGACTTCGTGGGCGTCCCCTGCGGCGTCATGGACCAGATGGCATCGGCCTGCGGCACCGAGGGCCACGCCCTGCACCTGGACTGCCGCGACCTGTCGATCCGTCAGATCCCCTTCGACCTGCCCGCGCACGGCCTGCAGCTGCTCGTCGTCGACAGCCGCGTGAAGCACGCGCTCGGCGACGGTGCGTACGCCGAGCGGCGCGAGGGCTGCGAGACGGGCGCGCGGGCGCTCGGCGTCTCGCACCTGCGCGACATCGCGTACGACGACCTGGCGTCGGCCCTGGCCGAGCTGGACGACGAGCGGGTCCGCCGCTACGTACGCCACGTGGTCTCCGACGACCACCGCGTGGACCAGGTCATCGCCCTGCTCGACGCCGGTGACGTGCGCGCCATCGGCCCGGTCCTCACCGAGGGCCACGCCTCGCTCCGCGACGACCTGCGGATCTCCTGCCCCGAGCTGGACCTCGTCGTCGACACGGCGAACGCGGCCGGAGCGCTGGGCGCCCGCATGACGGGCGGCGGCTTCGGCGGCTCCGCGATCGTCCTCGTCGAGGAGTCCGACGCGGAGACGGTGACGAAGTCGGTCCTGGAGGCGTTCGCGGCGGCCGGTTACACGGCGCCGCGGGTGTTCCCGGCGGTGCCCTCGGCGGGGGCGCGCCGGGTCCGCTGAGCGGTCACGGTCTGTCGACTCCCGTCCCCGTACGAACATACGGCTCACCAAAAACGCGCTGGCCGCCCAGTTTTGCGAAATTCCTTCCGCGCCTGCCGCCCGCCCGTACCCTGATGGCAGCGCCGGTGGGGGCCGGTGCTGATCAGGGGGCGAGACAGTCGGGTACGACGCCCGGAGTGGGGTAGCAGTGCAAGCACGGCGGCGGCCGTGCTGCTGCGATGATCCTTTGCTCCGGGCGCCGTACCTGCGCCGACCGTCCCCCGACGATCGTTCTCCCCTGCTCCTCAAGGAGCTTGGGGAAGGGGGTTTCAGTGGTTCGCATCCGAGTCCTGGTCGTCGACGACCATCGCATCTTCGCCGAGTCGCTCGCCGCGGCGCTCGCCGCCGAGCCGGACGTCGACGTCTCGGCGGCCGGCAGCGGCCCGGCCGCACTGCGCTGCCTGGAGCGGGCCGCAGCGGAGGGCCGCAGATTCGACGTACTGCTCGTCGACGCCGACCTGGGAGGCATGGTGCCGGGCGGACGCCCCGCCGTGCCCGTCCAGGAGGGCAACGCCGATGGCCTGGTCGACGGCATCTCGCTGGTCGCGGGCGTCCGTTCGGCCCAGCCCGGGGTGCGTACGGTCGTGCTCGCCGAGAAGGACGACCCGCGCCGCGCCGCGCTCGCCCTGGGAGCCGGCGCCTCCGGATGGGTCGCCAAGGACTGCTCGCTGTCCCGGCTGCTCACCGTCATCCGCGGCGTACTGCGCGACGAGACGCACCTGCCGCCCGCCCTGCTCACGGGCGTGCTGCGGGAGCTGACGGCGGCCCGCAAGCACCGCACGGAGAGCGAGCGCCTCGTGGAGTCCCTCACCCCGCGCGAGCGCGAGGTGCTGCGCTGCATGGTCGCGGGCCTGGGCCGCAAGGCCGTCGCCGAGCGGCTCTTCCTCTCCCCGCACACGGTGCGTACGCACATGCAGAACGTGCTGGGGAAGCTGGGCGTGCACTCGACGCTGGCGGCGGTGGCGCTGGCGCGCCGGGCCGGTGTGGGACCCGTCGACCTAGCCGGGGATGTTGTCGAACGGGGCGGTCAACTGGCGTAGCAGCGCGGCCAGTTCGGTGCGCTGTGCGCGGGAGAGCTCGCTGAGGATCGCGCGCTCCTGGTCGAGCAGCCCGGCGAGCGCCTGGTCGGCGCGGTCGCGGCCCTCGTCCGTGAGCCGCACGAGCACACCGCGCCGGTCGCTGGGGTCCGGCAGCCGCTCCACGAGGCCCTTCTTCGTGAGCCGGTCGATGCGGTTGGTCATCGTCCCTGACGTCACGAGGGTCTGCGTGAGCAGCTGCCCGGGCGACAGCTGATACGGCGCTCCGGCGCGCCTCAGCGCCGTCAGCACGTCGAACTCCCACGGCTCGAGACCGTGCTCGGAGAACGCCAGGCGGCGGGCGCGGTCCAGATGCCGGGACAGCCTGCTCACCCGGCTGAGTACTTCCAGCGGTTCCACGTCGAGGTCAGGGCGCTCCCGGCGCCACGCTGCGACCAGCCGATCGACCTCGTCCTCCATGAGATCAAGTGTAGAGGGTCTGTCGACATGAAGTCTCTTGACGTCAAGATATCGAGCGCGTGACGATGGCGTATGGCGCCCGGAAGCCTCCGGCCGCCCGGCTGTGCCGACCCCGCGCAGGTCGGCGGCAAGGAGGATCCGCCATGGCCACTTCCGGCCCCGTCTGGGATCCGCGCCAGTACCTCCGCCACGAGGGCCACCGCGCCCGGCCCTTCGTCGATCTGCTGGCCCGCGTGCCGGACCTCCCCGCCGAGGCCGCCGGACGCCCGCCTCGCATCGCCGACCTGGGCTGCGGCCCGGGCAACGTCACCCGTCTCCTCGCGGACCGCTGGCCCGCGGCCCACATCACCGGCTTCGACAACTCGCCGGAGATGCTCGCCCGCGCCGAGCCGCTGGCCGGACCCACCGCCGGAGGCGGCCGCCTCGACTTCGCTCCGGCGGACGCGACGACGTGGGCACCCTCACCGGACGAGCCGTACGACCTGATCATCTCGAACGCCACGCTCCAGTGGGTGCCGGACCACGCCGAGTGCTTCCCGTCCTGGATCGCCGGACTCGTCCCCGGCGGCACGTTGGCCTTCCAGGTGCCAAGCAACTTCGACGCGCCCAGCCACGTACTGATGCGGGAGATGGCCGAGTCGGCGAGGTGGAAGGACCGGCTGGCCGGGGTCCTGCGGCACGGGGACGCGGTGCTGTCATCGTCGGATTACCTGGAGCGGCTGGTGGCTCTGGGCTGCGAGGCGGACGTCTGGGAGACGACGTACCTCCATCTCCTCCAGGGCGAGGATCCGGTCCTGGACTGGGTCAAGGGCACGGGCCTGCGCCCGGTCCTCACGGCCCTGGCGGACGACTCGGCGGCCACGGAGGCATTCGTCGCCGAGTACCGCGGCCTGCTCCGCGAGGCGTACCCGGCAACGCCACACGGCACGGTCTTCGCGTTCCGGAGGCTTTTCGCGGTGGCGCGGACGGCGGACGCCTGATGCTGGTGGCGGTCGATCACGTACAGCTGGCTGCGCCACCTGGCTCGGAGGACGCGCTGCGGGCCTACTACGTGGACGTCCTCGGCATGACGGAGATCCCCAAACCGCCCGTGCTGGCGGCTCGGGGCGGCTGCTGGTTCCAGGCGGGGCAGGTGCAGCTCCACCTGGGCGTGGAGGCGGACTTCCGGCCCGCGAAGAAGGCCCACCCCGGGCTGCGCGTACGCGACATCGAGTCGTACGCGACCCGCCTCGCGGACCGCGGGGCGGAGGTGGCCTGGGACGACGACCTCCCGGGCCACCGGCGCTTCTACTCCGAGGATCCGGTGGGCAACCGGCTGGAGTTCCTGGAGCCGGTCACAGCCGACTGAGGGCGGCGGACGTGATGCCGATGCCGAACCGATGTCGTACGGGACGCGCCGTTGAGCGGCATCGCGGCCCGACGACGGTGGCTCAGCTGTCTTCCGACGAGTCCGCGTCGTGGACCAGCAGAGCGATCTGAACGCGGTTGTTGAGACCCAGCCGGGTCAGGATGCGTGACACGTGCGCCTTCACCGTCGGCAGCGCGAGGTGCAGTTCGCGTGCGATCTCGGCGTTGGAACAGCCGCGCCCGACTGCCCGGGCCACCTCACGCTCACGTTCGCCCAGCAATGCCAGACGAGCCCTGGCGGCGGCTCGCCTGTCCTGACCGGAGTCGTCCGCCACCTGCTCGATGAGGCGGCGGGTGACAGCGGGGGAAAGCACCGGATCCCCCGCCGCCACCGTCCGGATGGCCGTGACGATGCCCTGCGGCGGTGTGTCCTTGAGGAGGAACCCGGCCGCGCCGGCGCGCAGTGCCCTCAGTACGTGCGCATCGGTGTGGAAAGTCGTCAGGACCAGTACCTCGGGAGCCCCGGGCCGGGACCGGAGTGCCTCTGTGGCGGCCAGCCCGTCGACGCCCGGCATCCGGATGTCCATCAGCACCAGGCCGGGTCTGTGGGCGGCGACCAGCGCGGGTACCTCCGCCCCGTCGGCGGCCTCCGCGACCACCTCGATGTCCGAGGCACCACCCAGCATCAGGCGCAGACCGGCCCGCACGATCGCGTCGTCGTCGACGAGCAGAACGCGGATCACCTGCGCCATCCTTCCTCATGTGTTCCCTGCGGCGGACGCGGTGTCTGCCGCAGGCCAGGGTAGCCAGGCGATGACCCGGAACCGGCCGTCGGCAGGGCCGGCCTTCAGCTCACCGCCTGCCAGCCGGGCCCGTTCGGCCAGCCCGATCAGTCCCTGTCCGCCGCCTTTGCTTCGGCCCGTCGTACCCGGAGCGGGCCCGGGCGGCAGTGCATTGTGGACCTCCACCGCCAGCCTGTCCGCCGGGCTTCCGGTCACGCGTACCGCGACCGCCGCGCCAGGCGCGTGCTTGCGCGCGTTGGTCAGCGCTTCCTGCACGATCCGGTATGCCGTCCGCCCCACCACGGGGGGTGGCGCCGGTCCGTCCGGCGGCCCGGTCAGCTCGATCCGGGCGCCGGCCGCCCGTGCCTCCGCCACCAGCCGGGCGAGATCGGCCAGTTCGGGCTGCGGCCGCTCGTCCTCCGTCGCACCGCGCAGCACCCCGACAACCTCCCGTAGGTCGCGCAGGGCCAGGTGGGCGCTGTCACGGATCACCCCGGCGGCCCGCGCGACCTCCGCGCGGGGCGCGCCCGTGTTGAACTCCAGCGCCCCGGCGTGAACGCTGAGCAGCGACAGTCGGTGCCCGAGCACGTCGTGCATCTCGCGGGCGATCTCCTCCCGCGCCTCCCGCCGGGCCCGCTCGGCCCGCAACTCCGCGTCGGCCTCGGCCAGTTCCGCGCGCTCTCGCAGCGAGTCGATCAGCTGTTGCCGGGACCGCCGGAACAGCCCCCACCCGATGGCCCCGGCAATCAGTGCGAAGTACGTCAGCCCCGATCCCGCCCGGTCCTCGGGAACCTCCGGCAGCCGCCACAGGAAGGCGGGCAGCGGAGCGAAGGCCAGCGCCGCCACCCACCCCGTGACCCGCCAGGGCCGGGTCGCGGCCACCGTGAACACCGCCACCAGCGCCGGACCGGTCAGGTAGTGGGCCAGGGTGCCCGCCAGCAGCAGCGCCACCGCCAGCGGCACCGGCCAGCGCCGCCGCAGCAGCACCGCCGCGCACCCCAGCCCGCCCACCACCTGATCGGCCGCCCGCCACACGGGGCTGAGGTCCTCCGCGACCGGCACGGACTGCGAGCTGACGGCGGCAAAGCAGGCGGCGAAGAGGAAGAACCCCAGGTCGGCGGCCCAGTCCCGGCGGGTGCGGTGGATAAGGCGCATGCCAGGCAATCTACGCGGGACCCGCCTGCGACCGGGCATCCGAGCAGCGACCAGATACTTAAGTACGACTCCGCGGCGCCGACGGCCGCCTTCGGTCACCATCCGGCCGCCCAAAGCCCGGTCCGCCGCTCGGGACCGCCCGCCTACCGTCGGGCCATGGCCTCCAACACCCCGAAGTCCCCCCTTGCGGCCCTGACGGGCCTGCTCTGCTTCGTCCTGGTCACCGGCGGCGGGTTCGGCCTCCTGCACGAGTGGCTCGGCTGGATCCACTTCATGGGCTTCGTCCGCTTCCTCGCCCCCGACGGCTACGAGATCTACAGCTACGTCGCCATGATCGCCCTTGGCCTCGTGGTAGGCGCGGCCGGCGACTCGATCACCCGGCGGGGCTGAGGATGAACCACTGAGCTTCCGCCGGAGCGCGGCGTAGCCCACCTCCCGGTCGATGGGGCGACCGAATCGAAGTCGACCGGCCGGCGGCCGACTGACAAGGGCTCCCTCACCCTTTCTGATGATCAGGCCGGATTCCGGAGGGCAGCAGCGCGGCCGCTCCGTAGCGTCCCCGTGTCGCTTGTGCCGCAGTGGCGCCCGCGCCCAGACTGAAGGAGGAGGTGCTTCTTGATGACTGCTCTCGCGCACGAGGTGATCCCGGTGGTGGAGGACGAGTCGGTCTCCGAACTCGACGAGATCCTGTGGCAGACCTGGAAGGCCATGGAGCTCCCCGAGGGCTATCGCGCCGAGATCATCGAGGGAGCCATCGAGGTGTCGCCCACCGGTCGTCGTCGTCATGCCGTGCTCATCAGCCGTACGCGGCGGGCGTTGGACGCCCATCTGGCGGGTCGTGATTATGTTGCGCACCAGGACGCCAACGTCATCCATCGCCGCAAATCGTGGATCCCCGATATCTTCGTCGGTCCCGAGGACCTCGACGAGATCCCCGACGAAGAGGACCTCGGTGTCGACGCGGCAGGCGTGGTGCTGGTCATCGAGGTCGTCTCACCAGGCCGCCGCAATATCGAGCGCGACCGGGTCCGTAAGCGCCGCGAGTACGCCCGCGCGGGAATCCCCGTCTATGTGATCATCGACGATTTCGATGAGGACGGTGCCGTACTCGTGCTGACCACGCCCAATCCGGCGAAGGCCAAGTACGAGGACGAGCACCGCGTCCCGTATGGGGCGGACGCGATCATCCCCAGCGGGCCCGCCGAGGGCTTTGCCATCGGTGAGGTGATCACCAAGGCATGAAGACCCGCAGGGTCTAGTTCTTCCGGTGCCCTATAAGCCGCGGCTTCTGCTCCAGGCCGTCCAGACCGTGCCACGCCAGGTTCACCAGGTGCGCCGCGACCTCCGCCTTCTTCGGCTTGCGGACGTCCAGCCACCACTGGCCCGTCAGGGCGACCATGCCGACCAGGGCCTGGGCGTACAGCGGGGCCAGCTTCGGGTCGAAGCCGCGGCTTTTGAACTCGCGGCCCAGGATGTCCTCGACCTGGGTGGCGATGTCGGAGATCAGGGAGGCGAAGGAGCCCGTCGACTGGGGGATGGGGGAGTCGCGGACCAGGATGCGGAAGCCGTCCGTGTACTCCTCGATGTAGTCGAGGAGGGCGAAGGCGGCCTGTTCGCACAGCTCGCGGGGGTGGCCGGCGGTGAGGGAACCGGTGACCATGTCGAGGAGGCGGCGCATCTCGCGGTCCACCACCACCGCGTACAGCCCCTCCTTGCCGCCGAAGTGCTCGTACACGACCGGTTTCGAGACCCCGGCGCGGGCCGCGATCTCCTCCACCGAGGTGCCCTCGAAACCCTTGTCGGCGAACAGCGTGCGGCCGATCTCCAGCAGCTGCTGACGGCGTTCGGCACCGGTCATGCGGGTACGGCGCGTGCGCCGCGGCTTCTCGTTGCTCGGGGTGCTGCTGGAGTCGGTCGCCACGCGGACCATCATGCCCGGTCGGTGGCCTCTGCCTTGCGGCGGGAGTCGGTCTCGGTCCGGGCGGGGACATCGGCGCCGGGCTTGCGGCGCGATGCGATACGGGACTTCGACGGCCAGCGCACGTCATACGCCCAGCCCAGCTGCTCGAACCAGCGGATGATGCGGGCCGACGAATCGATCTGGCCGCGCTCGACCCCGTGCCGGGCGGAGGTCGGGTCGGCGTGGTGGAGGTTGTGCCACGACTCGCCGCACGAGAGCGCGGCCAGCCACCAGACGTTGCCCGAGCGGTCACGGGACTTGAAGGGCCGCTTGCCCACCGCATGGCAGATCGAGTTGATCGACCACGTCACGTGATGCAACAACGCCACCCGCACGAGTGAGCCCCAGAAGAACGCCGTGAAGGCGCCCCACCAGGACATGGTCACCAGACCGCCGATCAGCGCGGGCAGGAACAGCGACACGGCGGTCCACAGGATGAACTGGCGCGAGATCGTCCGGATCGCCTTGTCCTTGATCAGGTCCGGCGCGTACTTGTCCTGCGGCGTCTGCTCCTCATCGAACATCCAGCCGACATGAGCCCACCACAGGCCCTTCATCAGCGCCGGGACCGTCTCGCCGTAACGCCAGGGCGAGTGCGGGTCGCCCTCCGCGTCTGAGAACCTGTGGTGCTTGCGGTGATCGGCCACCCAGCGCACCAGCGGGCCCTCCACGGCCAGCGAACCCGCGATCGCCAGCGCGATGCGCAGGGGGCGCTTGGCCTTGAACGAGCCATGCGTGAAGTAGCGGTGGAAGCCGATCGTGATGCCGTGGCACCCGAGGTAGTAGAAGAAGACCAGGAGGCCGAGGTCGAGCCAGCTCACGCCCCAGCCCCAGGCCAGCGGCACCGCCGCCAGCAGGGCCAGGAAGGGGACGGTGATGAACAGCAGCAGCGTGATCTGCTCGATCGACCGCTTCTGCTCACCACCGAGCGTGGCGGACGGGAGTGGGGTCCCGTTCTTGTCTGACGCCGCCTGCTGCGGGGCGTCGCGGATCACATCGGAGCTTGTGGTCATGGGGCGTCCCCTGTGGGGTCGAAAGGGTGGTGGCAGGGCCTTGCAGGGTGTCCTGGATAACAGTTTCCTACGCTTCCGTAACCTACGGCATCGTAAGTGTGGCGTCCCGTTGGCCTCCCGCGGTCCGGAGGGAGGCACCGGCGAGAGGCCTTGAGACGGCGCGCCCGCCAGGACACCTATCCTTGGACTCGGTCGGACAGCGCGGTCCGCTCTGTTTTCTTCCCGGGCGCCCTGTCCCTGATGCGGCCCCCGCGCCGCGACAGGACCCGGGTCCCCTCCCAGAAGTGCCCCAACACTGCAAGGAGCCGCACCTGTGAGCAGTGCCGACGACCAGACAACGACGACGAGCGCCGAGCTGCGCGCCGACATCCGCCGACTGGGCGACTTGCTGGGCGAGACGCTCGTACGGCAGGAGGGCCCCGAGCTGCTCGAGCTGGTCGAGCGAGTCCGCAGCCTGACCCGCGAGGACGGCGAGGCCGCCGCCGAGCTGCTGCGCGGCACGGAGCTGGAGACCGCCGCCAAGCTGGTGCGCGCCTTCTCCACGTACTTCCACCTGGCGAACGTCACCGAGCAGGTGCACCGCGGCCGCGAGCTGCGCGCCAAGCGCGCCGCCGAGGGCGGGCTGCTCTCCCGCACCGCGGACCGCCTCAAGGACGCCGACCCCGAGCACCTGCGCCAGACCGTCGAGCACCTCAACGTCCGCCCCGTGTTCACCGCCCACCCCACCGAGGCGGCCCGGCGCTCCGTACTGAACAAGCTGCGGCGCATCGCCGCGCTCCTCGAGACCCCGGTCACCGAGGCCGACCGGCGCCGCTACGACACCCGGCTCGCCGAGAACATCGACCTGGTGTGGCAGACCGACGAGCTGCGCGTCGTCCGGCCCGAGCCCGCCGACGAGGCCCGCAACGCCATCTACTACCTCGACGAGCTGCACGCCAATGCCGTCGGCGACGTCCTCGAGGACCTCACGGCGGAACTGGAGCGCGTCGGCGTCAAGCTGCCCGAGAACACCCGCCCCCTCACCTTCGGCACCTGGATCGGCGGTGACCGCGACGGCAACCCCAACGTGACGCCCCAGGTCACCTGGGACGTGCTGATCCTTCAGCACGAGCACGGCATCAACGACGCGCTCGACATGATCGACGAGCTGCGCGGATTCCTCTCCAACTCCATCCGCTACACCGGCGCCACCGAGGAGCTGCTCACCTCCCTCCAGGCCGACCTGGAGAACCTCCCGGAGATCAGCCCTCGCTACAAGCGCCTCAACGCCGAGGAGCCCTACCGGCTCAAGGCCACCTGCATCCGGCAGAAGCTGGTCAACACCAAGCAGCGCCTCGCCAAGGGAACCCCGCACGAGCCGGGCCGCGACTACCTCGGCACCACCGAACTGCTGCACGACCTCACGCTCATCCAGACGTCGCTGCGCGCGCACCGGGGTGCGCTGTTCGCCGACGGCCGCATGAACCGCACCATCCGCACGCTCGCCGCGTTCGGCCTGCAGCTCGCCACCATGGACGTGCGCGAGCACGCAGACGCCCACCACCACGCCCTCGGCCAGCTCTTCGACCGGCTCGGCGAGGAGTCCTGGCGGTACGCCGACATGCCGCGCGACTACCGCACCAAGCTGCTCGCCAAGGAGCTGCGCTCGCGGCGGCCTCTCGCGCCCACCCCGGCGCCGCTGGATGCGGCCGGAGAGAAGACCCTCGGCGTCTTCCTCACCGTCAAGAAGGCCCTGGAGGTCTTCGGACCCGAGGTCATCGAGTCGTACATCATCTCCATGTGCCAGGGCGCCGACGACGTCTTCGCCGCGACCGTGCTGGCGCGCGAGGCCGGCCTGCTCGACCTGCACGCCGGCTGGGCCAAGATCGGCATCGTGCCGCTGCTTGAGACCACCGAAGAGCTCCGCGCGGCTGATGTGATCCTCGACGAGATGCTCGCCGACCCCTCGTACCGGCGGCTCGTGGCGCTGCGCGGCGACGTGCAGGAGGTCATGCTCGGCTACTCCGACTCGTCGAAGTTCGGCGGTATCACGACCTCGCAGTGGGAGATCCACCGGGCGCAGCGGCGGCTGCGTGACGTCGCCCACCGGTATGGGGTGCGGCTGCGGCTCTTCCACGGCCGCGGCGGCACCGTCGGCCGTGGCGGCGGCCCCACCCATGACGCGATCCTCGCCCAGCCCTGGGGCACCCTCGAGGGCGAGATCAAGGTCACCGAGCAGGGCGAGGTCATCTCCGACAAGTACCTCATCCCGTCCCTGGCCCGGGAGAACCTCGAACTGACGGTCGCGGCCACGCTGCAGGCCTCCGCCCTGCACACGGCCCCCCGTCAGTCCGACGAGGCCCTCGCCCGCTGGGACGCCGCCATGGACGTGGTCTCCGACGCGGCCCACGCGGCGTATCGCAGGCTCGTCGAGGACCCGGACCTGCCCGCGTACTTCTTCGCCTCGACCCCGGTGGACCAGCTCGCCGACCTGCACCTCGGGTCGCGCCCGTCGCGGCGCCCCGACTCCGGCGCCGGGCTCGACGGGCTGCGCGCCATCCCGTGGGTCTTCGGCTGGACCCAGTCGCGGCAGATCGTGCCCGGCTGGTTCGGCGTGGGTTCGGGGCTGAAGGCGCTCCGCGAGGCGAGCCTCGACACCGTGCTCGACGAGATGCACGAGCAGTGGCACTTCTTCCGCAACTTCATCTCCAACGTCGAGATGACGCTCGCCAAGACCGACCTGCGGATCGCCCGGCACTACGTCGACACGCTCGTGCCGGACGAGCTCAAGCACGTGTTCTCGGTGATCGAGGCCGAGCACGAGCTGACCGTGCAGGAGGTTCTGCGGGTCACGGGCGGCGAGAAGCTGTTGGACACCCACCCGGTGCTCCAGCAGACGTTCGCCATCCGCGACGCCTACCTGGATCCGATCTCGTACCTTCAGGTCGCGCTGCTGAAGCGTCAGCGCGACGCGGCCGCGGCCGGCGAGACGCCGGATCCGCTGCTGTCGCGGGCGCTGCTGCTGACGGTCAACGGTGTCGCGGCGGGGCTGCGCAACACGGGGTGACCTCCGGCCGGGTGCGCCGATGTACTTGTGGGTGTCCGGGGCTTCCGCCCCGGGCACCCACTTTTTCGCTTCCCGGGTCTTTGTGCGTCGGGCGACTACCGGCCGTACCGTTGTGGGCAATCGTTCCGCAGGGCGGAACGGGTGGGCACAACCCACGACGTACGGTGCCGTTCATCGTGGTCCAGCCCCCGCAGGGACCCCGTCAGAGCGTTGCGAACGAAGCCGTGAGCAACGCCAACCCCAGCGCCGCGGTGACCCACGCCGTCCGCGTCATCCGCAGCCCCCCTGCGATGACCACGGCGGCGAGCAGCAACGCACCCCCCAACGGCACCCACGCATGAAGCAGCCCCGCAACCCCCGAGCGGACCACCTCGTCCGTCCCCGGCTTGATCACCACCGGGACCTTCGCGCCCTTCTCCTCGGCGATCGACCGTTCGATCACCACACGGCCCCGCGGCTGCGACCCGGGCGACAGACCCACGTACGAACCCGTGCACGTCTCCTCGCCGCACCGCGTCACCGTCATCGTGCCGCGCTCACGGCCCTTGGTGAACATGACATGCTGCGCCGAGCCCCACGACTGCCACACACCGCCGACCAGCAGGAGCAGCACGACCCCGGCCAACACCACCTGCCGCCCGAGCAGCAGCAGCCCATACGCACTCTCACCCGCTCTGCGGGTACGGCTGCGCTTGACGGTGCCGGGGCGACGCAGAGGAACCGTGTCCCGAGTGGCTGACGAGGCTGACGTGCTTGGCATGGCCGCGATCCTTGGCCATAGGGCAGCGCCCGGTCAACCTCCGCGGGCGAGAGGCCAGGAGTGCTACGACACGTCGCGAACGGGCGGAGACGTCAGGAGTTGTACGCGCTCTGCGCCCGCTCCAGGCCCTCCGTGACCAGACACTCCACGGCGTCCGCAGCCCGGTCCACGAAGTAGTCCAGCTCCTTGCGCTCGGCCGACGAGAAGTCCTTGAGGACGAAGTCCGCGACCGGCATACGGCCCGGCGGGCGCCCGATCCCGAAGCGCACCCGGTGGTAGCCGGGACCCATCGCCTTCGTCATGGACTTCAGCCCGTTGTGGCCGTTGTCGCCGCCGCCCAGCTTCAGCCGCAGCGTGCCGTAGTCGATGTCCAGCTCGTCATGGATCGCAACGATGTTCGCCGTGGGCACCTTGTAGAAGTCCCGCAGCGCCGTCACCGGCCCGCCCGAGAGGTTCATGTACGACATCGGCTTCGCCAGCACCACCCGCCGGCCCGCCGGACCCGGCGCCCCGATCCGCCCCTCGACGACCTGCGCCTGCGCCTTGCCGCTCCGCTTGAAGGTGCCGCCCATCCGCTCCGCGAGCAGATCCGCGACCATGAACCCCACGTTGTGCCGGTTCATCGCATACCCCGGCCCGGGGTTGCCGAGCCCCGCGATCAGCCAGGGGGCGTTGGCATCCGACGTCGTCATCTGCATGTCTCCTTCATACGCGCCAGCCGCCGTCTTCCGCGCCTCTCGGCACGGAAAACGGCGGCTGAAGAACAAACTGCCGGAAGGAACCCCGGCGGCCGGAACCTGCGGAAACTACTCCGCGGCCTCGGCGCCCTCTTCCTCGGCGCCCTCCGGGGCCTCCTCGGCCTGAGCGGCCAGCACCTGAAGGACGACCGCGTCCTCGTCGACGGCCAGCGTCACACCGTTCGGCAGCGTGATGTCCTTGGCGAGCACGGAGGCACCGGCCTCCAGGCCCTCGATGGAGACGCTGACCGACTCCGGGATGTGCGTCGCCTCGGCCTCGACGGGCAGGGCGTTGAGCACGTGCTCGAGCAGGTTGCCGCCCGGGGCCAGCTCGCCCTCGGTCTGGACCGGGATCTCGACGGAGACCTTCTCGCCGCGCTTCACCAGCAGCAGGTCGACGTGCTCCAGGAAGCCCTTCAGCGGGTCGCGCTGCACGGCCTTCGGGATCGCCAGCTCGCTGGTCTTGCCGTCGATGTCCAGGGAGATCAGGACGTTCGGCGTACGCAGCGCCAGCAGCAGGTCGTGGCCCGGAAGGGTCAGGTGCAGCGGGTCGGAACCGTGGCCGTAGAGAACACCCGGGACCTTGTTGTCACGGCGGATACGGCGGGCGGCACCCTTGCCGAACTCGGTGCGGGTCGCGGCGGTGATCTTTACCTCGGACATGAGCACTCCTCGTAAGTCAGACGGATATGTGGCGGTCACCCGGCCACACGACTGGCCTGCTACGAAGAGCGCGTCGATAACGGACCGCCGCACGTACTGCCTGATGAAAAGCAGTGTGCGGCCTCCCTCGCCGAGCAACTTGGACAGTCTACTCGGCAAGGAAGGCCGCACCCAAAACGATCAGAGAAAGGTCACTGCTCCTCGAACAGGCTCGTCACCGAACCGTCCTCGAAGACCTCGCGCACCGCGCTCGCGATCGTCGGAGCGATCGACAGCACCGTGATCTTGTCCAGCTCCAGCTCGTTCGGCGTCGGCAGCGTGTCCGTGAACACGAACTCGCTCACCTTCGAGTTCTTCAGCCGGTCAGCCGCCGGACCCGACAGCACACCATGCGTCGCCGTCACGATGACGTCCTCCGCACCATGCGCGAACAGAGCGTCCGCGGCGGCGCAGATCGTGCCACCCGTGTCGATCATGTCGTCGACCAGGACACAGACACGGCCCTTCACGTCACCGACCACCTCGTGCACGGTCACCTGGTTCGCGACGTCCTTGTCACGCCGCTTGTGCACGATCGCCAGCGGCGCACCCAGACGGTCGCACCAGCGGTCCGCGACCCGCACACGACCGGCGTCGGGCGAGACCACGGTCAGCTTGTCGCGGTCCACCTTCGCACCCACGTAATCCGCGAGGATCGGCAGCGCGAACAGGTGGTCCACCGGGCCGTCGAAGAAACCCTGGATCTGGTCCGTGTGCAGATCGACCGTGAGAATCCGGTCCGCACCCGCCGTCTTCATCAGATCCGCGACCAGACGAGCCGAGATCGGCTCACGGCCACGGTGCTTCTTGTCCTGACGCGCATACCCGTAGAACGGCACGATCACGGTGA
Source organism: Streptomyces jeddahensis (assembly GCF_001642995.1). Taxonomy (GTDB): domain Bacteria; phylum Actinomycetota; class Actinomycetes; order Streptomycetales; family Streptomycetaceae; genus Streptomyces; species Streptomyces jeddahensis. The sequence continues at coordinate 102,483 of NZ_LOHS01000070.1, forward strand.
TGCTCCGGGCCGAAGCCCGCTTCAGAGCATCGATCATGATCAGCTGCTCCATGATCCATTTGTTGATCGGAGCCGTGTGGCTCTGGATCAGAAAACAGTCCGCACCACGAGCCGACTCCTGATAACGGACGTAGATCTCGCCATTGGCGAAGTCGAACGCCTTCGTCGGCACAATGCCGACCCCCAACTCGCGGGCGACCTCCTCGGCCAACTCAGGATGGGCGCGGCCGGAAAAGAGCATCAACTTCTTCTGCCCAGTGGCCTTGATTCCGGTCACAGCACTGTCTCCTCAGACGAGTTCTCTACTGCCGCCCGCGCACCCGTCCGCAACGAGCCAGCCGAATTGTGTGCACCTATCACGGTACGCCGAGTCCAGCGCACCTGTTTCCGGTCAGCTTTCGCCTTCCGGCTTCCGGGACACCGCCTCAGCCGCCTTCGCAGCCGCGCTCCCCGGACGCTTACGAGCCACCCAGCCCTCGATATTCCGCTGCTGACCACGCGCCACGGCCAGCGAACCGGGCGGCACATCCTTCGTGATCACCGAACCCGCAGCGGTGTACGCCCCATCCCCGATCGTGACAGGAGCCACAAACATGTTGTCCGAACCGGTCCGGCAATGCGATCCCACCGTCGTGTGGTGCTTGTCCTGACCGTCGTAATTCACAAAGATGCTCGCCGCGCCGATATTCGTGTACTCGCCGATCGTCGCGTCACCGACATACGACAGATGCGGGACCTTCGTCCCCTCACCGATCCTGGCGTTCTTCATCTCCACGTACGTACCGGCCTTGGCCTTCAGGCCGAGCCGCGTACCAGGCCGCAGATACGCATACGGCCCCACACTCGCCTGCGGACCGACCTCCGCGCCCACCGACACCGTGTTGTCCACCCGCGCGCCCGCGCCGACCTTCGTGTCCGTCAGCCGCGTGTTCGGGCCCACCTCCGCGCCCTCCGCAAGGTGCGTGGCACCCAGCAGCTGCGTACCCGGATGCACGATCGCGTCCTGCTCGAACGTCACCGTCACATCGACCCACGTCGACGCCGGATCCACCACCGTCACACCCGCGAGCATCGCCCGCTCAAGGAGCCGGTCGTTCAGAATCCGCCGCGCCTCGGCGAGCTGCACGCGGTTGTTGATGCCGGCGATCTCACGATGATCACCCGCGACAGCAGCACCCACCCGGTGCCCGGCCTCACGCAGAATCCCGAGGACATCCGTCAGGTACTCCTCACCCTGACTGTTGTCCGTACGCACCCTGCCCAGCGCATCGGCCAGCAGCCGGCCATCGAAGGCGAACACCCCGGAATTGATCTCCCGGATCGCGCGCTGCGCCTCGGTCGCGTCCTTGTGCTCCACGATCGCCGTCACGGCACCGGAGGCCTCGTCCCGCACGATCCGGCCGTACCCCGTCGCGTCCGGGACCTCGGCCGTCAGCACGGTCACGGCGTTGCCGTCGGCGGCATGGGTGGCGGCCAGCCGCTGGAGCGTTTCGCCGGTCAGCAGGGGAGTGTCGCCGCAGACGACGATCACGGTCCCGTCGACCGCACCGCCCAGCTCCTCCAGAGCCATGCGCACCGCGTGCCCGGTGCCCTTCTGCTTCTCCTGCACAGCCGTACGAGCATCCGCGTCGATCTCCGCCAGATGCGCCGCGACCTGCTCACGGGCGTGCCCCACGACGACCACGAGCTCCTGCGGCTCCAACTCCCGAGCGGCGGCCAGAACATGCCCCACCAGGGAACGGCCGCAGATCTCGTGCAGAACCTTCGGAGTGGCCGACTTCATACGGGTGCCCTCACCCGCTGCGAGGACGACGACGGCGGCCGGGCGACTGGAGCTCACGGGGATGCCCTTCGGCTTCGGTGCTTCGGGTGGTGGACACCCGCAGGATACCGGGGCGTAGTGGGACGGAAACGAGGGCGGGTCCTGACCTGGGAGGTCAGGACCCGAACTTTGCGGCTCCCGGGGGAGGACTCGAACCCCCATGATCAGAACCAAAATCTGACGTCTTGCCCTTAGACGACCCGGGATTACCGCTATGTCCGATTTTCTAGATCGGTTGCGGTTGCAGCCCCTACTATGCCGTACCAGGCGCCTTCCATGCGACGGTACAACTCGGCGCTCTGCGACACGTAGATCGTGAGGCACCCGTGGTAGTCGTCCGCGGTGTTTTTGCGGGTGGTCTTGGGGTTGTGCTTCTTCAGGGTTGTCTTCTGGAAGGTCGAGGCGTCGGCGCCTGCGATCTCGGCCCAGTACTTCTCTGCCTCGGAAGCATCCGCAGAGTCATGGATGCTCACCCTGAAGGCTCGCCGGTCGGGGGCAACCCCAAGGAGATCGAGCCAGCGAAGGTAGAGCCTGATCACATTGGGATCGCTGTTGATGAACTGCAGGTTTTCCCTGCGGCGATACGGCTTGTCCTTGGCTCCTTCTGCCCAGTACAGGGCGACTCCGGCGATGAACAACTCGCGATCTGTCATCGCGCCGATCGCCGACTCGGCCTCGCGCTTAATGAGCTGCCGTTCGGAGTCCCGTGCGGCCAGTTCGTGCTCCCACCGCTTCCGCGCCGCGAGCTTCGCCTGCTCGGCCGGATCGCGTCGCTCCGGCCTCGGTAGATCCCGAACCCAAAGCGAGATCGAACTCTTCGAGCACCCCAGCTCGACCTGGATCTGGTCGTACGTCCAGCCCTGGAGCCGTAGCTCCCGGGCTTTGGCGCGGAGATCGTCCTTCGCGTTCGGGCGCTTCGTCCACTCGGGCGGGGGCTCGCCCTCCAGCAGGCGGTTCAGGATGTCGTTGTTGTCGATGTGGAGCCGGTCGCGGATCTGGCGGCGGCTGAGGCCCCGCCCTCCGCAGGGCGACGGCCTGCTCGCGCAGGCCCTCGAAGTCGGCGTACTTGCCGGTGATCTGTGTCATAGGCGTACCGTCGTGGCGGAATGGGCACGTCCGGCTCGAAAGGTGCTCGATTCAGTAGTTCGGGTGGGTAGCGGTACGTTTCGGCGCTGGTCGGATGTTCGGGCGTCTGGTGGCGGCACCTGGAAACTCGCCGGAAAACCGGAGGGGGCCGCCCGTACGCTGGGAGGCATGACCACGACGGGGGAAGCTCACGGTGCGGCCGGGACCGGGCCGTGGTGGTGGGTGCGGTGGCGTAGTGCCGTGCTGGATGTGGGGCTGGCGGTGGTGTCGGCCCTGGAGTGTGCGGCCGAGGGGTTCCGGTTCGCGCACAGCGCCGGGTTGCCGGTGCCGGTGGGGGTGATCTTCGGCCTGGTCGCCGGGGCCGTGCTGGTGCTGCGGCGGCGGTGGCCTGTCGCCGTGGTGCTGGTGTCCGTTGCGATCACGCCGGCGCAGATGGGGTTCCTGCTGGGTCTGGTGGGGCTCTACACGCTTGCGGCGTCGGAGCTGCCGCGGCGGATCATCGGGGCGCTGGCCGGTATGTCGTTCGCGGGCACGATGATCGTGGGTTTTGTGCGGGCGTACCAGGACGCGGCGGGCGGGGGCCTGACGATAGGTGACTGGTTCGTTCCGTTTGTGGCGATCACCATGTCGCTGGGTATGACGGCGCCGCCGGTGCTGCTGGGTCTGTATGTGGGGGCGCGGCGCCGTCTCATGGAGAGCTTGCGGGAGCGTGCGGACAGTCTGGAGCGGGAGCTGCAGCTGCTCGCGGAGCGGGCGGAGGAGCGCGCGGAGTGGGCGCGGAGTGAGGAGCGTCGGCGTATCGCGCGTGAGATGCATGACGTGGTGGCGCACCGGGTGAGCCTGATGGTGGTGCATGCGGCGGCGCTGCAGGCGGTGGCGCGGAAGGATCCGGAGAAGGCCGTGAAGAACGCGGCGCTGGTCGGCGATATGGGCCGCCAGGCGCTGACGGAGTTGCGGGAGATGCTGGGCGTGCTGCGGGCGGGGGAGAGCGCGGTGCCTGTTGCCGAGCCGGTTCCGTTGGCGGGGGTGGGTGCGGCGGCGGCTGCGGCGGCGTCGCGGGCGGCGCAGGACGAGGGGGCCGAGGGTCCGTCGCTTGCCGAGCTGGACGAGTTGGTGGGGCAGTCCAGGGAGGCGGGGATGGTCGTGGAGCTGTGGGTCGAGGGGAAGTCCCGGGTGTATGCGCCGGAGGTGGAGCAGACCGCGTACCGGGTGGTGCAGGAGGCGCTGACGAACGTGCACAAGCATGCGGCGGGGGCGAAGGCGCGCGTGCGGCTGGCCCATCGGGCTTCGGAGATCGCGATGCAAGTGGAGAACGAGCCGCCGCCGGCGGCTTCGGCGTCGGATGCGCGGTTGCCGAGCGGGGGCAACGGCCTGGTGGGCATGAAGGAGCGGGTGGCGGCGCTGGGCGGCGTGTTCGTGTCGGGCCCGACGGACGCGGGGGGTTTCCGGGTGTCGGCGGTGATTCCGGCGGGGCGGTGAGCCGGGGCGGCCCGGGCCGGGGTGTCAGCCGACTGTGAGCCGGGTCGGCTGGACGCCTGTGAGAAGGGCCGACAGGGCCTGGTCGATGGTGTCGCCGAGGTACCAGTCGCCGCTGTGGTCGAGGCTGTAGACGCGGCCTTCGGCGTCGATGGCGAGGAGGGCCTGGGTCTCGCTCTCCTCGCCGAGGGGGCAGACCTCGCTGCCGAGGGCGCGTCCGAGGTCGCCGAGGGTGCGGGCCAAGTGGAGCCCGTGCAGGGGCTCGAAATGGAGGGCGGCGGGGGCGATCTGCCGTCCGGGCCCCGAGGGCGTGATGTGCAGTCCGCCGAACTCCGCCCATGCCTCGACGGCAGCGGGGAAGACGCTGTGTTCGTGTCCTGCGGGTGAGACGTGTCCGCGGAGGGTGTCGGCCCAGTATTCGGCTTGTTTGATGTCCCAGCGTCCCGGCTGCCAGCCCGCTGCGCGCAGGGCGGCGTCGACGGCGACGGGGAAGCGTGTGGTGGAGGTGCGGTCGGGGTGCATCGGCCTTCGTTCGGTTGTCCTGCCTGGGGAATCCGGTGGTGCCCGGCGGTGCCCGGTGTGCCCGGGGGGGTCAGTCGTCGGGCTCGGTGGGGTCGACGATGCGTACGCCGAAGTGGGCCGCGAGCGCGGTGCAGGAGCGGCAGGGGCGGGCGAAGCTGCCGTGGAGGGGGTCGCCGTCCTCGCGGATGCGCCGGGTGGTGAGTTTGGCGTTCTTGAGGGCTTTGCGGGCTTCGCCGTTGGTCATGGGTCTGCGGCGGGCGCGTTTGGAGCGTTCGCTGTCCGCGGCCGTGAGGTGCCGGGAGATGAGGATGGCTTCGGCGCAGCGTCCGGTGAAGCGTTCGCGCTGGCCGCTCGTCAGGGCGTCGAGGTAGTCCTGTACGAGGTGGTGGAGTGCCGGGGGCTGTTCACCGCGGGCGGGCGTGCCGGTGAGGGTGGTGCCGCGGACGGAGAGCGCGGCGGCGACGGTGGGGAGGATGCCGTCGCGGCGGTGGTTCAGGGTGGGGGCATGCGGAGTTTCGGCGCTGCTCCAGCCGATCCGGGGGTCGCCGGATGCGGTGTCTGTCTGTGCTGTGTGCATGTGGTGCTGCTCCCCTCTTGCGCGCGGCGGCTGCCGCCAGTACGGATGGCCGCCGAGTGCGGGGACAGCCTGCCAAATGCGCTGCGCGGTACGGAAGCTGGGGGCTGTGCGACACGCTGGGGGTTCGCCGTGGGGGTACCTCCCAGGCCCTTGAGGCGCTGGGGGATGTCACGGGCGGGTGACCGCTGGTCACGGAACCGGAGGCCCGGTGACCGGTGTCGTTCTACCGCATAGGCTGTCGACATCCGCGATCCAACTTTCAGTGCCGCAGGGGGCAACGGTCATGACGACAGGTCGGCTCGGGCAGCAAGCCGCGCCGCCGAACGCTGCTTACGCCGGGCAGGTCGTGCACTTCCCGGACCCGGTACGGGCCGCTCGCCATCCTAGGGGTGTGCGGGTGGACGAGGGGGGCTTTCCGGACTTCTCACCCTATGCGCGTGCGGCGGCTGAAATCGCCGATCCTCCGGAGGGGTTCGGGGTAGACGAACTGCGGTTGACGGACTATGTGTCGGCGAACGCGGTGATGGCGGCGCAGGGTCATGAGCTGTGGGACACGATTCCGCCGGTGGCGACTCCGCACGGCTGGACGTGGCATCACGTGCGGGGCACGCGTCGTCTCGAGCTGGTGCCGGTCGAGGTGAAGGCGTTGTTGCGGCACCACGGCGGTCTCGCGACGGCGGCCGTCGACCAGAACAAGCGGGGCACGCGTCCGTTGCAGGAGACGCGTCCTGTGCACTTCGGCCTGCCGAAGTCGTCGGTGGCGGTGACGGAGCTGCAGATCCAGGGTGCCGAGGAGGACTTGGGGTACCGGCTGCCGGGCGCGTACCGGTCGTTTCTGAAGGCGGCCGGTGGCTGTGCTCCGGTGGGTGCCGCGCTGGACGCCGAGCTGGGGCTGCTGGTCGATCAGCCGTTCTTCACGGTGCGGGACGAGGCCGCGGTCAACGACCTTGTGTACGTCAACAAGTGCCTGCGTGACCATCTGACGAAGGATTACCTGGGTGTCGCGTTCGTCCAGGGCGGTCTGCTCGCCGTGAAGGTGAAGGGCGACGGGGCCGGTTCGGTGTGGTTCTGCGCGTACGACGACGCGCGGGACCGGGACGGCTGGCAGGTGACGGAGCGGGTGCAGCGGCTGCTGCTGCCCTGCGGCGACGACTTCGACGCGTTTCTGGCGCGGCTCGCGGGTAATCCGCCGGAGCTGGAGACCGTGGCCAACCTGATGGTGGACGGCGGCTTCGCGCGTGCCGTACCGGTGTCCTCGGCGGGGAAGTGAGCTTGTCGATGGTGACCTTTGCGCAGGCGCAGGAGCGCGCGGAAGAGTGGATCAACGGTGACCTGCCCGCGTATCTGCATCGCGAGGTGCGGGTGCGGGAGTTCGAGCTGGGCTTCGTGGTGTGGGCGGAGGACCGCGACGGGGATGCCTCCCAGGCGTCCGGCACGGGGGGAGGCGCCCGTTCCGACGGCGGCCGGCAGCGGCTCGTCATCGCCCGGGACAGCGGCGAGGCGACGCTGTGGCCGGGGCTGCCGGTGGGCGAGGTCATCCGCCGGTACGAGGAGGAGTACGGCGCGTCGGAGGTGCCGGCGGCGTCGGCGCCGCCGGTGGCCGATCGGGTCGACCTCAACCAGACGTCGTTCCTGCTGACTCCGCCGGAGTGGTTGCAGGAGGCGGCGGACCGGCTGGGGGCTGCGGATCGGCGAGGGGCCGGGGAGCCGGGGGGTGCCGGTTCCCCCTCTCCCTCGGACGCCGGCGGCCGCGGGCAGGCTCCCGGCGAGGGGCTGCCCGCGACGACGCCGGGTGCTCCGGCCGGGGTGACGCCGTGGGCGGGGACCGACACCAACGCGGACGCGGGCGACGACGGTTCCGTGCCGCTCCCCGCGACAGTCTTCGCGCCGCCTCTGGTCGGCGCGGACGATGAGGAGGCCCCGCCGCCGGGTGTGGCGCCGGATGCGAAGACGGCGCTGATGTCGGGCGGCAGCCAGCTGCCGCCCACCGCGGTGGCGCCCGCCCTGGACAAGTCGGGCGCGCCTGCGTACGGCTATCCGCAGGTTCCGGGTACGCCGTCCGGCCCTCCTGCGTCTGGTGCGCCTGGCGCGCCGGGTGCTCCTGCGTCGTACGGCTATCCGCAGGGGCCGGGTACTCAGCCGGGCCCTCCCGCGCCCGGTGCGCCGGGTGCCTCCGCGTCGTACGGCTATCCGGGGTCCGATGCCGCCCGGCCGCCGGCGTCTGCGGGCGCGGCCGGGCCCGGTGCGGCCCGGCTGCCGGCCGCTCCGGGTGTGCCGGGGGCTCCCGGTGCCCCCGGGTCCCCTGGTACCCCGGGCGCTCCGCTGCTGCCCGCCGCCGGTGACATCGCGGATGTCGCGACCAGCAAGGCCGAGGCCCCGCCGCGCGGTGCGCGGGGCGGCGGGCCGTCGACGCCTTCGCCTCCGGGCGCGCCGGGTACGCCGGGTGCCCGTCCGGGCGGTACGCCTCCGCCCGGCGGTCCCGGTGCTTCCGGGACCCCGGCGGGCGGCTACGTTCCGACGCAGCTGGTGCCGCGGCTGGGCCCGGATGCTCCACAGCCGCCAGGTACTCCCGGTGCTCCGCCGCAGTCCCCGGGCACTTCGGGCGCACCGGGCGCTTCGGGCGCTCCTGGTACGTCTTCGGGCGGCGGGCACCAGGGAGCCGCGGTGCCGGCTGGCCCTGGCCTCGGCGGTACGGGCGGGCCCGGCGTGCCTCCGCCGCCGGGTGCACCGGGCGCGCCGGGCGCTCCGGGTACGCCTCTGGGTGGCGTCCACCAGGCGGCGACCGTGCTCTCCGCGCCTTCGGCGGGCGGTCCGAGCGTGCCACCGCCGCCGGGGGCTCCCGGAGCTCCGGGCGTCCCGGGAATGCCGCCGCCAGGTATGTCCGGGCAGGTGCCGGGGCAGCCGATCCCAGGCCCGCCCATGCCGGGCCAACTCGGACGGCCCGTGCCGGGACGGCCCGTGCCGGGGCAGCCCGTGCCGGGACAGCCGGTGCCGGGACAGCCCGTGCCGGGACAGCCTGTGCCCGGGCAGCAGCCCCCCGCGTACGGCTATCCGCCGCAGCCGCCCGGGCAGCCGACCGTCGGCCCCGGCTACCAGGCCGTGCTGCGCTACCGCGCGCAGGACGGCTCCGAGCAGCAGCTCATCCGCCGCTCGGCACCCGGCACACCGCACCCGGAGTGGCAGATCTTCCACGAGTTGCGCTCCATGAACGTCCCGCCGGACCAGGTCCTGGAGCTGCACACCGAGCTGGAGTCCTGCGAGCTGCCCGGCGCGTACTGCGCGCGCATGATCCGTGAGAACTGGCCGCAGGCGCGCATCACGTCGATCGCGCCGTACGGCAAGGACCACGCCTCGCGCCGGCAGGGCATGCAGCAACTGCTCGCGCACCAGGGCGAGTTGCACCAGGTCGCGGACGGGCCGGCGCGTCCGGCTCCGGTGCGTGCGCCGCTGCCGCAGGTGCAGCCCGCGCCGCCGATCCCGCCGGAGGGTGTCGCGCAGGAGCTGGCGGCCGCGTTCGGTCCCGGCGTCTTCCGGTTCGACCAGCGGGCGGTGTCCCGGCAGGGTGTGCCCGACATCGTGGCGCACACACTGGTGGTGGCCGGACTGCCCGTCGACATGGGCCCGTTCTTCTGGGCGCAGGCCCAGCCGGGCCGCCCGGTGCCGACCCTCGCCGAGCTGGCACAGGAGCGCGGGGTGCAGCCCGCGTCGGACGCCGGTTCGTATCTGGTCATGGGCAGCGACTTCGGCCGTGCCGTCTGTGTCCAGTACGGCACGGCGAACATCGTCGCGGTGCCGGTGGAGGCGGGCCCGGGCGGCGCTCCCGTACCGCCGCAGTTCGTGAACACCGGGCTGCCGGAGTTCGTGCGCTGCCTCGCCCTGCTGGGGCGGATGTGGCGGCTGCGGTACGGGCTCAACCAGGAGCAGGCGGGCCGCTGGACCGTCGACTTCCAGGCGCAGCTGGCCGCGCTCGACCCGGCGGCGCTCGCGTCGCCGGAGAGCTGGTGGTCGGTCCTGCTCGAGCAGATGTGGGACGGGCTGCTCTAGGGCCTGTCGCGGCTGCGCGTACGAGTCGGCACGTCGGGTCGGCACGGTTCGCCGTACGACGACCATATGAACGAGGCGCTCGACCCGGGGACGGGTCGGGCGCCTCGTTCGTGTGGTCGCGGATGTCGGCGGTCGGTCGGGCGGCACCCGCGTGTGATTGCGGTTTCTGCTGCTTTGTGCCTCATCCTTGAGCGGGCGGCCGGGCGGAGTGTCGCGTTATGAGTGTTTCCTCTTGATCCATCAAGATGTGCGCCACGTCGAGTTGTTTGACGGGTTGTACGGAGTGGTGTACGTCATGCCGGGTTCGGGACTGCCGGACCGCCCGATCCGGTGGGCCGAGAGGGGATTCGAGGATGAGCAGCGCATCGGTGTCGCCCCACGGCTTCGTCGTCGTGCGGGGCCGCGCCTACCGGCCCGGGCAGGTGGACGCGTACGTCACCCGCCTGGCGAAGGAGCGCGACCAGGCGTGGGAGCGCGCCGCGCGACTGACCGTGCTGGCCAAGGACATGGAGACCGAGGCGGAGCGGCTGCGGGAGGTCGTCGCCGGGCTCACTCCACAGACGTACGAGACGCTCGGGGAGCGTGCGCAGCGGATCCTCGCGCTCGGCAAGGAGGAGGCGGCCGCCGTGCTGGCGGCGGCGCACGCGGATGCCGGGCGGGTCACCGCGGCCGCCGAGGAGGCTGCGCGCGAGATGGGCGACGCCGCGCGCGTCTACGCGGACACCGTGCGCGCCGAGGCCGACGAGCGCGCCCGGCAGCGGCTGCTCGCCGACCAGGCGACCGCCGACGAGGTCCGGATCGCGGCCCGGCGCGAGGTGAAGGAGCGGCGGGGTGAGGCGCTGGCCGTGCTGCGCGAGATGCGCGAGCGGACCGCGGAGATGCTCGCCGATCTGGAGAAGGAGCACGCCGAGCGGTGGGGCGCCGCCGGGCTCGAGATCGCCGAGCGGGAGGCGGCGGCGGACAGGCGGCACGAGGAACTGGCGGCTGCGGCCGACGGGCGTCTGTCCGAGGCGGAGCGGGCGTTCGCGGAGGCGGAGGAGTCGGCGTGGCGTATCCAGGAGGAGGCGCAGACCCGGGCCGGGGAGCTTCTTGCGGATGCGCGGGCGTGTGAGGATGCGATCGGGCGGGAGACGGAGCGGGTGTTGCGGGTGCATGGGGAGCAGTGGGACGAGGTGCGGGCGCATATGGATCATGTGCGGAACAGTCTTGCGGCGTTGACGGGGCGGGGGGCTCGGGTGGAGGGGGCGTCGTAGCCTGCGGCGCGATCTCCCCCACCCCGCCCCTTCCCGTAACCAGGGGCCGGCCCCTGGACCCCGCTGGGGGCTGCGCCCCCAGACCCCCCTATCGCCCTAACGGGCTCGTCCTCAATCGCCGGACGGGCTTGATTTGTTCGCCCCCGCCAGAATCCACGCCTCCACCGCCTCGTACTGCCTGCGCTGTTCGTCGGCCGCGCGGCGGGCCGACAGTACGGTTCCGAGCCAGCCCAGGGCGAAGCCCAGGGGTATGGAGACGAGGCCCGTCGTCGTGAACGGGAACCAGTTGAAGTCGTGTTCGGGGAACGCCGACGTGGGGGAGCCGGAGACCAGGTTGGTGCCGGTCATCAGGACATACACGGTGAGTGTGCCGCCGATCAGGGTGCATATCAGGCCGGTACGCGTGAAGCGGCGCCAGAAGAGGCCGTAGACCAGGGCGGGGGCCAGCGCGGACGCGCCGACGCAGAACGAGAGCGTGACCAGGGGCTGCAGGTTGCGGTGCTGCACCAGCGTGGCGAGACCGATCGCGACCAGCCCGACGACCAGCGCCGAGCCGCGGGCCAGCGTCATCTCCCTGCGCGGGGAGATCTGCCTCCTGCGGTGCGCGAAGACGTCGTGGGCGAGGGAGTTGGCACAGGCCAGGATCATCCCCGCGACCGAGGCGAGCAGCGTGAGGAAGATCGCCGTCGTCACCGTCGTGAACAGCATCGTCTCCGCCCATGAGGCGTCCGCGCCGAACGCCGCCTGGGAGCCCAGCAGATACGCCGTGTTGCCCTGCGGATCGGCCGCCGTGATCCCGGCCCGCCCGACCAGGGCCGCCGCACCGAACCCGACCACCGCGATGATCAGCATGAACAGCGCCACGGTGGACACGGCCCAGGACATCGAGCGGCGCACCTCGCGTGCGCTGCGGGCGGTGTACATGCGCATGGTGACGTGCGGCAGGCACGCGCCGCCGAGCACCACCGTCAGCTCCGAAGTGATCATGTCCAGGCGCGGATGCGCCCCACCCGCGAACTGCAGTCCGGAGTGCAGGAACGCGGGGCCGGCGGCGCTGCCCTGCGCGGCCGCGGAGAGCAGCGCCCCCGGGTCCCAGGCGAACCGGTGCAGGACGAGCACGGACACGACCGCGCCCGAGCCGAGCAGCATCACCATCTTCAGGATCTGGATCAGGGCGGTGCCCTTCATGCCGCCGATCGCCGCATAGCTGATCATGAGTGCGCCGAGGGCGACGACGCATCCCGTCTTCAGTCCGTCGCCGCTGAACCCGAGGATGAACGCCAGCAGATCGCCCGCGCCCGCGAGCTGCACGAGCATCATCGGCAGCAGCGCCGCGATCGTCGCGACGCACGCGGCGATGCGCACCGAACGCCCCGGCATCCGGCGGGCGAATGCGTCACCCATGGTGAACCGACCCGCGTTGCGCAGCGGTTCGGCCAGCAGGAACATCAGCAGCATCAGCGACAGCGCCGTGCTCAGGGCGAGGACGACGCCGTCGTACCCGGTGAGCGCGATGATGCCGCCGGTGCCGAGGACGGTGGCGGCCGAGATGTAGTCGCCGCCGATGGCGAGGCCGTTGCGCATCGGCGACAGCGAGCCGTACCCGGTGTAGAACCCGTCGAGGTCGTCGCGGTCGGGTCCGGTCATCACGCACAGCAGCAGCGTGACGGTGGCCAGTGCGGTGAAGGCCACCAGGGACATGGTCTGTGCGGAGTCACTGAATCCGGTCACGGCCCCGGCGGAGTTCTGCAGGATGCCCGCGGGTTCGGCGGGGTTCTGCAGGACACCCACGGGTACGCCCACGGGTTCGGCGGAGTTCTGCAGGATGGCCAGGGGGTCGCCGGCGTCCGGCGCGGTGCCGCTGCTCATCGGGCGGCCTCCCGCAGCGCCTCGTGGCGTGCCTGCCTGCGCAGCCGGTCCGCCAGCGGATCGACGCGGCGGCGCGCCGTGTGTTCGTACAGCGCGAGCGCGAGCCAGGCCACGGGCAGTTGGCACAGTCCCAGCAGGAGCCCGGTGGAGAGCCCTCCGGAGACGGTGTCCGTCATCAGCGAGGGTGCGAAGGCGGACAGGATGAGGAAGAGGACGAAGTAGCCGAGCGCCGTGAGGGTCGCCACGCGGCGCTGCCAGCGGTACGCGCTGCGCAGGAACCGCAGGTCGCTGTGGTTCCCGAGCGAGGGATGGCGGGGTAGCCGGCGCGTGGGGGCTTTCTCGGCCGCGTGGGGCTGCTGCGGCTGCCAGGGGTAGGTCGGGTACGCGGGCGGTGACGGCGGGGCGGGCTGGTGCGTGGGCCGTGCGTGGAACGAGTGGTGCGGCAGATCTGACATCCCGGTTCTCCTTGCGCGGCTGAGGGTCCCGTTCGGGGACCGCAGGGAGTGGAGCGGGTGGAGGGTGGGGCGAGACGTTACTCGCTGGTATCGGCGTGCGCGACGGTTTCGGCAAACTGAGTGGTCGGTATGCGCTTGCTACCGCTGTCGCTGCTGCCGCTACTGCCGTCCGACGACCCTTACTTGACCCTCTCGTCGCGTCAGGGTGCAGCATCGGAGCAGCGAGGGCGGAGGCGACCCCGCAGCGAGGGCGGAGGCAACCCTGAGTCCTTCTCCACCGGCGGGTGGAGAACCCCTAGGGGTGTCTCCGTACTTGGGGCGGGGGAGGGTTCGTACCGCCGGAGGACGAGAAGGCACGCGGCCGCTCTTTAGCCTGGCTTTACGCGGTCGGGGCGCGGCGGTCAGCCGCCGGAGCGTCCGCACCGCCCGTTCGGAGGTGGGGTTTTCCCCCGCACAAGACTGCGCTGGGCACCAGCGCGCCGGACCGCTCGACGAGACCAGACTGAAGCGCGCACAGCACGGCAGCCCGGCCGCCCGCCGGGCATCGCATCACCGCTGACCGACATCCACGGCCCATCACTGCGCCACCACCACTGCGCCACCATCACTGCGCCATCTGCCGACCGACATAGGAGACTTACCGTGACAACGGCTGTAACCATTCCCAAGCACGGGGGCACGGGCGGGACTACGGCCGTCGCCGCGCGGGCGCGGCAGGTCGTCAAGGCCTACGGCTCCGGCGAGACCCGTGTCGTCGCGCTCGACCAGGTCGACGTGGACATCGCCCGCGGCCGGTTCACCGCGATCATGGGCCCGTCGGGGTCCGGCAAGTCGACGCTGATGCACTGCCTGGCGGGCCTGGACACGGTGACGTCCGGTCAGATCTACCTGGACGACACCGAGATCACCGGCCTCAAGGACAAGAAGCTCACCCAGCTGCGCCGGGACCGGATCGGCTTCATCTTCCAGGCGTTCAACCTGCTGCCGACGCTCAACGCCATCGAGAACATCACGCTGCCGATGGACATCGCGGGCCGCAAGCCGGACAAGCAGTGGCTGGAGCGGGTCGTGGAGACCGTCGGTCTCGCCGAACGGCTGAAGCACCGGCCCACCCAGCTCTCCGGTGGCCAGCAGCAGCGTGTCGCGGTGGCCCGCGCCCTCGCATCCCGGCCCGAGATCATCTTCGGTGACGAGCCGACCGGAAACCTCGACTCGCGGGCCGGCGCCGAGATCCTCGGGTTCCTGCGCCGCTCGGTCGACGAGCTCGGCCAGACCATCGTGATGGTCACGCACGACCCGGTGGCCGCCTCCTACGCGGACCGCGTGCTGTATCTCGCCGACGGACGGATCGTCGACGAGATGCTCCGTCCCACCGCCGACGCCGTCCTGGACCGGATGAAGGACTTCGACGCGCGGGGGCGTACGTCATGACCGTCCTGAAGACCTCGATGCGCAACTTCTTCGCGCACAAGGGACGCATGGCGCTGTCCGCCGTCGCCGTGCTGCTGTCGGTGGCGTTCGTGTGCGGCACGCTCGTGTTCACGGACACCATGAACACGACCTTCGACAAGCTCTTCGCGACCACCGCGTCCGATGTCACGGTCAGCGCCAAGGGCTCGTCCGACACCGGTGAGACGACGTCCGGCACCGGCAAGCCGCCGGTCATGCCCGCCTCCGTACTCGGCGAGGTGCGCGGCGTCGACGGTGTGAAGTCGGCCGACGGCACCGTCTTCTCGACCTCGGTGACCGTCGTCGACGCCGACAAGGACAGCCTCTCGCCCACGAGCGGCGCCCCGACCATCGTCGGCAACTGGAACGCCAACGACGCCCGCACCATGAAGATCACCTCCGGTGCGGCGCCGCGCGGCAGCGACCAGATCATGGTGGACGCCGACACCGCCGACAAGCACCACCTGGGGCTCGGCGACGAGATCGGCGTCATCACGGCGGTCGGCACCCACAAGGCGAAGGTCTCCGGCATCGCGGAGTTCACCGTCACCAACCCCGGTGCCGCGATCTTCTACCTCGACACGAAGACCGCCCAGCGGGCCCTCGTCGGCGAGACCGGCGTCTACACCAACATCAACGTCACCGCCGCGTCCGGAGTCAGCGACGCCCAGCTGAAGAAGGATGTCGCCGCCGGACTCGACGGCGCCTACAAGGTGCAGACGGCCAAGGAGGTCGCCGACGCCAACGCCGCGGACGTCCAGGAGTTCATGGGCGTGATGAAGTACGCGATGCTCGGCTTCGCCGGGATCGCCTTCCTCGTCGGCATCTTCCTCATCATCAACACGTTCTCGATGCTGGTCGCCCAGCGGACCCGCGAGATCGGCCTGATGCGCGCCATCGGATCGAGCCGCAGGCAGGTCAACCGCTCGGTGCTGGCCGAGGCGCTGCTGCTCGGCCTCTTCGGGTCCGTCCTCGGCGTCGGCGCGGGCGTCGGCCTGGCCATCGGGCTGATGGAGCTCATGGGGCAGATGGGCATGCACCTGTCCACCGACGACCTGACCGTCGCCTGGACGACCCCGGTGGTCGGCCTGGTGCTCGGCGTCGTCGTCACCGTGCTCGCCGCGTATCTGCCCGCCCGGCGCGCGGGCAAGGTCTCGCCGATGGCCGCGCTGCGCGACGCCGGAGCCCCGGCCGACGCGAAGGCCGGCTGGGTACGGGCCCTCATCGGCCTGGTCCTCACCGGTGCCGGCGGCTACGGCCTCTACCTGGCGGCCGCCGCCGACAAGGCGAGCGACGGCTCGCTGTGGCTCGGCGCCGGCGTGGTCCTGACCCTGATCGGCTTCGTGGTGATCGGCCCGCTGCTCGCGGGCGGTGTGGTGAGGGTGCTGAGCGCCGTTCTGCTGCGGCTCTTCGGCCCGGTCGGGCGGATGGCGGAGCGCAACGCGCTGCGCAACCCGCGCCGCACGGGCGCCACGGGCGCGGCCCTGATGATCGGCCTGGCGCTGGTCGCCTGCCTGTCGGTCGTCGGCTCCTCGATGGTGGGCTCGGCGACGGACCAGCTGGACAAGACCGTGGGCGCCGACTTCATCATCCAGTCCGACATGGGCGCGCCGATCACCGCGCAGGCGGTCGAGGCCGCGAAGTCCGCCGAGGGCGTGGCGCGGTTCACCGAGTACAAGCTGCTCGACGCCACGCTGACCACGCCCGACGGCAAGACGTCCAAGGGCGAGACGATCAACGCCGCGGACCCGTCGTACGCGCAGGACCTGCGCACCGAGACCGTGGCCGGCGACCTCGCGGACGCCTACCGCCCCGACTCGATGTCCGTCTTCGAGGGCTTCGCGAAGAAGCACGGCATCGAGCTCGGCTCGACGATCGAGGTCGACTTCCGGGACGGGTCGACGGCGGAGCTGACGGTCCGCGCGATCACCAGCGACGAGGCTGTCATCGACAAGGGCGCGATGTACGCGTCGATCGCGACGGCCGAGAAGTACGTGCCCGCCGACAAGATGCCCCTCGACGTCCTGCTCTTCGCCTCGGCGAAGGACGGCCAGGAGGCCGCCGCGTACACGTCGCTGAAGGCGGCCCTGGACGACTACCCGCAGTACACGGTCCGTGACCAGACCGACTACAAGGAGGCGCTGCAGGATCAGATCGGCCAGCTGCTCAACATGATCTACGGCCTGCTTGCGCTGGCGGTCATCGTCGCGGTCCTGGGCGTGGTGAACACCCTGGCCCTGTCGGTGGTGGAGCGGACGAGGGAGATCGGCCTGATGCGGGCGATCGGCCTCTCCCGCCGCCAGCTGCGCCGCATGATCCGCCTCGAGTCGGTCGTCATCGCCCTCTTCGGCGCCCTGCTCGGCCTCGGCCTGGGCATGGGCTGGGGCGCCACGGCCCAGCAGCTGCTGGCCCTCGAGGGCTTGACCGTCCTCGAGATCCCCTGGCCGACGATCACCACGGTCTTCGTGGCCTCGGCCTTCGTCGGCCTGATCGCGGCGCTGGTCCCGGCGTTCCGGGCGGGGCGGATGAACGTGCTGAACGCGATCGCCACGGAATAGGCGCTGCGGGTGGGGAACGGGGAAGGACCGGCCCCGGAGAGCTATGGCTCTCCGGGGCCGGGATCCGTTGTCTGGCCGCGAGGTCAGGCCCGCAGGGTCTGGACGTCGTATTTCGGGATCCAGCTGTCGCGCGTGACGATCGTCAGCCCCTCAGTCTGAGCCTGGGCGATCAGCATGCGGTCGAAGGGGTCGCGGTGGTGCGGCGGCAGTTGTCCGGCGCGCGCACCGTGTGCCGCCGTGATCACCAGTGGTTTGAAGTGGCTGTCGCGTAACCGCTCGGCGAGATCCGATGGGCCGGGCAGTTTGCCGATGGACAACTTGATGGCGACTTCCCAGGGGGATACGGCGCTGAGATAGACCTCGGGCTCCGTGTCGAGCCAGCCCTTGACCTCGTCGGAGAGCTCTGGGGAGTCGCCCAGCCACCACAGAGCGACGTGCGTGTCCAGGAGTAGCCTCATCCGCGCATCCCGAAAGCCTCGGCGATGTCATCGGGCAGCTCGTCGAAGTCTTCGGGGATGTGGATCTGGCCCCGGAGAGATCCGCGACCTGGCCGCTGGACCTTCGCCCGCAAGGGGACGACCTTGGCGATCGGCTGGCCCGCCCGGCTGATCACGACCTCCTCACCCGTCTCGACCTGTTGCAGTATCCGGGAGAAGTGGGTTTTCGCCTCATGGATGTTGTACTGCCGGGCTGCTTCCATGACTGCCTCGCAGGAGTCGAGGTGGACTAGGCGGTGGACTCAGCGTAGCCCCCTTCCGTCGTCCGAGCCACGGCGTTCCCTCAAGCGGGCGAAACCCCGGCGTCGTACGCTGGAGGCCCCCGGCCCGTGCGACGTGTCGGGCGGTTCGCGTTGCCCACTCACCCCGGACGGAAGCCCTTCATGAGCCTGCACGGTCTGCTCGACGCCGTAGTCAAGGACCCCGCACTCGCCGAAGCAGTCAAGGCCGCGACCGACGGCAACCGCATGCACGTCGACCTGGTCGGGCCCCCCGCGGCCCGACCCCTCGCGGTGGCGGCGCTGGCCCGGGAGACCAACCGGCCGGTCCTCGCCGTGACGGCGACCGGCCGGGAGGCCGAGGACCTGGCGGCGGCGCTCAGGTCCCTCCTGCCCGCCGACGGAGTAGTCGAGTACCCCTCCTGGGAAACGCTCCCGCACGAGCGGCTGTCCCCGAGGTCCGACACCGTGGGCCGCCGCCTCGCCGTCCTGCGCCGCCTCGCGCACCCGAGCGCCGGCGACCCCGAGACCGGCCCGGTCTCCGCCGTCGTCGCACCCATCCGCTCCGTGCTCCAGCCGCAGGTCAAGGGCCTCGGCGACCTGGAGCCGGTCTCGTTGCGCACCGGGCAGCAGGCCGACCTGGAGGAGACGGTGGACGCGCTGGCGGCCGCCGCGTACGCGCGCGTGGAACTCGTCGAGAAGCGCGGCGAGTTCGCGGTCCGCGGCGGCATCCTCGACGTCTTCCCGCCGACCGAGGAGCACCCGCTCCGCATCGAGTTCTGGGGCGACGACGTCGAGGAGATCCGCTACTTCAAGGTCGCCGACCAGCGCTCCCTCGAAGTCGCCGAGCACGGCCTGTGGGCGCCGCCCTGCCGTGAGCTGCTGCTCACCGACGACGTACGGCAGCGGGCGGCGGCCCTCGCCGAGGAGCATCCGGAGCTCGGGGAACTGCTCGGGAAGATCGCCGAGGGCATCGCGGTCGAGGGCATGGAGTCCCTCGCCCCGGTCCTCGTCGACGACATGGAGCTGCTGCTCGACGTACTGCCCAAGGGCAGCATGGCCGTGGTCTGCGACCCGGAGCGCGTACGGACGCGGGCCGCGGACCTGGTGGCGACGTCACAGGAGTTCCTGCAGGCCTCCTGGGCCGCGACCGCGGGTGGCGGCGAGGCTCCCATCGACGTCGACGCGGCCTCCCTCTGGTCCATCGCGGACGTCCGCGACCGGGCCCGTGAGCTGGGCATGATGTGGTGGTCGGTGTCCCCGTTCGCCGCGGACGAAGAGCTGGACGCGGACACGCTCAAGCTGGGCATGCACGCCCCCGAGTCGTACCGTGGCGACACGGCCAGGGCGCTGGCCGACACCAAGGGCTGGATCTCCGACGGCTGGCACACCGTCTACGTCACCGAGGGGCACGGCACCGCCGCCCGTACCGTCGAGGTGCTCGGCGGCGAGGGCATCGCGGCCCGCCTCGACCAGGACCTCGGCGACCTCACCCCGTCCGTCGTGCACGTCGCCTGCGGCTCGATCGACTACGGCTTCGTCGACCCCGCCCTGAAGCTCGCGGTCCTCACCGAGACCGACCTGTCCGGCCAGAAGGCGGCCGGCAAGGACGGCGCCCGCATGCCCGTCCGCCGCCGCAAGACGATCGACCCGCTGACCCTGGAGGCGGGCGACTACATCGTCCACGAGCAGCACGGCGTCGGCCGCTACATCGAGATGGTGCAGCGCACCGTGCAGGGCGCGACCCGCGAGTACCTGGTCGTCGAGTACGCCCCCGCCAAGCGCGGCCAGCCCGGCGACCGGCTCTACATCCCCACCGACCAGCTGGAGCAGATCACCAAGTACGTCGGCGGCGAGGCGCCCACGCTGCACCGGCTCGGCGGCGCCGACTGGACCAAGACCAAGGCGCGTGCCAAGAAGGCGGTCAAGGAGATCGCCGCGGACCTGATCCGGCTCTACAGCGCGCGCATGGCGGCCCCCGGCCACGCCTTCGCCCCGGACACACCCTGGCAGCGCGAGCTGGAGGACGCCTTCCCGTACGCGGAGACGCCCGACCAGCTGACCACGATCGCCGAGGTCAAGGAGGACATGGAGAAGACGGTCCCGATGGACCGGCTGATCTGCGGCGACGTCGGCTACGGCAAGACGGAGATCGCGGTCCGGGCCGCCTTCAAGGCGGTCCAGGACGGCAAGCAGGTGGCGGTGCTCGTGCCGACGACGCTACTGGTGCAGCAGCACTTCGGGACGTTCTCCGAGCGGTACTCGCAGTTCCCGGTGAACGTCCGCGCCCTGAGCCGCTTCCAGACCGACACCGAGGCGAAGGCGACCCTGGAGGGCCTGCGCGACGGCTCGGTCGACATCGTCATCGGCACGCACCGCCTGTTCTCCTCCGAAACCAAGTTCAAGGACCTCGGCCTGGTCATCGTCGACGAGGAGCAGCGTTTCGGCGTCGAGCACAAGGAGCAGCTGAAGAAGCTCCGCGCCAACGTCGACGTGCTGACGATGTCGGCGACCCCCATCCCCCGTACGCTCGAGATGGCCGTGACCGGCATCCGCGAGATGTCGACGATCACGACCCCGCCGGAGGAGCGGCACCCGGTCCTGACCTTCGTCGGGCCGTATGAGGAGAAACAGATCGGCGCCGCGATCCGCCGTGAACTGCTGCGCGAGGGACAGGTCTTCTACATCCACAACCGCGTCGAGTCGATCGACCGCGCGGCGGCTCGGCTCCGCGACATCGTGCCGGAAGCGCGGATCGCCACGGCCCACGGTCAGATGTCCGAATCGACCCTGGAGCAGGTCGTCGTGGACTTCTGGGAGAAGAAGTACGACGTGCTCGTCTCCACGACGATCGTCGAGTCCGGCATCGACATCTCCAACGCCAACACGCTGATCGTGGAGCGCGGAGACAACTTCGGCCTCTCGCAGCTGCACCAGCTGCGCGGCCGAGTCGGCCGCGGCCGCGAGCGCGGCTACGCCTACTTCCTGTACCCGCCGGAGAAGCCGCTGACCGAGACCGCCCACGAGCGGCTCGCGACGATCGCCCAGCACACGGAGATGGGCGCGGGCATGTACGTCGCGATGAAGGACCTGGAGATCCGCGGCGCCGGCAACCTGCTGGGCGGCGAGCAGTCGGGCCACATCGCGGGTGTCGGCTTCGACCTGTACGTACGCATGGTCGGCGAGGCCGTCGCGGACTACCGGGCGTCGCTGGAGGGCGGGGTCGAGGAGGAGCCGCCGCTCGAGGTCAAGATCGAGCTTCCGGTCGACGCGCACGTCCCGCACGACTACGCGCCCGGCGAGCGGCTGCGGCTGCAGGCGTACCGGGCGATCGCCTCCGTCAACACGGAGGACGACATCAAATCCGTACGCGAGGAACTGGTGGACCGCTACGGCAAGCTGCCGGAGCCGGTCGAGAACCTGCTCCTGGTGGCGGGCCTGCGCATGCTCGCGCGGGCGTGCGGCGTCGGCGAGATCGTGCTGCAGGGCAACAACATCCGCTTCGCGCCGGTGGAGTTGAGGGAATCCCAGGAGCTGCGGCTGAAGCGGCTCTACCCCGGCACGGTCGTCAAGCCCGCCGTCCACCAGGTCCTGGTACCGCGGCCGAAGACGGCGAAGGTCGGCGGGAAGCCGCTGGTCGGGCGGGAACTGCTGGGGTGGACCGGGGAGTTCCTGACGTCGATCCTGGGATCGTAGGCGCCTGGACGTTCAGTCGGACCCGGATGTGCGGGCGAACAACATCCCCGTGAGGGTGCGGAACACCTCCTCCGGATCCCGGTCGCCCATCGGGCCCTCCAGGTTGTGGCTGAGCAGGAGCGTGGCGAAGCCGTGGGCCAGGGACCAGGCGGCCACGCCTGCGAGGCGGGCGTCGGGGCCGCGGCCCGACGACGGGACGGCAGCCACCGCGTCGCGCAGGTGCTTGCCCGCCAGCGCCCTCGCCGTGGTGAGTTCCAGGTCGTTCTCGCGCAGCAGTTCCGGCGCGAACATCACCTGGAAGTGGGCCGGGTGCTCGCGAGCGAAACGGACATAGCGCACGCCCGCGTCCCTGAGGTCCTTCGCCTCGTCGAGCGCGGTCGCCAGCATTGCGTATCCCTCGGCCGCGATCGCGGTGAGCAGGCCCGTGCGGTCCTTGAAGTGGTGAGCGGGGGCGGCGTGTGAGACGCCCGCCCTGCGGGCCAGGTCACGCAGGCTCACCGCAGACGGCCCTTCGGCGGCGATCACGTCCAGGGCAGCCGACAGTACGGCCCGCCGCAGGTCGCCGTGGTGGTAGGGGCGCTGAGGGCTCATGCCCAGCAGACTACGCCGAATCTAGGCATTGACAAGTTATGGGCTCGGCGGGCAATCTAGTCACTGTCAAGTTCCTGGGTGGGGTACGACAGGTGCGACGAGGAGCGAAGCCATGTCGGAGAACGTCAGCAAGACGAGCGGGACGGTGACGCAGGCGAGGGGGATCGAGCTCGGCCGGGTCAGGCAGATGTGGCATCTGCTGGAGCCGCTGCATGCCGTGCTCTACTACGCACCCGCGTCCTTCGAGGAGGCGGCCGCGCTCGGGTACGGGACAGAGGTCCGCTGGCCGAGCTACTTCCCGTTCCGCGCGGCCCCGCTGGGCGAGGCCGGCGCCGAACGTGTGACCTCGGCGTTCTACAGCTTCAGCCCACGCATGGTCGCCGAGTACGTCGATCCGGCCTGGCGTATAGCCGCCCCGGGTGAGGTACTGAAGGCGCGGGAGCGGGCGATCGATCGGGCTTATCGCGCGATATTCGGCGACCGGGTCGACAGCCCGGAGCTCGCTGAAGCCGCTGCGCTCGCCCGCAGGGCCGCCGAGTCGGCGAACACCGCGGGCCGCCCGCTGGCCGCGGCCAACGCCGAGCTCCCGTGGCCCGAGGCTCCGCACCAGCAGCTGTGGCATGCGGCGACGATCCTGCGCGAGCATCGCGGCGACGGCCATCTCGCCGCCCTGCTCATAGCCGGACTCGACCCGACCGAGGCGCTGGTCTCCTTCGCGGGCATAGGCGCGGCCTCGGCCGAGACCTTCCGCAGCCGCGGGTGGAGCGACGAGGAGTGGAGGGCCGCGCGCGAACGTCTCGTCGAACGAGGGCTGTTGAAGGCGGACGGCGTGGCCACGGAGGCGGGCCGTGCCCTGCGGGCGGAGGTGGAGCAGCACACGGACGAGCTGGCCCCCGGCCCGTGGGAGGCCCTCGGCCCGGACGCCACCGCCCGGCTCGCCGATCTGCTGGGAGAGTTCTGGGTCGCTGTGCTCGGCTCGGGGCTTCTGCCGTCGGAGACGACCCTGGGCATCGGCAAGGCGTGAGGGGCTCGGCACCTGAGCCGGCCCAATCGGGAAGCCGTCCGCGGGAGTCGGGCGCCGCGGGCGGCTTCGTCAGGTGATGACCGAGAAGTGCAGTACCCCCGTTTCTGTGCCGTGCGTCAGGGTGCAGGCCGGTCGGACTCGTGCTCCCGGTCCGTCAGCCGCTCGTCCAGGTGCTGCTCGGGCGCCTCCGCCCTGTCTGCGCTGTCCCCTTGGGGGCCGGGGGTGATCGTCCTCTCGTCGGGCCTCGTCTCGGCCGTCTCGGAGACGTGCCCGGCCCGGTGCCGGCCCTGGCCCTTGAACTTGTCGAAGATGCCCATGTCAGAGCTCCTTCCAGAGGGACTCATCCCTGACGATACGCCCGAGTTGTGAAGAATGCTCGAAAGAGTGCCGCCTGGCCCCGACGTCGCCCGAACTGCCCCGCCGCTACGGTGGGCCGGCAGAGCCGCGTCGCGGCGGAGTGCGGACAGGGGAGGAAGGGCGTCGTGACCTTCGGCAGCGTAGAGAACAAAGAGGATGCGGGAGACATAGGGGAAGGGGGTGGTGCTGGGGACGGGGGTCGTGCGGGGAGTGCGGCGGTGCGGCGCATGAGCCGCAGCGGTGCCACCCGGTCCTACCGGTCCTGTGTCACGGGCTCCGCCGCGATGCTCGGGGCGGTGCTTCTGCTCACCGGCTGCAAGGGCATCGACGTGCCCGTGGACGATGCGTCCTCCCACTCTGCCGGTCCGGCTGCCGGGCCCGGCCGGGCTGTGAGTCCCCTGGACAACCCCGACGGGACGAAGCCGGGTCTGGCGCCCATCACGTCGGACGCCGGGAGGGCGAAGGCGAGGGCCCTGATCGAGAAGGTGGCGACGAAGGGGCGCGGCCCCAAGACGGGATACGAGCGGGACGAGTTCGGCTACGCCTGGATGGACTCGGCGGACGGCGTGCCGCTGGCGTGGAACGGTTGCGACACGCGGAACGACCTGCTGAAACGTGATGGAGACGACGTCCGTTTCCGGTCAGGTTCCGACTGCGTCGTGATCTCCATGACCCTCCAGGACCCCTACACCGGGAAGACCATCGACTGGACCAAGACCCGGGCCACGACGGTCCAGATCGACCATGTGATGCCGCTCTCGTACGACTGGCAGATGGGCGCCTCACGCTGGACGAAGGGCAAGCGCCAGGACATCGCCAACGACCCCCTCAATCTGATTCCCGTGGACGGTCCGTCCAACAGCTCGAAGGGCGATTCCGGTCCCGCGAGCTGGCTGCCCCCGAACAAGCAGATCCGTTGCTCCTATGCGGTGCGCTTCGCGCAGGTGTCGCTCAAGTACAGCCTCCCTGTGACAGTGGCCGACAAGCAGATGATGCTGAAGCAGTGTGGTGGCTGACCTGACACGGTGACCCGCTCTGCGTCACCTGTGGGACGGAGCAGACGCGGCACACCTGGTCCGGCGTAGAGCGGACGCGGCCGAATGAAGGGATTCGGTCGCAAAGATGACCAACTCGCAAAGACGTTCACAAGAAAGAATCGGACAGTCGACGCAAGTCGGGCCGGTTGAGCAAGAGGCGGTCAAAGCCAAGCCAAGATCGTTCCGTACCTCTGGGCACGGCATGTTCACGACGTGCAGGATCAGCGCGTTTCTGTGACCTTCCTGAGCCCGGGAGTCAAAGCCGTGCGCGCTCGGCCGTTTCGCCGTCTCCGCTCCGCCCTTCGAGTCCGATCCGCCCGTCGCGTCCGCCCTGCCGGTCGCGTCCGCCGGGTGCGGCGCGGCATCGCGTTCCTCGTCCTGACCGCGCTCGCGGTCATGCTGACGACCCAACAAGCCATGGCCCAAGGCGCGGAGCTGGATGCGATCTCGCTGCCGAGCCTCACCTCGCTGTCGTCCTGGTTCAAGGACCCGCGCTGGGGCAAGCTGCCGCACCAGCAGTCGGGGACAGCGGCCGGGCACAAGCACCATGTGTCCGCGAAGGCCACCGAGGCCCACCGCGGGCGCGGCCACGCCCCGGGCAAGGGCCGCGGAGAGCTCGCCGCCTACCACGCGCACAAGCCGGCCGTCGCCCGCGGCAAGAGCCAGGGCGCTGCCGGCTTCAACGCCAAGACCAGCAAGCGGAACGCGGCCAAGTCGTCCCGTACGGACACGGTCTTCGACAACGCCGACGGCAGTACGACCCGGGACATATCCCCGACGCCCGTCAACTACCAGGTGCGAAAGGGGAAATGGGCGCCGATCGATGTCGACGTGCGGGCAGGGCCTGACGGTCGCTGGCACGAGAAGGCCAACTCCCTCGCGGTCGACTTCGCCCGCAAGGCCGACGACTCGGCCCTCGCCTCCTTCGCCGTCGACGGCAAGCACTCCCTCGCGTACGGCCTGAAGGGCGCCGCCTCCGTCAAGGGGACGGCCGACGGCTCCACCGTCACGTACCGGAACGTCCTGGACTCGACCGATCTCCAGCTCACGCCCATCGCCACCGGGCTCAAGGAAGCGATCGTCCTGCACTCGGCGGACGCCGGGAACACCTGGACCTTCCCGCTCGCCCTCAAGGGCCTCACCCCCGTCCTGACCAAGAACGGCTCTGTCGCCCTGCGTAACGCCGCCGGTAAGACCGTCGAGCGCATTCCCGCCGCGTACGCCTACGACTCGAAGGTGAACCGCCGCTCCGGGGAACCGGCCACCACGTACGACGTCACGTACAAGCTTCTGCACACCAAGAGCGGCTACGCGCTCAAGGTGACCCTGGACGACAGCTGGCTGCACGACCCGCGCCGCGTCTTCCCGGTCACCGTGGACCCGACCGTCGACGACGGCTGGCTCACCACCTACGTCGAGTCGCCCGACGTCCAGGACCATTCCTTCGAGCAGACCATCAAGGCCGGCTCGTACGACTCCGGCACCCACAAGGCGATCGGCTTCTCCAACCACTGGGACACCGCCTGGGACAGCAGCAACGCCACCGTCACCGAGGCGCATCTGGACATCTTCGACACCTGGGCCTCCACCTGCACTCCCGAGCGGTTCGACGTCGCCCTGGTCACCCAGTCCTGGACGCCGGAGTCGGTCACGACCTACCCGGGCCCCTCGCACGGCTCCTCGATCGGCAACGTGACGCCGAACGTGCCCAACGCCTGTGCGAACACCGCCGCCGACCGCCAGGTCGGCGACTGGGTGCAGGTGCCGCTGTCCACCTCCGCCATCCAGGGCTGGTTCAGCGGCACCACCCCCGACTACGGCCTCGCCGTCTACGCGGCGACCACCGACAGCCTGCACTGGAAGCAGTTCGGCTCCTTCAACGACCCGGCCGACGGCCCGCACATCCTGGTCACCTACACCGGCAACACCGCGCCGCAGCTCTACGAGCAGTTCCCGAGCGACAACGCGGTCGTGAACACCACCCAGCCGGAGCTGACCGCCTGGGCAGGCGGCGCCAATTCGACAAGCGGCAGCACCGACCAGTACGTCTTCAAGGTCTACGACAGCACGGGCACCAAGGTCGCCGACTCCGGCCTGCTTTCCACCGGCGACTGGACCGTCCCGGCGGGCAAGCTCGCCTGGAACAAGAACTACACCTGGACCGTCCAGGCGTACGACGGCGGGCTGTACTCACCGGCGGACCCGTACGCCATGTCCGTGCAGGTACCGCAGCCCGTGATCACCTCCGGGCTGTCACAGAACAGTAGTGACCACGGCTTCGACGCCTCGATCGGCAACTACACGACCTCCGACACCGACGCGTCCATATCCACCGTCGGTCCCTCGCTGGACGTGGAGCGCGACTACAACTCCCGCGACCCGCGCTGGACCGGCGCGTTCGGCGCCGGCTGGTCGAGCATCTTCGACTCCCGCGCCACCGAGCAGTACACCGCGTCCGGCGCAGTCTCGAGCGTCTATGTCACCTACCCGGACGGTTCACAGGTCGGCTACGGCAAGAACAGCGACGGCACCTTCACACCCGGCAACGGCCGCTTCGCCACCTTCAAGTCGATCACCGGCGGCTACTCGCTGACCGACAAGGACGACACGGTCTACACCTTCACCCAGTCCCTGGGCTCTGGAGGCTACGGCCTGACCTCCGTCACCGACGCCAACGGCCGCTCCATCAACCTCACCTGGACCAGCGGCCACGTCACCAAGATGGCCTCGGCCGTCTCCAGCCGGTCCCTGAACCTCACCTGGTCCACGCCGAGCGGCGCGTCCGCCGCGCACGTCGCGACGGTCGTCACCGACCCGGTCACCCCCGGCAACTCGTCCACGGTCCAGACCTGGACGTACGGCTACACGGGCGACCAGCTGACGAAGGTGTGCTCGCCGCTGTCCACGACGGCGTGCACGACGTACGGCTACACGAGCGGCTCGCAGTACAACAACGCCGCGCTCGACCTCGACCCGCACACGTTCTGGCCGCTGTCGGAGACCTCGGGCACCACGGCGAAGGACAGTGTCCTCGCCAACGAGGGCACCACCAACGCGACGTACGAGAACGTGACGCTGGGGCAGACCGGCCCGCTGACCGGTTCCTCCGCCAAGGCCGCCGGGTTCAACGGCACCTCGTCGGACATCTCGCTGCCCAAGAACCTCGGCAACGACACCGACTCGGGCGCGATCTCCCTTTGGTTCAAGACCTCCGCGGGCCCGGGCGTCCTCTACTCGTACGCCTCCCAGCCGATCAGCTCCGGGCAGGCCGCCGGGTTCTACACGCCGTCGATCTACGTCGGTACGGACGGCAAGCTGAACGCCGAGTTCTGGTACAGCGGCGGCATCAACCCGATCGTGTCCTCCGCGTCCGTCGCCGACGGCCGCTGGCACCACGTGGTGCTGTCGGCCGCGGGCAACTCGCAGTCGCTGTACCTGGACAACGTCAAGGTCGGCTCGCGCACCGGCACCGTCTCGATCAAGAGCGCGGACGCTTTCGGCAAGAACCAGTCGTTCAACTACCTCGGCACCGGCTTCCTCGGCGGCAACTGGCCCGACGAGCCGCACCAGAGCTCCACCGCGCCGGACGGCTACCCGACCTGGTTCAACGGCTCCATCGCGGACGTCGCCTGGTACGGCCGTCCGCTCGTCGCCGCCGACGTCAACTCCCTCTACCAGTACGGCACGCACTCGGCGAGCCTGCTGACCTCCATCAAGCGGCCGTCCGGCAAGACGTACGCGGCCATGACGTACGACGCGGCCACCACCACGCTCACCCAGCTCACCGACGAGAACGGCGGCGTCTGGAAGCTCGCCGCGCCCACGGTCTCCGGGTCCAGCCAGACCTACCGGGGCGCGGTCCTCGGCGCCGCCCCCTCCGCGTACTTCCGGCTCGGCGAGGCGGCGGGCGCGAGCACGGCCGTCGACGAGGTGCGCGGCGGAAGCGGCACGTACAACGGGGTGACCCTCGGCGTCAGCGGGCCCTTCAGCGACCAGAAAGCGGCGTCGTTCGGCGGCAGCAGTTCGTCCGTGACCCTGCCCTCCGGGCTGGTGCCCGGTTCGGGCAACGAGTCAGTCAGCATGTGGTTCAAGACGTCGACCGCGAACGGAGTGCTGTTCAGCGCCTCGCATGACCCCTTGAGCTCCGGAACGACACCCACCTCCTACACCCCTGTCCTGTATGTCGGCAGCACCGGAAAGCTGTACGGCGAGTTCTGGTTCTCCGGCGGCTCGGACAATCCGCTGGCCTCCTCCACCACGGTGACCGACGGCAAGTGGCACCACGTGGTCCTGTCGGCGTCGGCCGGCACGCAGTCCCTGTACCTCGACGACGCGCTGGTCGGCTCGCAGAGCGGCACCGCCGCCATGACCAACCAGCCCTACACCTACGTGGGCGCGGGCTTCCTCGGAGGCAACTGGCCGGACGAGTCGCACCACAGCACCACCGACAACACCGGCTACGCCACCTACTTCAACGGCTCGATCGCCGAGACCGCCTTCTACCGCTCCCAGCTGTCCGCCGCGGACGTGTCGGAGCAGTGGGACGCGGCGAAGAACTCCACCGGGCTCCTCCCCGTCGAGACGGTCAAGGTGACCTCGCCGACCAACGCGACCCTGACCTATACGTACGACGTCACCAACGGCAACCGCGCGCTGACCGAGACCGACGGCCTCGGCAACAAGACCAGCTTCGGCTACGACACCGGCGGCTTCGAGCACACGGTCACCGACCCCAACGGCGCCATGACGATCACCGGCCATGACGTGCGCGGCAACGTGGTCTCCTCGACGTCCTGCCAGGACCAGGCCGCGAACAAGTGCTCCACCGAGTACTACACGTACTACCCGGACGACACCACGGCCCAGCTGACCACCGCCGACCCGCGCAACGACCAGCTGCTGACCGAGCGCGACGGCCGCTCGGCGTCGGCCACGGACACCACGTATCTGACGTCGTACACCTACGACTCGGCGGGCAACCAGACCGCGATCACGGGTCCGGCGGTGCCCGGCTTCCCGAACGGCCGCACCACCACGACCGTGTACAGCGACGGCACCAGCGCCTACCCGTCCGCCGACGGCGGCGTGGTGCCCAAGGGCCTGCCCGTGAAGACGATCAGCCCCGGCGGCGCGGTCAACACGGTGTCGTACTTCAAGAACGGCGACGTCGCGTCGACCACCGACGCCATCGGCCTGGTCACGTCGTACACCTACGACGGTCTCGGCCAGGTGCTGAGCCAGAAGGTCGTCTCGGACACCTATCCGAACGGTCTGACCACGACGTACAAGTACGACGCGGGCGGCCAGGTCGTCGAGGAGCACGACCCGCAGCTCACCGACCGGGTCACCGGCGCCACGCACGCCGCCGTCACCACCACCGTCTACGACGACGACGGCGACGTCACCTCGCAGAGCGTCTCCGACGCGAGCGGCGGCGACCAGGCCCGCACCGAGACGACGACCTACGACGCCTACGACCACGTGCTGACCCAGTCGGACGCCAACGCGGCCGAAGGCGCGTCGAATGGCAACACGACGACGTACACGTACGACACCTCCGGCAACAAGACCAAGGAGGTGACGTCGGCGGGCGTCGAGACCCGCTACACGTACGACGACAACGGCAACCTGCTGACGCAGGGCCTGATGTACACGGGCGACCCGGTCGCTCCGCAGACGGCGACCCTGCTCATCGAGTCGTCCCGCGCCTACGACCCGGCCGGCCGCCTCGCGTCCGTCACGGACGCGATGGGCAACACGACGTCCTACACCTACACCGACGACGGCCTGACCGCCTCGGTGAAGAGGACCAGCGCCGACGGCACCAGCACCTACGTCCTGGAGTCGGACACCTACGACGCCGCCGGGAACCTGCTCTCGTCCACCACCGACAACGGCGAGACCGTCACGAACTACAAGGTCGACGCGGCCTCCCGGACCACGTCCACCACGGTCGACCCGACCGGAGTGGACCGCGTCACGACCGTCTCGTACACGCCGGACGACGAGATCGCGACCGAGAACGACCACGACTCGTCCGGGTACGACCGCACGACCACCAACACGTACGACGACATGGGCAACCTGCTCAGCGAGACGCTGTACGGGGACGCCTCCGGTCACCCGGCGGGCTGGTGGAAGCTGAACCAGACCTCCGGCACGAACGTCACCGACGCCTCCGGCACCGGCAACACCGCGACCGCCGGATCGGGCGTGACGTGGGCGGACGACGCGGCCAAGTTCAACGGGTCCAGCACCGGCACCGGCGACGTCATCGCGACCAGCAGCCCGGTCCTGGACACCACGGCCTCCTACACGGTCTCGGCCTGGGTCAACCTGGCCGACACCTCCACCTACCGCACGTTCGTCGCGCAGGGCGGCACCAACCGGGCCTCCTTCTACCTGCAGTACTCGAAGGCCGACAACGCGTTCCGGTTCCACGCGGCCAGCTCGGACGCGACATCCCCGTCCGCGTTCTACGACGCCACGGCGTCCTCGGCGCCGACGCTGAACACCTGGACGCATCTGGTCGGCGTCTTCGACGCCACGACCGGCTCGATGAAGCTGTACGTCAACGGCGCGCAGGCGGGCTCGGCCACCGACACGTCGCCGTGGACCGGCACCGGACCGCTGTCCATCGGCGGCACCAAGACCGCCGGCGGCACCACCAGCGACGTGGTCAACGGCGAGGTCGACAACGTCCAGACCTACCAGCGGGCCCTCACCGCATCCGAGGTCTCGTCCCTCTACGGCAAGGGCCGCAGCGGCGGCACGGTCGGCTCCTCTGACGAGCAGAAGACCACGTACACGTACGACAAGCGCGGCCTGCCGACGTCCATGACGGACGCCGAGCACAACACGACCACCTACGCCTACGACGAGGCGGGCAACCTCGCGGTCACCACCGCGCCCGCCGTCCAGGCCGAGGCGGACGGCACGAACCCGGCGACCGTGCACCCCGTCACCACCAGCGGTTTCAACACCTTCGGCGAGGCCGTCGAGGAGCAGGACCCGAACGGCCTGGTGACCACGACGGCGTACGACGCGGACGGCAACAAGGTCTCCGAGACACTGCCGTCGTACACCCCGGCGGGCGCCTCGTCGCCCAACGCGGGCACCACCGTGTGGACGTACGACAGCGAGGGCAACCAGACCTCCGAGACGACCCCCGGCGGCAAGACGACCTCGTACCTGTACGACCAGATGGGCAACGTCGCCCAGATCACGGCGCCGGACGGCACGAAGACGCACGCCACGTACGACACGAACGGCGACCAGCTGTCGGCGACGGACGCAACAGGCGCCGCCAGCCAGGCCACGTACGACTTCCTCGGCCGGCAGCTGACTTCCACCACGCTGGAGCGCTACCCGTCGACGAAGACGCTGACGACGACGAACTCGTACGCCGTGACCACCGGCAACCCCTACGGCGCGCACGTCGCGTCGACCACGACGCCGGGCGGCGTGACGACCTCGTACGGCTACAACCGGGCCGGTGACGTCACCTCGGTGACCGACGGGGCGGGCAACACCACCCGCTACACGTACGACTTCATGGGCAACCAGCAGAAGACGATTCTGCCGGACAACACCTGGATCGAGACGGACTACAACGCCTCGGACGACCCGGTCACCACCAAGCAGTACGACGCGAACAACAACCTGCTCACGCAGACCTCGCAGACGTACGACGGCGTGGGCAACCTGACCTCGGCGACCGACGCGCGGGGCCACACCACGCGCTGGACGTACGACGCGGCGGGCACGATCACGCAGGAGGTCGAGCCGGTCGACGCCTCCACGTCGATCACCACGACGTTCGGCTACGACGCGGCCGGCAACCGCACCCGGTTCACGGACGGCCGCGGCAACTCCTGGCGCTACACGTACACGCCGTGGGGCCAGCAGGAGAAGGTCATCGAGCCGACTACGTCGACCTACTCGTCGACGGCCGACTCCACGACGACCTTCGCGTACGACGCGGACGGCCAGCCCACCACGGTGACCCAGCCCGGCGGCGTCACGACGACGATGACGTACGACGCCAACGGCCAGCTGAAGACCATGTCGGGTTCGGGCGCCGAAGCGGCCACGGCGAAGCGGAGCTTCAGCTACGACGCGGACGGCCGGGTCCTCTCGGCGGACACGGACGTGGCGGGCACCGCAGGCCAGGCCGACTACCAGGCCGCCACGCACGACGCGTTCACGTACGACGACCGGGGCGACGTGCTCAC
Source organism: Streptomyces jeddahensis (assembly GCF_001642995.1). Lineage (GTDB taxonomy): Bacteria > Actinomycetota > Actinomycetes > Streptomycetales > Streptomycetaceae > Streptomyces > Streptomyces jeddahensis. The sequence goes on from NZ_LOHS01000070.1 coordinate 135,248, forward strand.
GGCGACGGGTGCGGCGGGTTCGTCGAGCTTCACGTACAACGACGACGGCTCGATGCTGACGCGCACGGACGCGGCGGGCACCACTTCGTACGGCTACGACACGGCCGGTCGCCTGTCCTCGCTGAACGACGCGGCGACGGGCACCCAGCTGACGTACACGTACGACCAGTTGAACGACCTGAAGACGGTCAAGTACGGCTCCACGGGCCAGACCCGCACCTTCTCCTACGACAGCGCGCACGAGCTGACCGGCGACGTGCTGGTGCAGGGCGCCTCGACGCTGGCGAGCTTCGCCTACGGCTACGACGAGAACGGCAACCTGACGTCGAAGACGACGACGGGCGTGTCGGGCGCATCGGCGAACACGTACACGTACGACTGGTCGGACCGTCTGACCTCGTGGAACAACGGGTCGACGACCACGCAGTACGCGTACGACGCGTCGGGCAACCGCATCCGGGTCGGCTCGGACGTGTACACGTACGACGCCCGGGACGAGCTGACGTCGGACGGCACGAACACGTACGCGTACTCGGCGCGCGGCACGATGACGCAGGAGTCGTCGTCGGGCGGCTCGGTGGCGTACAAGACGGACGCGTTCGGCGACCAGATCGTGGCCGGCACGCAGTCCTACACGCTGGACGCCCTCGGCCGGAACATCACCGACACGGACACGGGCGCGCAGTCCACGCGCACCTTCGCCTACTCGGGCGCGGACAACACGATCGCCTCGGACGGCGACAACACCTACACGTACGACCCGGCGGGCGGCGTCATCGGCATCAAGCCGAGCGGCGGCACCGCGGCCCTGGCCCTGACGGACCAGCACAACGACGTGGTCGGCACCTTCACCTCGGGGGCGACGGGCCTGTCCGGCTCGGCGTCGTACGACCCGCTGGGCAAGGTGATCTCGACCAGCTCCATGACCGGCCACCTGGGCTTCCAGTCGGGCTGGACGGAGCCGGGCACGGGCGATGTGGGCACGGCCTCACGCTGGTACAACCCGGACACGGGCCAGTTCCTGAACAAGGACAGCGTCTCGCTGGACGCGGTGCCGAACTCGGTGGCGGCGAACCCCTTCGCCTACGTCGACGACAACCCGATGGCGGGCACCGACGAGTCGGGCAACTGCTCCTGGTATGACGTGGTGTGCGGCGCGAAGAAGGTCGCGCACAAGGTGTCGCACGCCGTGAAGCACGTGGCGCACAAGGTGTACCACGCGGTCAAGCACGTCGCGCACCGCGTGGTCCACGCGGTCAAGCACGCGGCCCACAAGATCGCGCACCACGTGCGGGACGTGTACCGGGCGACGGTGCGGGTCACGCGCCGCGTGTACCACTACGCGTCCCGACATGTGAGACGGGCGTATCACGCGGCAGTCCACGCGGTGCACTCCGCGTATCACAAGGTCTCGCATGTGGTGCACCGGGTGGTGCATGCGGTCAAGCACGTGGCGCACAAGGTCGTGCACGGGGTGAAGAAGGCCGCGCATGCGGTCGCCCATGCGGCCCGGACCGCGTACCACGCCACGGTCAGCGCGGCGAAGACGGCGGCGAAGTTCGTCAAGCACCACGCCGCGGCGATCACCTCGTTCGTGGTCTCCACGGCGGTGTTCGCCGGCTGCGAGGCGGCGACCTGGGGCGTCGGCACGATCGGCTGCGCGGCCCTCGCGGGCGCCGCGGGCTCCCTGGTGGAGCAGGGCTTCAAGTGCGCACAGGACGGCGGCGACGACTGCAGCGTGGGGGCGTTCGCGGGTTCGGCGGTCGAGGGCGCGGTCGTGGGCGCGGCGGGCGGCAAGCTCGGCGAACTCGGCGGCAAGCTCCTGGCGAAGGTGGCGCCGAAGGCGATGAAGGCCGTGGGCGGCCTGTTCGGCAAGGGCGCGACGGATGCCGGGGAGTCGGCGGCAGCCGATGCCACGGATGAGGCGGCTTCGGCGGCGGAGTCGGAGGGGGCGGGGACGAGGTCGCAGTCCCACTCAGGTGACGAGGGCGGCAGCTGTCCCGTTCCCACCCACAGCTTCACCGGTCAGACGCGTGTACTGATGGCGGACGGCACGACGAAGGCGATCGAGAAGGTTCGCGTTGGCGACATGATCGCCAACTCCGTGCCGGGAGTTGCGGGTACGGAGGCGCACAAGGTCACCGGAGTCATCGTCACCTACACCGACCACGACTTCGTCGACCTGACCATCAAGAAGACAGCCGAATCGGGCACTGAGAGTGCGGCGAGGGCCGGCGTGAAGGCCGGGGCGAAGTCTCTGGCGAAGAAGGTGGCCCGCAAGGCGGCGTTCGGCCTGGCGGCCTCGGCGGCTGTGTTGGGCGCGCTGGGAGCGAGCGGTCACGGACACGGCGACGGTCAGGAGCCGGCGACGGCTCCGGTCGCGGCTGTCAGCACCGCGTCGGCGGGCCAGGACGCGAAGGCGGCCGGCACGAGTGGCGGGGAGGTCGAGGGCGCGCGTCTGACGACGACGTTCCACCACCCGTTCTACGACGAGACCCAGACGGCGTTCGTCGAGGCCAAGGACCTCCGTACTGGAGATGTCCTGCAGACCCCGACTGGCACGGCCGAGGTCACGGGTGTCCGCCTGTACCACAGGAACACCACGACCTACGACCTGACGATCGGCAGCCTCCACACGTACTACGTGGAAGCCGGGGACACCCCCGTCCTCGTCCACAACTGCAATGGGACTAGCCCGCGGTTCGAGGTCGACTCCCAGGGAGAGACGACCGATCTGCGGCCGGAGGCCGGCACGCGCGGCAAGGTAGGTAAGGACCGTACGCCGGTGCCGCTGATCCGCAGCGGGGTGCCGCGAGGGCCCTGGACCCTCAGCGAGCGCCTCTCGGAGGCTCAGGGCATGCTCTCGGACGCGGTCGAGTCCGTTACCGGGAAACTGAAGGACAGGACCTGGGTGGGCGCGGTCAATACCAGGACAGGTGAAGCCGCAGTCACGTGCTCCGGGCTCGGGAGCTGTGCCGAGCCGAACATTCTGGTGGGGACTGGCTGGAAAGCTGGAGAGACCATCTTCACGAGAGCTTTCGCGAGAGAGGATCTCAAGGACGGATTGGGCAAGATCTGGCGGGACAAGGAAGTGTGTACTACCTGCCAAGGGATGTTCCCGGAGGAGAATTTCGTCGACGGTGTCCTCCGCTAGGCAAGGAAGGAAAGACCACGGATGCGCATGAGCAGGCTCGTGCGGGCCGAGATCGGTCGGTTCGATTGGGGGCAGTTGCGGTGCGGCTGCGGCGGGACAGCTGAACACGTTCCAGGTACCTTCGAGCGTCTGGTCGAGGCGGAGAGCGCCGAGGAGACCTTGGGGGCGGATCTGGAAGGGCACCTCGAGGTCCAAGGGGAACTCTTCGAGGTCGCCGTTCCGGCGGTCAGCGTCATCCTTGCGGCGTTGGCCGATCCGTTGTGCGACACGTCGCGGAACTATCTGTTGTCCGTGTTGTGGCGCGTGGTGCTGGGCGAAGCACACCCGTCCGAAGCGGCGCTGGGGCGAACGCATCTCGCCCAGGAATGCCATCTACGTGCTCGTGAGGGCCTTCCACTGATCTTCCGGGAGGCGCTCGCGGGAGACAGCGAGACCGCGGTCGAGATCCTCGAATTCGTCGATCTCGACGAGAAACGCGTGGATTACTACCGGCAGGCAGCCCAGAACCGAAAGCACAGGAAGACCAGTTGAACGGGGTGAGACTTCTCGCCAACATCCCCTGGAAGGCTGTGAGTCGGGATGCCTGAAGCCCCTGATGCGCATCCGTCGTACGAAGGGGATGCTTGCGGTTGTCGCTGCCGGCCGGGTGGACTCCATCGTGTCCCTGCACGCCGAAATGGCAGGTGCAGCGGAGGACGCCTACCCGGCCGTCCAGGTGGTGGAGTCCTACTGGCGCGAGTTCGGCGGCCTTGGTGACGAGTCGGAGCTCCGGCAAGCGGCCCGAGCGAAGGTGGAGGGGCTTCGTGCCGCAACCGAGGGCTCGGGTCGTCCATGGATGGTTGCCGTGACAGCTGCGCTCGATGCGATTAGCGGCTTGATCGACCTGGGCATTGACGAGGCTCGCTGCCGGGCCCAGGCGATCGGGTCTGCGTTTTCGGTGGCTCTTGAGTTCGATCAGAAGGGATTGACACCCCCCGCCGGGGCGACGAGTTGGTTTGCCTTTGAGGCCGCCGGACAAGCTGCTGCAGCTGACCAGCTTCTGTCGTCTGGCGATCCGCTCTCCAAGGAGGAGGTGTTCAACCTCCGCATTGGTGCCGGGAGTGACGCGATGCATTACCACCGGGCACTGAAGGAGTGGATGAGGAACGGGTGAACGGTTGGGCGCATCAGATCTACCCCTGATGGCAAAATCTGACTGGAGCTGTCCATTGCGCTCTTCGATTGCCTGGAGATGTTCCATAATGGGCAGCACAGGCAGTCTTCCTTTCACGTGAGTCCGAAGGAGAGGGCATGTCTTCTATCGCTCGACAGCTCCAACGCGGATTCACTGAGCGGCTGGACGGCTTTCTGGCGTCGGCTTCTGTGGAGCAGGCCGCGTTGTTCGGTGCGGCCTGCGTGGAGCGCGCATGTGGAATCCTGTTCTGGGTGGTTTCCAAAGGTGAAAGAACCAGGGACTGGGAGATCTACAGCAATGCTCTAGACGAACTCTGGCGCCAGTCCCATGGGTCTGAGGGCGGCGTGAGTCCGGTCCGGTCGGTCGACATCGAGGGCCTGAAGGAGCTCACTCTTGGGGACGAAGCAGTCAGGGAGGCGGCGTTCGCGCTGCATGGAGCGATCGCTATGCACGCGGCGTTGAAATTTCTGGAAACTTACGACGTTTCCTGGGTTGAGGACTGCTCGCTGACATTGCGAAACCATGCATTCCGGCTTGGCAGGCGGGTGGGTGCCGAGCTGGTGCCGGGAGAAGAGGAGCAGCAAGCTCTTGACATCGCGGAGATCCGTAGATGCACGGAGATTGACGCGGAACTTGCGAATAAACTCCGTGAAAGGGCTCGCGGGGTTGCGCGATCCCGTCTCCAGCTTACGGTCGCACGTTACGGCTGATGGGGTGAATTGGCAGGCCAGCGCTTCGGAACTGGCCGGGATGGGTTTCGGCCCATCCCAGCCGGCCGTGGGTGATGTGCGGTCGCCGAAATCAACGCGGGAGCGCTTTGACGTGGATTCGTAGCAACTCGGCCGGCTGTCGGAAGGTATGCAATGACCAACGTGGTGAGCGTTGAGACGTGGAATCCCTCGTACCAGCACTCGAAGATTGATCTGTCGGCTCTTACGGAGGTGTATCGGTCGATTCCGGAGACCGCGTCCATGGGGCTGACGCTGGACGATGGTGAGGACGACTGCGTTCTGGTGACCGTGGAACCGGAGTTCTCCACGGTCACGGCACTCCGCGACCGGACGTTCTATAACCTTCAGATCTTGGACGACTCCGAAAAGGTGCTGATCACAGCCGCTGGTGAGGAGATCACTTGGCCAAAGGGTTGTCTCCTGCCTCGTGAGATGGGTGTCCAGGTTCTCCTGGAGGCCGCGGACCGGGACGCTGTGTGGACTCGGTACACCTGGGTCGAGCAGTGAGTCACTCGGATTGGCGCGCTGGCCAGACACGGTCCGCACAGATCAGCCCCATGGGGGCGTTCCTGAAGGACTAGAGGCCGACGACTGGCAGACTCATGGGGTGTTTCCCACGCGCCCGTTCACCTTGTCCGGCCCACGCGTTCGTCTGGAGCCGCTGTCCCTCGAACATGCCGAGGGATTGTGGGCCGTTGCGGACGACGACGTCTTCGCCACACTGCCGTATGACCGCCCACCGACGATGCAGGCCATGCGTGAGTGGATCCGTGCTGCGCTGAGCCGTGGGGCGCTGCGGCTGCCCTTTGCGGTGGTTGTCGGTCAGGAGGTGGCCGGGACCACGTCGTACTGGTACCCGGATCCGGTGGGTCGGCAGGTGGAGATCGGATCCACGTGGCTGGGGCGACCCTGGTGGGGCACGGGTATCAACCGAGAGGCGCAGCGCCTCCTGCTGGAGCATGCCTTCACCGAGTTGGCCTGCGAGAAGGTGGTGTTCCGCACGGATCCCGAGAACGCCCGGTCCCAGCAGGCACTGGAACTGCTGGGTGCGGTGCGTGACGGGTTGGTCCGTCGTGACTGGCCACGGCCGGACGGGACGTGGCGCGACAGCGTCTATTACTCGGTCCTGCGCGAGGAGTCGGCTTTCATCTGACACCGCGACCAACGGGCCGCGGCGGTAGCCGTCTCCGCGTGCCCTCAGCGGGTAACAGGCAACGCCGAAGTGAACCGCCGGCCGTCCCCGCGGGTCTGGACCGGGAATGTGACCTTCAGGCCCTTCTCCTGGCCGGCGACCGTCAGATGGGTGACCACGGTGAGGCCGAGGAAGCCCTTCTTGGGTTCCGCGGCGGAGACGTAGGGGCGCGGGAGGTTCATCTGGAGACGGCCCGGCTTGCCGCCGCCCGCGCCGTCGAAGAACAGCAGTCGCTGGTCGGTCACGACGATGTACATCGGGCGGGGGCGGACCGTCGCCATCACCGTTCCGGCGCTGAGTACGCCGACCACGGCCGCCGTGAGGGCCTGCTTGCGCACGGACACCGAACCGACGGCGGCCAGGGTGGTGAGCTCGACCTGCTCGCCCTCTATCAGCAAGGGGTCGCGGTTTCGAGCAGTTGGCTGGTGCGGCGGGCGTTGAGTGCCACGGGTGGGCTCCTGGAGGCGATGGGTGGACGGGCGGGGGCCTGATGGTCCGTCCCGGCGCAGGCGGCAGGACGAACCGAAGACGCGCGTGACCGGAACGCGTCCCGAGCGGGGTGTGGGGGAGGTTGCGAGGCGAGCCGCGACCGAAGTGCCTGAACCGCCGGGTTTCTTAGCACTTCGTGGGCGCGCAGCGGAGCGCATGGGGGTGCGAGGAGGCGGACACCCAGCCCCCGACGCGGGCTCCCGTCCAGGCCGCTCATCACGGTTCAGGTACCGGGGCCGCTCGCTCGCGCAGTCAGTCTTCCACGCAAGGTGCCGGCCAGGAGCAAGCTCAGGGCAAGGCAGAGCCAAGTGAGCACCAAGGCGACGCCAAGTACGTCCAACCCAAACCCAAGCCGAACCCAAATCGGCGGCCAGTGGCCCCACATGCCCCTTTATGTCTGTCGTGTGGTCGCCTCATCGCCACTGATAGCCGGACACTTGCACCACTTACCATCCGGTCCATGCCAACCGCCGCATCCCTGCCGCCCCCCGACTTCGCGATCGCCTCGGCGTTCCCGGAGGCCGCCTGGCTGGAGCAGGCCGCCGCCGCCAACGACTGGGCCGCGGTTCGCCAGTACGTCGACGGGCTTCCGCACGGGACCAACCGGAGCTTCGCCTTCGGTGTGCTGGCCGACGTCCCGGACGTGGAACACCCGCTGCGCCAGTTCGTCGCCGCGGTGCCGACCGACGTCTTCGCCCTGACGCTCCTCGGGACCCGCGAGGTGCGCATGGGCTGGGACATCAGGACGTCGGCCCGCGCCGAACACGTGAGCAGGGAGCAGTTCGCCCAGTTCCATGCGTACCTGCGGCGGGCCGAGCAACTGCTCATCAGGGCCACCGCCCTCGACCCGTCCCACGACGCGGCCTGGGCCGAGCGGCTCAACACCGCGCGGGGACTCCAGCTCGGGCAGAACGAGGCGCGGCGCCGATACGACCGGCTGGCCGCGTACCACCCGAGCCATTTCTCCGGCCAGTCACGGCTGTTGCAGCAGCTGTGCCAAGAGTCGCGCCGCGACGGGTTCGCGGTCGTCACGGCCTTCGCGGACGCCCTGCCCGCCAAGCAGGACGCGGTGCTCGGCGGCTTCGTCGACGTCCTGGCGGGGCTCCAGGCCGGCCGGATCGAACAGGCCGACCTCGAGGCGGTACGTACCCGAGCCGACGCCGCGCTGACGGCCCCCGACGGGGCGGTACGGCGGCTGCCCGGCGCGGCCGAGGACCTCCTCGCGCATCGGCCGCTGCGTGGGACGGACGAGCTGCGGTCCGAACTGTGGGCCACCACGCCGGGGCATCTGCACGCGGTCGCACTGGAGGCCGCCGGGACGGCGCTGATGCAGGTGCCCGCGGGCCACACCGCCGACTGGGCCGGGTACGCGGCGGCCCCGACCAGCTCGGCCCACACCGTCGCCGGGAAGCAATTCCCTTCCGTACGCAAGGACGGTTCGGCGCTGATCGTCGGGGACGAGGGCGTCAGCCTGACCACGGGGAAGCAGACGATCACGGTGCTCTACCGCGCATGCGCCGCCCATCTGAGCTGGCCCGACGGCGCTCGCCAACTCATCGGCAGCGACGGCCTGGCCGTACAGGTGGAGCCGGGACTGTACGGGATCGACGCCCACACGATGGCGACCATCGACGCGGCGGTGGACCCGGCGGCCACCGTCTGGCTGCCGCCCCGGCAGAAGCAGCCGAGGGCCGACGAGGGAGCCGCGGCCGCGGCTGGTGAAGCGGGTCCGGCCCGTTCCGCGCAGCCGGCACCCGTACGACGCACGGGACCCAGACGGCAGGGCTGGTCGTCTTCGGCGTGATCGCGGGCCTGTGGTCCCTCGTGGCGGTCGCCTACACCGTCTTCGGCGCGACGGATCCGGAGACCACCACGGGTGAGTGGGCCGCCCTGACGGTCTTCCTCTGGATCATCGCCGCCGGGCTGGCCTGGCCCGCCGTCCGGATCCAGCGGCGGACCCGGCGGGCACCGGCGGGAGGCGGCAGCTGACCGCCGCGCCGCCCTCCGGCTTTGCTGTGCCTTGGGGGATTCTTGTGGCGATCAAGGCGCGATGTTTCCTGATCAGCCCGGAACGGTCGGTTAGCGTTCGATCCGCTCAGAAAGCGGTGTGCTGCAGGCGGCGGGAGGACTCTCCAGCGCCCCTTCCACCGTGACTGGGCGTCAGCCGTCTTCGGTCAGCTCCCGTTGTACGTGTCCTGCGCGCGTCCGGCACGTCCGGTGTGCCGACGTGTCTGGTGCGGGGAGCGTGCCGGGACTTCTCTCGTAGTCAGTCGGTCAGTCGGTCGGTCGCAGCCGACTCGTGTCGTGAATGGGGTGGGGATGTCCAGCCATCGGGTGTCTAGGAAGCGTCGCTACATCGCCTGGGCCGCGGCAGGTGCCGCCGTGCTCGCGGGGGCCGGCATCGCGGCGCAGAACTCCCTTGCGACGACCACGACCTGGCCCGCGGCCAAGGTCTACACCGGCCGTGCCTTCGACACCTGTGCAGCACCCTCCCTGTCCGCGATGAAGGCCTGGCACACCGGCTTCTACGGCGCCGCAGCCGTGTACGTCGGCGGCAAGAACCGCGGCTGCTCGCAGCCGAACCTCACCGCTTCCTGGGTGAAGTCCGTCAGCTCCGTCGGCTGGAAGCTCATCCCGATCTACGTGGCGGCCCAGCCGCCCTGCCAGACGGGCACGAGCCCCGAGACGATCAACGCGAGCACCGCCGCCTCGCAGGGTGCCGCCGACGGCGCGGACGCCGTCGCCAAGGCGTCCGCCCTCGGCATGAAGGCGGGCAGCGGCCTCTACCTGGACATGGAGCCGTACGACATCACCAACACGTCCTGCAATGACGCGGTGCTGACCTATGTGCGCGCCTGGCACAAGGCCGTCAACGCCAAGCAGTACCGCAGCGGGTTCTACGGATTCAGCAGCTCCAGCGCGAAGGCGGTGGCCACGGCGACCGACCGTACGAACCTGCCGGGCAACCTCTGGTACGCCAAGTGGGACAAGGTCAACACCACGACCACCGACTGGCCGTTCAGCTCGACGCTCTACACGGGGCACCATCGCGGCCACCAGTACATGGTCAACAGCAAGGAGTCGCGCGGCGGTTACACCATCACCGTCGACCGCGACGCCTGGGACGCGCCGGTGGCCATCACCGGCTGAGCCACGGCCGGAACCAGGGCTGAACCCGCCGACCCGTCATAGGGCCGAGTGAGCGAAGGGAGCAGGGAAATGAGGGTCGAAAGACTGCCGGTGGTGGGGCCGCTCGCCGTCCGGGCGGGGCTCGCGGCGCTTCCCGTCGTCAGCCTGGGGCTGCTGTGCCCTGTTCCCTCGCTCGTGATCGCGCTGAGGAGGGGCGGTCGCGCGGACTGGGGCGCCTTCGGAGTCTTCTGCGCGGTGCTGGTGGCGTGGGTCCTGGAGCTCGCTCTGACGCCCGAGACCACGCACGGCATCGCGTTCGCGGACGACACGCTGCTGATCCTGGTGTCGATGGCGGGCGCCTCGGTGCACGCCTGGACGGTCTGGCCCCGCCGCATGGGACGCCGCGGGTACCGGTAGCCGGACACAGTCCGCACCGGAGGCGGCAGGCAAGTGAAGGCAACACACGAGAGAGGCGAGCCGGACAGGTGGCCAAGCGGGTCAGACAGGTGCTCCAGGCGCAGCGGGCGAAGACAGCGCGCGAGTCGGCACAGCTGTCGCGTGTCGCCGCACGCGCGCGTGGCGCCGTCCGTCGGCTGAGGACGCTCACCGGCCGACAGATCACGGTCGCCGCCACCGCCCTCGTCGTGGTGGCCGCCGTGGCCGTTGCGGGTTTCCTCGTCTTCCGGGACGACGGGAGGCCGCCGATCCCGGACACCCGGGCGCGGCACTACACGGATGTCGACGCCTGCCTGCTGACCGGCAAGAAGGGCATCACGGCCGGGACCACCGCCGCAGAGGTCTGGCAGGGCATGCAGGACGCCTCGCTCAGGACGCACGCGCGCGTGAGCTACGTACCGGTGACGGGTGAGCAGTCCGCGGCCAATGCGCGGCCGTATCTGAACGGCCTGCTGCAGCGCTCGTGCGACGTCGTCCTCGCGACGGGCAGGCCCGAGGTGGAGGCCGCTGCCCAGGCCGCGCCGCAGTACCAGAAGGTGGGCTTCGTACTCGTGGGCGCTGACGCCGAGTCCGGCGAAGGCAGCGGGCACGGCGGGAGCGCACGGCGCCAGCCGACGAACGTCACCGTCACGAAGACCGGGGACGGGCTGCGGGCCGAGGTCGCAGGGGCGGTCGAGCGAGCGGTCGACGCGCAGGGGTAGGCGGGGAGGGGCAGGCAGACCGGGACTGCTGTCACAGAGGGTGAGGGTGCAGGCACGCCAGGGTGCCGTAACGCGCCGTGAATCGTTGGTCCTGGGGCATCCCCTGCACGAAGTGCTGGGGAAGGGGTGGCCCAGAACACAGCCACTGCCTACCATCGATCACCGCAAGACTTTGTGCACCGTCGCACAATCTCCTCGGGAGGCTTCCTTGCACCGCCGCCGTCGCCGCATCGCGCTCGCCGTCTCCTCCGTGGCACTCCTCGCCGCGACCCCGCTGCTCACCGGCTGCGGAAACGATGCACGCCCCGGGGCCGCGGCCGTCGTCGGCGGCGACCGGATCACGGTCGCACAGCTGGAGACCCGGGTGGCCGAGGTGCGGGACGCCCAGCGGGCCGCCTCGCCGAACGACGCGCAGTACGCGCAGGCCATCGCCGCCACCGGCGGCCTCACCCGCGCCACACTCCACAGCCTGGTGCTGGACCGCGTGGTGCACCGCGCCGCCGCCGACGCCGGGGTGACGGTCACGCGCAAGCAGGTCCAGGAGGCGCGGGCCGGCCTCGAGCAGCAGCTCGGCGGCGCGAAGCAGCTCGAGGCGGACTGGCTGCAGCGGTACAACATCGCCCCGGCACACATCGACGAAAGCATCCGTACGGAGATCGAGGCCCAGGAGCTCGCGAAGCGGCTCGGCGCCGATATGAACACGCCGGCTGGCCAGGCCACTTTCTGGAAGGCCCTCTCCGAAGCGTCGAAGGCCCTCGACATCGACCTGAACCCGCGGTACGGCACCTGGGACGTGGAGAAGAGCCAGCGCGCGGACGCCAAGACGCCGTGGATCCGCGAGGTGACGTCGGCGGGCACGAACCAGGCGTAGGGCAACCGTGGCGGCCCCGACGTAGGGCCGCCGCGGCGGCAGGCCGCAAGGCCGGGCGGTGCGTGCTGTGCAGCGTCGGGCGGTGCGTGCTGTGCAGCGTCGGGCGGTACGCGCTGTGGAGCGTCGGGTGGTGCGTGCTGTGCAGCGTCTGGAGGTGCGCGCTGTGCCACGTCTGAGGGTGCGCGCTGTGCAGCGCCCGGAGCGCGGGGCGATGTCGGTGCCGTGGGTTACGTTCGATGCGTGAACGCAACCAGCTCTGCGGACCCCGGCCGCATCGTCCTGCTCACCACCAGCCATCGCGTCGCGCCCGGCCTGCTCTCCTGGCCCGCCTGGCAGACGCTCCGCGCGGCCGACCGCGTGCTGTGCGCCGACGAGGCGCACCCGCAGCTGCCCTATCTGCGGGACGCGGGCATTGAGGTCGAGCAGGCGGCCCCCACGGCCCAGGAGCTGGTGGACGCCTGCGCGGGCGGGCGGACGGTGACCGTCGTCGCCACGGGCGAGGGCGAGCCGCGGCTGACCGACGGCCTCGCGAGGCTGGCCGGCTCGGGCCGCGTGCAGATGCCCGAACTGGAGCTGCTCCCCGGTTCGTACGACCTGCCGGGCGCCCGCCTCCTCGACCTCGTCCAGGTCATGGACCGCATCCGCGCCGAATGCCCCTGGTCATCGACCCAGACGCACCAGGGCCTCGCCAAGTACGGCATCGAGGAGGCGTACGAACTCGTCGAGGCCATCGAGTCCGGCGACCGCGACGAACTGCGGGAGGAGCTGGGCGACGTGCTGCTCCAGGTCGTCTTCCACGCCCGTATCGCGCAGGAGGGCCGCCCGGAGGACGGGGCCGAGGCGTTCTCCATCGACGACGTGGCGGGCACGATCGTCGAGAAGCTCATCCACCGCCACCCCCATGTCTTCGGCGAAGACACAGCGGAGACGCCGGAGGACGTCAAGGCGCACTGGCTGCGCACCAAGGCGGTGGAGAAGCAGCGCACATCCGTGACCGAGGGCATCCCGCTGCACCAGCCCGCCCTCGCGCTCGCCGCCAAGCTCGCGTCGCGCACGCGCACGGCCGGGCTCGACGTCGCCCTCCCGGCCGGCAGCGGCATCGGATACGAACTGCTGGCGCTGGCCGCCCGCGCCGAAGCGGAGGGCGTCGACCCGGAGACGGCACTGCGCGCGGCGGCCCGCTCGTACCGCGACGCGATACGCGCCGCGGAGGAGGCGAGCACGACGGGCTGAGCGCCGGCCGGCCTGTCGCGACGGCCCGGCCCCGGGCGTGCGAGCACGGCGGTCGCGTGGGCGTGCCCGACTGTGGGCCCCGGCGCGCCGGTGATCGCATGTGCTGTGGCGACTGTCCCCGGGCCCGCGGGCCCACGGAGCAGGCCGGGCCGCCGTCCGCCCGTAGTCCGCCGTACCCCGGACTACGGCTACGGTCGAGACGTGCACGACCAGAACCCCGCCGCAACCCCCGCAGAGGGACCCGCTCCTCCGCAGGGACCCGCTCCCGCAGAGGGACCCGCTCCCGTAGAGGGCCCTACCCCTGCAGAAGGACCCGCTCGCGCAGCAGGACCCGCCCCCGAGCTCTTCACCTGGGAGTTCGCCGCCGATCCCTATCCCGCCTACGCCTGGCTGCGCGAGCACGCGCCCGTGCACCGGACCCGGCTGCCCAGCGGGGTCGAGGCCTGGCTCGTGACCCGGTATGCGGACGCGCGGCAGGCGCTCGCCGACCAGCGGCTGTCGAAGAACCCGGCGCACCACGACGAGCCCGCGCACGCGAAGGGCAAGACGGGGATCCCCGGTGAGCGCAAGGCGGAGCTGATGACACATCTGCTCAACATCGACCCGCCGGACCACACGCGGCTGCGGCGGCTGGTGTCGAAGGCGTTCACGCCGCGCCGCGTGGCCGAGTTCGCGCCGCGCGTGCAGGAACTCACCGACCACCTCATCGACCAGTTCGCCCACCGCGGGACCGCCGACCTCATCCACGAGTTCGCCTTCCCCCTTCCCATCTACGCCATTTGCGACATGCTCGGCGTCCCCCGGGAGGACCAGGACGACTTCCGGGACTGGGCAGGCATGATGATCCGCCACGGCGGCGGGCCGCGCGGGGGCGTCGCCCGGTCCGTGAAGAAGATGCGCGGCTATCTCGCCGACCTGATCCACCGCAAGCGCGAACGCCTGCGCGAGGACGGCGACGACGACCTCATCTCCGGGCTCATCCGCGCCTCCGACCACGGCGAGCACCTCACCGAGAACGAGGCGGCCGCGATGGCCTTCATCCTTCTCTTTGCGGGGTTCGAGACGACCGTCAACCTCATCGGGAACGGCACGTACGCCCTGCTGCGCAATCCCGTCCAGCGCGAGCGACTGCAGAGGTCCCTCGCCGCGGGCGAGACGGGCCTGCTCGCCACGGGAGTCGAGGAACTCCTCCGTTACGACGGCCCGGTGGAGCTCGCCACCTGGCGGTTCGCGACCGAGGCGCTCACCATCGGCGGGCAGCACATCGAGCCGGGCGACCCGGTCCTCGTCGTACTCGCCGCGGCCGACCGCGACCCCGAGCGGTTCGCCGATCCGGACACGCTCGACCTGGCCCGGCGCGACAACCAGCACCTCGGATACGGCCACGGCATCCACTACTGCCTGGGCGCACCGCTCGCCCGGCTGGAAGGTCAGACGGCTCTCGCCACGCTGCTCACGCGCCTCCCCGACCTGCAACTCGATGCGGACCCCGACGATTTGAGGTGGCGCGGGGGGCTCATCATGCGGGGGCTGCGGACACTGCCCGTGCGCTTCACCCCGCAGTCGTAGCCGCAGTGGTAGCCGAACCGGCCGGAAAGCGACCACCGGCCCCGCGCCGCGTCAGCAGCTGATGGTCCGTCAATCTTGTGACTTTCACGTGATCTCCGCTGCATCGACTTGTGACAAGCGTTCGACTCCCGCTACTTTCACCGTCGACTCGGGCATCAGCTGTCCCGGTCATCCCAGTCTTGCCCGGTTGGCTCCACCCGGCCGGGGAAGTCCCCGACCGCGAAAGGCAACCGCATGCTCTCCGGGAACGGCCGACACCGTCGCCCCCGCCAGGCTCCGGCCCTCATCGTCGCGGCGGGGGTGACCGGATCAGCCATCGCGATCCCGCTGCTCGGCGCCACCAGCGCCAGCGCCGCGGACACCGCCACCTGGGACCGCCTCGCCGACTGCGAGAGCGGCGGCGCATGGAGTGCGAACGAGGGCAACGGCCACTACGGCGGTCTGCAGCTCACACAGGAGACCTGGGAGAACTACGGCGGCCTCGACTACGCCCCGAGCGCGGACAAGGCGAGCCGTTCGCAGCAGATAGCCGTCGCCGAGAAGGTCCTGGCCGACGAAGGGCCGAAGGCGTGGCCGACGTGCTCTCTGCTCGTCGGCCTCACCGCGGACGAGGCTGCGGCGGACGTCGACACGGGTGTGTCGGAGGACACATCGGGCTCCTCGTCCGACGCGTCGTCCGGTTCCTCGGACGCGACGGAGCCCTCGGCCTCCGACGAGCCGGCCGACGGCGCCTCCGGTACCGCTGACGAACCGGCTGCCTCCGGCGACTCCGATGAGAGCAATCAGGGCGATTCGGGCAAGTCCGATAAGTCCGACCAGGGTGACGGCGGTTCGTCCTCCGATGCGGCCGCCACGGACGCCGCCGAGTCCGGCGAGACTCCCTCCGAAGGCGAGGGAACCGGCCGGCACCGCGGCGAAAGCGCCCAGGAGGGCCCGGCGGACACGCGATCCTCCGACTCCTCCGGCCGCCACGCCTCGCGCTCCGACGCGGGTCGCGGCGACGACGGTTCGTACACCGTGCGCACCGGCGACAACCTCTGGGCGATCGCAGACGTGCATGACATCGAGGGCGGATGGACCGCTCTGTACGAGGAGAACAAGAAGACCGTCGGTGCCGACCCCGACCTCATCCTCCCCGGTCAGGTCCTGGATCTCGGTCTCGAATCGACCGATAAATAGCGATAGTTCAGGGCCAATTGTCCGTTTTGGTGAGGCTGAGAGATGCGTCTCAGAAGCCCTGATCGTCTTTGAAATCCGCTCAAGCGGATGTTTACGGTCGTGACCGCTCGCCACAGCGGGCACTCGCGGTCGTCACGCCGAATCCTGCCGACGGCCATGCGGGTTCAGTCGTCGCGTCCAGCGCCGTAGGCAGGAGCGGGGGACCCAAGGTTTGCGCCGGCAACGGCAGTTGAGCAGTCGAGCACAGGGTGGCGGCTGACAACGGTCGGAACCGGCTTGGGGTGAAGTCGCGCGCAACGAAAGCGCGACCGGGCAACTCACGCGGCCCGAACCCGACAGCTCACCTCGTAGGCGTCGGTGAGGGGATCACTCCATGCTGCGTTCCAGCAAGGGCAAGCACCGTCGCGCGTCCGTTCTCAGCCGCACTTCTCGCATCGCTTCGCTCGCCGGTGTGACCGGCGTCGCCATCGCCGCTCCGCTGATGACGGCCGGCTCCGCCTCCGCCGCCACCGCCGCCGAGTGGGACGCCGTCGCCCAGTGCGAGTCGGGTGGCAACTGGTCCATCAACACCGGCAACGGCTACTACGGCGGCCTGCAGTTCTCGGCCTCCACGTGGGCCGCCTACGGCGGTACCGAGTACGCGGCCACGGCCGACAAGGCCACCAAGGAGCAGCAGATAGCCGTCGCTGAGAAGGTCCTGGCGGGTCAGGGCAAGGGCGCTTGGCCGACCTGTGGCGTGAACCTCTCCAACACCCCGTACGAGGGCGGCACCAGCGCGGACACCACGGACTCCGCGACTACGGACACCGCCACCCAGCAGAGCGAGCCGAGCCAGAGCACCACCACGCCGAGCACGACCTCCCCGAGCGCGCCCACGCAGGACACGGCCGCGCCGAGCACGGAGCAGCAGACCGCCTCCGGCGCTGAGGGCGGCGGCGCGACGGTCGAGACCGCGGCCGGCGAGCAGGTCGCGAAGGGCGACGGCGAGTACAAGGTCGTGCAGGGCGACACCCTCGGCAAGATCGCCGAGCAGTACAAGGTCAAGGGCGGCTGGAAGCAGCTGTTCGACCTGAACAAGGGTGTCGTCCAGGACTGCAACGCCATCTACCCGGGCCAGCAGCTCCACCTCAGCTGAGCGACCCTCGCCCCGGATATCCCCGGATATCCCCGGATATCCCTGGATGTTCCCGGATGTCCACGGATGTCCCCAGACCCCTCGCCCCGGCCCGTGTCCCCCCGCGGGCCGGGGCGAGGTCCGTCCCGGTGCGGGCCCGTAGGTACCGGGATGCCCCCTCACTTTGTTCCGTTCAGAAACAATTTGCTTTCAGTTTGTCCAAGGGCCGGTCGGTCGGCTGGCCGTCGTCCTGGAGCCGGATAGGCTCGTGTCGCAAGGCCAAAGACATACGGCCCCGCACTTTCAGCGTCACATCCCATGAAGGAGATGCTCGTGCCGTCCATCGACGTCGTCGTAGCCCGGGAAATCCTCGACTCCCGGGGCAACCCCACGGTCGAGGTCGAGGTCGGCCTCGACGACGGCAGCACCGGCCGTGCCGCCGTCCCCTCCGGTGCCTCCACCGGTGCGTTCGAGGCCCTCGAGCTCCGTGACGGAGACGCCAACCGTTACGGCGGCAAGGGCGTCGAGAAGGCCGTCCTCGCCGTCATCGAGCAGATCGGCCCGGAGCTCGTCGGGTACGACGCCACCGAGCAGCGCCTGATCGACCAGGCGATGTTCGACCTGGACGCCACCCCGGACAAGTCCTCGCTCGGCGCCAACGCCATCCTCGGCGTCTCGCTCGCCGTCGCCCACGCCGCCTCCGAGGCCTCCGACCTCCCGCTCTTCCGCTACCTGGGCGGCCCCAACGCGCACCTGCTGCCGGTGCCGATGATGAACATCCTGAACGGCGGCTCGCACGCCGACTCCAACGTGGACATCCAGGAGTTCATGATCGCCCCGATCGGCGCGGAGTCCTTCTCCGAGGCCCTGCGCTGGGGCACCGAGGTCTACCACACCCTCAAGAAGGTGCTGAAGGCCAAGGGCCTGGCCACCGGCCTCGGCGACGAGGGCGGCTTCGCCCCGAACCTCGGCTCCAACCGCGAGGCCCTCGACCTCATCCTCGAGGCCATCAAGGAGGCCGGCTACGCCCCCGGCGAGCAGATCGCCCTCGCCCTCGACGTCGCCGCCTCCGAGTTCTACAAGGACGGCAAGTACCTCTTCGAGGGCAAGGAGCGCTCCGCCGCCGAGATGACCGAGTACTACGAGGAGCTCGTCTCCGCGTACCCGCTCGTCTCCATCGAGGACCCGCTGTTCGAGGACGACTGGGCCGGCTGGAAGGTCATCACCGACAAGCTCGGCGACAAGGTCCAGCTGGTCGGCGACGACCTGTTCGTCACCAACCCCGAGCGCCTCGCCCGCGGCATCGAGGAGGGCGCCGCCAACGCCCTGCTGGTCAAGGTCAACCAGATCGGTTCGCTGACCGAGACCCTGGACGCCGTCGAGCTGGCCCAGCGCAACGGCTTCAAGTGCATGATGTCCCACCGCTCCGGCGAGACCGAGGACGTCACCATCGCCGACCTGGCCGTCGCCACCAACTGCGGCCAGATCAAGACCGGCGCCCCGGCCCGCTCCGAGCGCGTCGCCAAGTACAACCAGCTGCTGCGCATCGAGGAGATCCTCGACGACGCGGCGGTGTACGCGGGCCGCAGCGCGTTCCCGCGCTTCAAGGGCTGAGGCCCTGGCGGCCCAAGGGCTGAGGCTCTGGCGGCAGGCTGAGGGCTGAGAGCCCCCGCAAGGGGCTGGTCCGACCAGTCAGCCAGTCGTACGTACGTCCCCGTACCCGGTCCCGTACCGTGTGCGGGGACGTACGCACGTGACGGGGAGGCGGGAGAAGATGGGCGCGAAGGACCGGGACCGGTTCTCCACCGCGACCCGGCTGCGGCTGCTCGGCGAGCAGACCGCCGCCCGTGTCTACCGCTCCCAGACCCGGCGCCAGGCCCGCCGCTCCCGCCTCACCGGCCGCGCCGCGCTGCTCGCGCTGGTGCTCTGCTCGCTGATCGTCGCGCTCGCGTATCCGATAAGGCAGTACGTCGCGCAGCGAGCCGAGATAGAGGATCTGGAGCGGCAGCGGAAACAGGCCCGGGAGCGGGTCGAGGAGCTCCGCGACCTCAAGGCACGCTGGAAGGACGACGCGTACGCGGAGCAGCGGATCCGGGAGCGGCTGCACTATGTGATGCCGGGCGAGACCGGCTACATCGTGATCGACCCGCACCCGGTGAAGCAGACGCGTACGCACGAGAGGGCGGCCGATCGCCCCTGGTACGCCAACGTCTGGGACGGCGTCGACAAGGCCGACCGCTCCGACGGCTGACCGACATGCGATGCACCCCGTCGTGCGACCCTTGTACGACCTCTGTTCGACCTCGTACCTGACTACTGAAAGACGCAGCTCACGGCATGGAAACCCCCCCGCCGCCCACCCCGCGCACCGAGCCGACCGACGCGGACGTCGAGGCCTTCAAGCAGCAGCTCGGCCGGCCGCCGCGCGGGCTGCGGGCCATCGCGCACCGCTGCCCGTGCGGACAGCCGGACGTCGTCGAGACGGCGCCGCGGCTGCCGGACGGCACGCCGTTCCCGACGCTGTACTACCTGACGTGCCCGCGGGCGGCGTCCGCGATCGGCACGCTCGAGGCCGACGGCGTCATGAAGGAGATGACGGAGCGGCTGGCGACCGATCCCGAGCTGGCGGCCGCGTACCGGGCGGCGCACGAGGACTACATCCGGCGGCGGGACGAGATCGAGGAGCTCACCGGGTTCCCCAGCGCGGGGGGCATGCCGGATCGGGTGAAGTGCCTGCATGTGCTGGTGGCGCACTCGCTGGCCGCCGGCCCGGGCGTGAACCCGCTCGGCGACGAGGCCATCGCGATGCTTCCCGAGTGGTGGCGCAAGGGGCCGTGCGTGGTGTCTGCCGAAGGGTGATCGCCCCCGCCGCCCCTACCCTTCCCGTACCTGGGGGCTGCGCCCCCAGACCCCGCTATCGGCCTGAACGGCCTCGTCCTCAAGCGCCGGACGGGCTGATTGCCGGCCCCGATCGCAGAAGGAATCGCCCATGACCCGTGTCGCCGCCATCGACTGCGGTACCAACTCCATCCGGCTGCTCGTCGCGGACGTCCGGCCCGGCGGTGAGCTCGTCGAGCTCGACCGGCGGATGCAGATCGTGCGGCTCGGCCAGGGCGTCGACCGGACCGGGCGGCTGGCGCCCGAGGCGCTGGAGCGGACCTTCGCCGCGTGCCGCGAGTACGCCGAGGCGATCAGGGCGCACGGCGCGCAGAAGATCCGGTTCGTGGCCACCTCCGCGTCCCGCGATGCCGAGAACCGCGACGACTTCGTCCGGGGCGTCCTCGACATCCTCGGAGTGGAGCCGGAGGTCATCACCGGCGACCAGGAGGCGGAGTTCTCCTTCACCGGGGCGACCAAGGAGCTCGTAGGGAGGGACCACTTCGAGAAGCCCTTCCTGGTCGTCGACATCGGCGGGGGCTCGACCGAGTTCGTCGTCGGCGAGGAGCACGTGCGGGCCGCCCGCTCCGTCGACATCGGCTGCGTGCGGATGACCGAGCGCCACCTCGTACGCGACGGAGCGGTCACCGACCCTCCGACGCAGGGTCAGATCGAGGCCATCCGCGCCGACATCGAGGCCGCGCTCGACCTCGCCGAGCAGACGGTGCCGCTCAAGGAGGCGCGCACACTGGTCGGGCTCGCGGGGTCGGTCACCACCGTGGCCGCCATCGCGCTGGGCCTCCAGGAGTACGACTCCGCGGCGATCCACCACTCGCGCATCTCGTACGAGCAGGTCGCCGCCATCACGCGGCAGCTGCTCTCCTCCACGCACGATGAGCGCGCGGCCATCCCCGTGATGCACCCGGGCCGGGTGGACGTCATCGGCGCGGGTGCCCTCGTGCTGCTCTCGATCATGGAACGGGTCGGCGTCCGCGAGGTCGTCGTCAGTGAGCACGACATCCTCGACGGGATCGCTCTATCCATCGCTTGAGCGGGCCTTATATCGTCTGAGCGCGCCCGAGGGGGCCGGAAAACCCCCTCGGCGACGAGGCGTCGGAAAACTTCGTGAAGTTCTTCACAAGGAATTCCGCCCGGTAGGGCACCGATTCCTGCGGCTGGGCCCGCAGGGGAGGGTCCTTGGGGCCCGGAAGGCCCGCAGTGAACCCTCGCCGATGCGACGGAAGTCCCGGGCGCTGCGCGGCGGTACGGCCCCTGCGAAACCACTGAGGGGCAGCTCACGAGGCCTTGACAACGGTTGGTGAGGTGCTGTGGTTCCCCGGGACGCCATGATCTCCGTCACGAGGGCCGGGCAGTGTAGCAGAGGCCCCGACCAAGCTTGTGAAGGGGCGCACGAGCGACCCCCTCCGTGCGGGTGGATACTCGATGCCATGAGCACCACGGAGCGTCCCAGGATCCTCGTAGTCGGGGGCGGGTACGTAGGCCTGTACGCAGCTCGCCGCATCCTCAAGAAGATGCGCTACGGCGAGGCGACCGTCACGGTCGTCGACCCCCGCTCGTACATGACGTACCAGCCCTTCCTCCCCGAAGCCGCCGCCGGCAGCATCTCGCCTCGGCACGTCGTCGTCCCGCTGCGACGCGTGCTGCCCAAGGCTGAGGTCCTCACCGGCCGGGTCACCACCATCGACCAGGACCGCAAGGTCGCCACGATCGCCCCGCTGGTCGGCGAGGCGTACGAGCTGCCTTTCGACTACCTCGTCATCGCGCTCGGCGCGATCTCCCGTACCTTCCCGATCCCCGGCCTCGCCGAGCAGGGCATCGGCATGAAGGGCATCGAGGAGGCCATCGGCCTGCGCAACCACGTCCTCGAGCAGCTCGACAAGGCCGACTCCACGACCGACGAGGATGTCCGCCGCAAGGCGCTGACCTTCGTCTTCGTGGGCGGCGGCTTCGCCGGTGCGGAGACCGTCGGCGAGGTCGAGGACATGGCCCGCGACGCGGCGAAGTACTACAGCAGCGTGTCCCGTGAGGACATGCGCTTCATCCTCGTCGACGCAGCGGACAAGATCCTTCCCGAGGTCGGCCCCAAGCTCGGCCAGTACGGCAAGGAGCACCTGGAGAGCCGCGGGGTCGAGGTCTACCTCTCCACCTCCATGGACTCCTGCGTGGACGGCCACGTGGTGCTGAAGAACGGCCTCGAGGTCGACTCCAACACCATCGTGTGGACCGCCGGTGTGAAGCCGAACCCGGCGCTGGCCCGCTTCGGCCTGCCGCTCGGCCCCCGCGGCCACGTCGACACCAGCGAGACCCTCCAGGTCCAGGGCACCGACTACATCTGGGCCGCGGGCGACAACGCCCAGGTGCCGGACGTCATCGGTCGCAAGGCCGGCAACCCCAACGCCTGGTGCCCGCCGAACGCCCAGCACGCGCTGCGTCAGGCCAGGGTCCTCGGCGACAACGTCATCGCCGGGATGCGCGGCTTCCCGCAGAAGACGTACAGCCACGCCAACAAGGGTGCGGTCGCCGGTCTCGGCCTGCACAAGGGCGTCGCGATGATCGTCATGGGCAAGATGAAGATCAAGCTCAAGGGCCGTCTCGCCTGGTACATGCACCGCGGCTACCACGGCCTGGCGATGCCGACCTGGAACCGCAAGATCCGCGTCTTCGCGGACTGGACGCTCGGCATGTTCCTCAAGCGCGAGGTCGTCTCCCTCGGCGCCATGGAGACCCCGCGCGAGGAGTTCTACGAGGCCGCCAAGCCGGCCCCCGCGCCGGCGTCGGCCCAGCCCGCCGCCAAGCCCGGGGAGAAGGCCAAGGCCTCCTGACCTGAGGGTCGTCGCCTCCTGGCCTCAGGGTCATCTGCTCAGCCCGAAGGGGCCGCCCGCCATCCGTGGTGCGGGCGGCCCCTTCGGTGTGTCCGAGGCCCTGGTCCGTCTGGCGAAAGGCGCCTGGACGGCGGCCGGATGGGCTTCCGGGCGCGTGTGCGGCGTGCTGCACGTGCGCCATACGTGTGGGCTGCAGGCATTTTGCGTGGACGTAACTCTTCAATGGGACTGCGCACGGGCGCCGTCGGTGTTTACGTGGTGTTGGACCGTTCCGCGATCCGCTCGTCACGGAGGTGTGCGCCATGCAGGATGCCGCACTGCGGCTGAAGACGCTTCTTGAGCAGTTGCTGGGGGCTCCGCTCCCTGTGCGTGTCCGCGCCTGGGACGGGTCGGAAGCCGGGCCGCCGGGCGCCCCCACGCTCGTCGTACGCCACCGCCGCGCCGTGCGGCGCCTGCTGTGGAAGCCCGGTGAACTGGGGCTGGCCCGCGGCTGGGTGGCAGGCGAGCTCGATGTGGACGGCGATCTCTACGAGGCGCTGGACCTGATGTCCGGGCTCGTCTGGGAGCGCGGCGAGGACGCCAGGGGCGCGTGGGACGCGCTGCGCGACCCCGAGGTGCGGGCCGCCATCCGCGGCCTCTTCACGCTGGGCGGGCCGTTCCTGCCGCCAGCCCCGCCGCGCGAGGAGATGCGCCGGCACGGACGCCTGCACCTGCACACCAAACGCAGCGACAAGCGGGCGGTCAGCCACCACTATGACGTGGGCAACGACTTCTACGAGCTGGTGCTCGGACCGTCGATGGTCTACTCGTGCGCGTACTGGGAGACACCGGACAGCCCGCTCGAGGACGCACAGCGCGACAAACTCGAACTCGTCGCCGGGAAGCTCGGGTTGCAGCCCGGGCAGCGGCTGCTCGACGTCGGCTGCGGCTGGGGCTCCATGGCGATCCACGCGGCCCGCGAGCACGGCGTCAGCGTCGTCGGCATCACGCTCTCCGGCGAGCAGGCGGCGTACGCGCGCAAGCGGATCGCGGAGGAGGGCCTGACGGACCGGATCGAGATCCGGGTCCAGGACTACCGCGACGTCGTCGACGGCCCGTTCGACGCGATCTCCTCGATCGGCATGGCCGAGCACGTCGGCTCCACCCGCTATCTGGAGTACGCGAAGAGCCTGTACGGCCTCCTCAAGCCCGGCGGACGGCTGCTCAACCACCAGATCGCGCGCCGCCCGCAGGCCGACGAATCGACGTACGAGGTCGACGAGTTCATCGACGCCTACGTCTTCCCGGACGGAGAGCTGCAGCCTGTCGGCGCCACCGTGGGGCTGCTGGAGCAGGCCGGCTTCGAGGTGCGCGACCTCGAGTCGATCCGCGAGCACTACGGCCTGACGCTGCGCCGCTGGGTGGCCAACCTGGAGGCGAACTGGCCGGCCGCCGTGAAGCTGACGAGCCCCGGACGGGCCCGTGTCTGGCGCCTCTACATGGCGGCCTGTGCGCTGTCCTTCGAGCGCAACCGCATCGGCGTCAACCAGGTCCTGGCGGTCAAGTCGCTCCCGTCCGGCACGTCCGGGATGCCGCTTCGGGCCCGCACCTGGGGCTGACGCACCGACCGGCACACGGACGACGGCAGAAGGGCCCGGACGGGAGCACCGTTCGGGCCCTTCCGCCGCGCCGCTTCCCCACGCAACGGCACAACTCGGTGTCATACGTTCGGATGACATCTGTTTACGGGGAAGTCGGGCACCCGAAGGTGTGAGGTGGCGCGTCGAGGGCCCGCGGAGCAGGTGACGGGGCGGTGAAATCCCGTCAATCAGCGCCGCAGGACCCGGGAAGCGGACGGGCCCTTGGCAAGTGCGGATTAAGCCCTGCGTGTCCTGATGCACCCTCAGACGTCAATAAAATAAGACAACATCGGTCTGTCGTTCCGCTGTTCGGGGGATGTCTGCCGGATAGGCTCTGACCCTTGATGCGGAGCCACGACCTGCCCGGATGGTGGAATGCAGACACGGCGAGCTTAAACCTCGCTGCCCCTTCGCGGGCGTGCCGGTTCAAGTCCGGCTCCGGGCACTTTCCCGCTCAGGCGACCGTGCATGAGCAAACGGCGGTCTCGCACGGCCGCAACGAACCCGCAGGGCCGCGCAGTGCCCCCAGCCGAGAGGCGGCCGGCGCACGACGCACACGATGGCCGTCCGGCCGGCTACGGAACGCGCACGGTGTTGAAGCGCCCCGCCGTGTGCAGGTCGGCCTCGATCGCCGCGGCCGTCTCGCGGAGAGCGGGCAGCAGGGCGTTGCGGGTCTCGTCGAGAGGCGCCTCTCCGGAGTGCTGCGCGACGTTGAGGGCGGCGATCACGCGGCCGTGCGCGTCCCTCACGGGTACGGCCACCGAGCGCAGGCCCTCCTCCAGTTCCTCGTCGATGGCCGCGTAGCCCTGCTCGGCCGTGGTCCGCACGATGTCGGCGAGAGCCGCGACCGAGGTGACCGTGCAGCGGGTGAGGGGCTGCGGCGGCGCGTCCGCCAGGACGCGGGCGCGCTCGTCCTCCGGCAGCCCGGCCAGCAGCACCCGGCCCATCGCGGTCGCATACGCCGGGAAGCGCGTCCCGGGCGCGATGTGCACGCTCATGATGCGGACGGTCGGTACACGCGCCACGTACCGGATGTCCGTGCCGTCAAGGACGGTCACCGAAGCGGACTCGTGGACACGGCCGACGAGGTCGCGCAGGTGCGGCTCGGCGAGTTCGGCGAAGGAGAGCGCGGAGAGGCGGGCGTAGCCGAGCTCCAGGATGCGGGGCAGGGGGCGGAAGAGGCGGCCGTCGTGGGTCGCGTACCCCTCCTGCTCCAGGGTGATCAGGCAGCGGCGGGCCGTGGCCCGTGGCAGCCCCGTCGCCGCGGCGAGCGCCGTGAGCGGCAGCCCCTCGCCGCGCGCCGCACCCAGCGCGCACACCACGGCCAGCCCTCGCGCGAGCGACTGCAGAAAGCCCGCACCGAGCTCGGCCTTGGCGTTACGCGCGGCGTCAGCGGGTGTAGCAGCCCATGCCGACGATGCCGATGGGGCAGGCGGCGGTGCCGTATGCGAGCGCTCGAGGGCCTCGGACAGCCATGCCGCCTCCTCCTGCAGCCGTGGCAGTACGGCCTTCGCGAGGCCCTCCGGCGTGTGCCTGCTCGTATGGCTGACCGCGCTCAGCGCGCACCGGACGGCGCCGCCGGGTCCGGGCACCGGCACGGACACGGCCACCAGTCCCGGTTCGATCAGCTGGTCGTCCAGCGCCCAGCCTGCCGTGCCCGCCCGCCGGGCCCGGTCGGCGAACTCCGCCTCCGGGATGCGGCGCGGTGGCACCGCCGTGAACGCGCGGGTCTCCGGATCGGCGGCCCGTCGGGTGCGCCACTCCGCCCACTGCCGCTCGTCCCAGCCCGCGGCGAACAGCGAGCCCGGCGCGCACCGCTCGGCGGGCAGCAGATCGCCGATGCGGAAGGCCACGGACATGGTGCGGCGCCGGGTCGCCTGGGCGACGAACCGGGCGCCGTCCCCGTCGGGCACGGCCAGCGACACCGACTCGTCGAGCTCGTCCGCGAGGCGCGCCGTACGGGCCGCGACCTCCGGGGTCAGGCCCGCGGCGGCCAGATACGCGTTGCCCAGCTCCATCAGCCCCGGCGTCAGACGCAGCTCCTGGCCCTGCTGGCGCAGGTGGCCGAGCCGGATCAGCGTCGCCACGACCCGGTCCACGGTGGAGCGGGCCAGGCCCGTGGCGCGCACGAGGTCGCCCGCGCGCACCTGGTCCCCGTACGGAGCCGACGCCAGGGCGCGCAGCACGGCGAGACCGCGCTCCAGCGGGCGTACGGACTCATCGGCCATCACGGCCCTCCTTCGCGTGCTACGTGCTGGGAGCGAGAGGCCGCGGAAGCCGCGCGACCCGTTGACACCGGCCCGAAGCCGGAAGACACTCCCGCTGAGCATGATTATGAACTTAAGTTCATTTCACGAACAAGACCAGCACGCGAACAAGAGGGACAAGGGGTTTTTGCATGCGCACCACCGTCGGCATCATCGGAGCCGGTCCCGCAGGTCTCCTCCTCGCCCGCCTGCTACACAACGCGGGCATCGACTCCGTCGTCCTGGAGAGCCGCGACCGGGCCTACGTCGAGCACCGCCAGCGCGCCGGAATCCTGGAGCAGGGCACCGTCGACGTGCTGCGCGAGGCCGGTGCCGGCGAGCGCATGGACCGCGAGGGACTGCCGCACGACGGGATCGAACTGCGCTTCGACCGCCGCCGCCACCGCGTCGACTTCCCGGCGCTGACCGGCGGCAGGTCCGTGATGGTCTATGCGCAGACCGAGGTGTGCAAGGACCTCATCGCGCTGCAGCTCAAGGAGGGCGGGCCGCTGCTGTTCGAGGCCGAGGCGCTGGCCGTCGAGGGCGCGGACACGGACAGCCCGCGGGTCCGCTTCCGGCACGAGGGCCGCGAGGACGTCCTCGAGTGCGACTACGTCGTCGGCTGCGACGGCTTCTGGGGCGTCGCCCGCAAGGCCGTGCCCGCGGAGCTCGCCCAGGTCTTCGCGCGGACGTACCCCTTCGGCTGGCTCGGCATCCTCGCCGACGTACCGCCCTCGCACGACGAGCTCGTCTACGCCCGCCACGACCGCGGTTTCGCCCTGCTGAGCATGCGCTCCCCGTTCGTGTCCCGGCTCTACCTGCAGGTGCCCGAGGGCACGGACGCGCAGGACTGGAGCGACGAGGAGATCTGGGACGAGCTGGAGCGGCGCTTCGAGACGGACGACGACTGGCGGCTGGAGCGCGGGCCCATCACGCAGAAGTCCGTGACGCCCATGCGCAGCTTCGTCCACGAGCCCATGCGCCACGGCCGGCTGTTCCTCGCCGGGGACGCCGCGCACATCGTGCCGCCCACCGGCGCCAAGGGCCTCAACCTCGCCGTCGGCGACGTCGTCACCTTCGCCCGCGCGCTCATCGAGTTCCGGGCGACGGGCGACGCGACCGGCCTCGACTCCTACTCCGAGACCTGCCTGCGCCGCGTCTGGCAGGCCGAGCGCTTCTCGTACGCGATGACGACCATGCTGCACCGCGCCCCCGACGCGACCCCCTTCGACGACCGCATCCAGCTCGCCCGGCTGGACCGGATCACCACCGCCCGCTCGGCCGAGACCGATCTCGCGGAGGGATACACCGGCTTCCCGCTCGACTGACGGCACCTCCGCAGAACCGTTCAGCCGTACGGCGGAACCGAACCGCCCTCCCATACGTAATAGCGATCGAGGGAATGCCGGGCGAGAGCCCGGTGTTCGAGGTCACAAGCGGGGAAAGATCCTCCCCAAGCACTAGAGGCAATTCTTTGCCCGGCCATTACTCTTGGGGCAAGGCCGCGCAGGGCGGCCATGGAGGAGTGAGATGAGGAGCAGCAACCCGGTCTTCTCGCGACGGGGGTTCAGCCGCGACAACGGCTACGCGGGCTTCAACGCGCAGCAGCCGCAGGCCGGGGGACCCGCTGTCGGGACGCAGTACGCCCCGGGCAACCCCTACGCGGGCGGCAACCCGTACGCGCAGGCGCCCACCAACCCCTACGCCCAGAACCCGTACGCGCCTCAGGACCTGCAGTACGGCGCCCCGCCGCAGGCCCCGGTCAGCACCGGCCGCATGACGATGGACGACGTCATCATGCGTTCGGCGATGACGCTCGGCACGGTCGCCGTCTTCGCCGTCCTGGCCTGGGCGGTCCTGCCGGTGTCCCCCACGAGCTACGGCCTCGCCATCGGCTCCGCACTCGTGGCGTTCGTGCTGGCCATGGTCCAGTCCTTCAAGCGCAAGGCCTCGCCCGCGCTGATCCTCGCCTACGCCGCCTTCGAGGGTGTTTTCCTCGGCGTCTTCAGCGAGATGTTCAACAGCCGCTGGAGCGGCGCGCCCTTCCAGGCCGTGCTGGGCACCATGGCGGTCTCCGGCGCCACCCTCCTGATCTACAAGGCGGGCTGGATCCGCGTCACCGCACGGTACGCGCGCATCGGCATGGCGATCGCCATCGCCTTCATCCTGGTCATGGCGGTGAACCTGCTGCTGGTCGCCTTCGGCGTCGCCGAGGACGGCGGGCTGCGCAGCATGGGCCCGCTCGGTGCGATCGTCGGCATCATCGCGATCGTGCTCGGCGCCTTCTTCCTCACCCTCGACTTCAAGCAGATCGAGGACGGCATCGCCTACGGCGCTCCCCGTGAGGAGTCCTGGCTGGCCGCGTTCGGCCTGACCATGACGCTCGTGTGGATCTACGTCGAGATGCTGCGCCTGGTCGCCATCTTCAGCGGCGACGACTAAGAGGCGACCAAGACCGGTGACGGCTGCCTCCCGCAGCCGTCGCCTGTCACCGACAACGGCGAGGGGCCCGCGAACCACGGTTCGCGGGCCCCTCGCCGTTGTGTAGGTTGCGACGCCTGTCCGGCGCAGCGCGCTCATCGCAGCTTGCGCGCGGCCCGCCTCAGGTCGTGCTCGTGAATGATTGCCTTGGCATGCCCGTACGCGAGATTGTGCTCGGCACGGAGCCAGCTGACCTTCTCCTCGAAGCGGAAGAGAGCGGGGCCTTCGTCGACAGCCCGAAGCCAGTCGGAGACTTCGCGGCCGGTGCAGTGAGGGATGCGAGCGAGCAGATTGCGGTGGGTCTCCTCGGAGAAGACTTGGGACATCGGCGCCTCCGGACGCACTCGATGTGTTCCGTCCTTCACGCCACCGTGCCTGAGCGTTCGCCCGTTGGCAACAGCCAGGGTCAGGCGCATAGGGTCGCGGCGTGCTAGATACGACTCCTTTGACGTCCGCCGTGGACCATTTCGCCGACCGTCTGAGGGCCGCTCCGCAGAGCCGTCTGCAGCGTGGCGCGGCGGCCGAGGCACTGGCCCTGGCCAGGGAGCTCTCACTGCGGGCCCAGCGCCTGGAGGACCCGGAGGCGGAGCCGCGCGAGATGCCGGACGCGGGGATGTTCGCGGCCGCGGACCAGATCACGGTCGCGGCCCGCGACCTGGCGCTCGTACTCGCGGAGGAAAGTCAGCTCGCCGAGGCGCTGGCGCTCGTGGCGGAGGCCCAGAAGCGCGCCGGGGTGTAGCTGATCCGCGCCCGCGTGCACCTTCGCCCCCGCGCCTGCCGCGGGGGCGGGCAGGGCGGTCAGAGGCTGGCGATGACCCGGTCCGCCAGGACGTACACATTCTCGTCACCGACGGCGAAGGTCAGTGCGTAGGCGCCGGAGATGGCGGAGCCGCCCAGCAGCACGGGCGCGTCGCCGTCGTGCAGTGCGGCGGCCAGCCGCTCGGCCGTGTCGCGGTGGCCCGGGGTCATGCACAGCGTCGTACCGTCCGCGAACACATACACATCGAGCGTGCCCAGCGGTCCGGGCCGCACGTCGGCCAGCTCCGTGCCGGACTCGGCGAGCGTCTCGAGACGGGCCACGGTGCGCTCGTGGTCGTCGGTGCCCCGCGTCTGTGCCGGGACGAAGTCCGGGTGCGAGGGGTGGCGGCGCCGGGCCGCGGCCAGCTCGGGGGACTCCCCGAACTCGTCGGCCTCCGAGGCGGGCTCGACCACCGGCTCCAGGCCCGCGAAATCGGACGGGCGCGGCAGATACATGTCGTCGAGCGGCAGCCCGAGCAGCGACGGGGCGTCCGCGGCGTCACGCGCCTCCTGGGCAGCCCAGAACGCGCGGGCCTCGGCCAGCTCGCGCTCGCGCTCGTCGGCGAGAGCGGCGGCGACGGCCAGGCGTATCGCGTCGGCGTCCGACGTCGTACGGGCGGCGGGCACCGCGGCGCGGGCGAATGCCGTGCGTCCCTCGGCCAGCTCCGCGCGCAGCGCCGCGATCTGCTTGCGTACCCCGTGCAGGGAATGCAGGGCGGCGGCGCCCACGACCGCGGCGGCGGTCGTGGTGACCAGCAGGGCAAGAGGCATGGCACTCACGACGTACTCCTGAACTCAGACAGAGACCCCCGACTTCCTACCTCAGCTTGGGGCCTGCACCGCGCAGCTGTCAGTGCAATACGTCACGAATTGGACAGTTCTTTGGTCACATGTGTTTACCCGGATGCCGGACTGACCTGCAGATATGGCTCTCCCCCAGGAGATAAGTCACATCCTGGGGGAGATTGGATCACGAATCGACCCCTGAGGAGCTCACCGCGGCGCGGCTCAGCTGAGGCGCTCGCGCTCTCTGTCGCGCTGAGCTTCGCTTCCGCTGCGGGCAGGTGCCGCCTTCGTACCTCAGGCGACCCCTACCCTCCGCTGCAGCTCAGCTCAGCCGCTCGATGACCATGGCCATGCCCTGGCCGCCGCCGACGCACATGGTCTCCAGGCCGAACTGCTTGTCGTGGAACTGGAGGCTGTTGATCAGGGTGCCGGTGATACGGGCGCCCGTCATGCCGAAGGGGTGGCCGACCGCGATGGCGCCGCCGTTGACGTTCAGCTTGTCGATGTCGATGCCGAGGTCGCGGTAGGACGGGATGACTTGGGCCGCGAAGGCCTCGTTGATCTCGACCAGGTCGATGTCGTCGATGGTCAGCCCGGCGCGGGAGAGGGCCTGCTGCGACGCCTCGACCGGGCCGTAGCCCATGATCTCGGGGGACAGGCCGGAGACGCCGGTGGACACGATGCGGGCGAGCGGAGTGAGGCCCAGCTCGCGGGCCTTGGTGTCGCTCATGATGACGAGGGCGGCGGCGCCGTCGTTGAGCGGGCAGCAGTTGGCGGCGGTGATCCGGCCGTCGGGGCGGAAGACCGGCTTCAGGCCCTGCACGCCCTCGAGCGTGACGCCCGGGCGCGGGCCGTCGTCCTTGCTCACCACGGTCCCGTCCGGGAGCGTCACCGGGGTGATCTCGCGCTCCCAGAAGCCCTTGGCGATGGCCTGCTCGGCGAGGTTCTGCGAGCGCACGCCGAACTCGTCCATCTCCTCGCGCGTGACGCCCTTGAGCCGGGCGAGGTTCTCGGCGGTCTGGCCCATCGCGATGTACGGGTCGGGCACCAGGCCGTCCTCGCGCGGGTCGTGCCAGTCGGCGCCCTCGGTCTCGGCGACGGCGGCGGTACGGGCCTCGGCCTCGGCGAAGAGCGGGTTGTGCGTGTCCGGGAGGCTGTCCGAGTTGCCCTTGGTGAAGCGGGAGACCATCTCGACGCCGGCCGAGATGAAGACGTCGCCCTCGCCCGCCTTGATGGCGTGCAGCGCCATACGCGAGGTCTGCAGGGACGAGGAACAGTAACGGGTGATCGTGCAGCCGGGCAGGTGGTCCATGCCCATCTGCACGGCGACGATGCGGCCGAGGTTGTTGCCCTGCTCACCGCCGGGCAGGCCGCAGCCGAGCATCAGGTCGTCGATGTCCTTCGGGTCCAGCTCGGGGACCTTGGCCAGCGCGGCCTGGATGATCGTGGCGGTCAGGTCGTCCGGCCGCAGATCCTTCAGCGAGCCCTTGAAGGCGCGGCCGATCGGGGAACGGGCGGCTGAGACGATCACGGCTTCGGGCATCACGGCTCCAGGTGTCCGGTGAGGGGATCGGGCAGGACTCACTGGGAAGTTACCCGTACGTATCGCGATGGTCATGCGGTACGCACTGTGATGAGGGCCGCATTTCTAAGCGGGCGCTCAGTGCGAGGGTACGTCTTGGAGGGCCACCCCGACGGGCTGCGGGTCTCACGCGAGGGCGCCCGCCGTCGTGGGTTGGGCTCCACCCCTCCGGGGTGTGCGGGTACTGGGCCAGGGCGCCCGCCGTCGTGGGTTGTGCCCACCCTCCCCCAGCTACCGCTGGGAGGTGCCCCCAGCCC